>NZ_CP019323.1:313270-626541 GCF_001971585.1 Companilactobacillus allii | reverse complement strand
TTCATTTTGAACCGTCACAACATCGACTGGTTCTTCACGGTCATTCAAATTGACCATGGCTTGGAATACCAATTGATTAGCATGTTGGTAAAAGTCTTTTGACTCGACGTATTCCATTGATTCAACTAATGCATCTTGACTTAGAAATACCGCCCCTAAGACAGCTTGTTCAGCATCCTTGTCATTGGGCGGTATCCGTGTATTTATATCATTATTCATTCAATACTAGCTCTTTTCAACTATATGTACTCTTATAGTAGCCTCTACACCATCAAAAATCTTTGTTGGTACATTTATGTAGCCAAGTGCTTTAGCTCCTTCTGGGAGTTCCATTTTGTGTTTGTCGACCTTCATTCCATATTGCTTATCAAGTTCTTCAGCAACTTTCTTAGTAGTAACTGAACCAAATAATCTTCCATCAGTTCCAGCTTTGGATTGAATCTCTACAACTGTAGTATCTTTTTCAATTTCTGCCTTGAACTTCTTAGCTTCTTCTAATTCAGCCTGGAAATCCTTTTCTTCGCGATTGTGTTCAGCTGACAATTTAGCCATGTTAGCCTTAGTTGCTTCAATAGCCTTATTATTTTTAATTAAAAAGTTTTGAGCATATCCTGCGGCAACGTTTTTAACCTCACCTTTTTTGCCTTTTCCTCTAACATCTTGAGTAAAGATAACCTTCATAATAAATCCTCCATATATTTAGAATACAAAGAGAGTTCTCACTCTCTATTTCTGGTAATCAGATAACACATCGATCAACTGATCCTTAGCTTGGTCAACTGTAGCATCCGCAATTTGTGTTGCTGCATCAGTTAAGTGACCACCACCACCAAGTTTTTCCATAATAACTTGGACATTTATTTTACCTAAGCTTCTTGCAGAGATTCCAACTCGTCCGTCAGGTCTTTTACTAATAACAAACGATGCCTCAACATTATTCAATGATAACAATGTATCCGCTGCTTGAGCAACGATAACTGGATCATATGAACGATCATTTTCTCCAAAACAGACCGCCATATTACCACCGACCATTGTTATAGTTTCGATCAAATGATTTCTTTGGATGAAACTGTCGATATTTTCCTTCAATAAGTTCTGGATCAAGGCTTCATCCGCACCAACAGAACGTAAGTAACTAGCGGCATCAAACGTTCTAGTACCTGTTCTTAATGAAAATGACTTAGTATCCACGGTAATTCCGGCTAATAGTGAAGTAGCCTCAATCTTTTCTATAGCCTTTTTATTCTTAGGTTGATATTCTAACATTTCAGTAATCAATTCACTAGTAGATGACGCATATGGCTCGATATAAATCAGCATTGGATTCTCTGGGAACTCTTCTCCACGTCTATGATGATCAATGACCACAACTTTTTCATTTGGTAAGTTGAACATGTTGGGATTGATCGAGATACTTTGCTTAGAGTGATCGACCATAACTATCAAAGTATTTGGTGTTCTAAGATTCAAAGATTCCTCTGGAGTCACAATATCATCTTTAATAGCTGGATCCTTATTGATCAATTGCAACAAACGACTGACATCTGTATGAATTGTTTTGGGATCAATAACCACTTTACATGGCGTATTATTCATCAAGGCAATTCTTCTAATACCAAGAGACGAACCAACCACATCCATATCTGGATGTGAGTGTCCCATTACGATGACTTGATCACTATCCTTCAACAATTCTTGAAGAGCTTCACTGATCATCCTAGCACGAACTCGTGTTCTCTTTTCCATAGGGTCGGTATTACCACCATAAAATCTGGCTTTTTGTCCGATTTCTTTGACAACAACTTGATCTCCACCACGGCCAAGCGCCAAATTAAGATTCTTTTGAGCTTCATCATTCAATGAATTCAAATCATCGACCCCGTAGGAAAATCCCATACTTAAGGTCAATGGAACATTTTGCTGCGATGTATATTCTCGGATCATATCAAGGATTTTGAATCCATTTTCTTCCATCTTAAAAATCTTACCAGTGTAAGCAACAATGAAGAAATGATCATCATCGATACGTTTCAAAAACATCTGCTCTCTAGATGCCCAATTGGATAGTTCGTTAGTAACATAATTATCCAAATTAGAAATATCTCGATCACTCATTGATTGCGTGATTTCAGCATAATTATCTAGATAGACTTGTCCTATAACTGAACGATTTTTTTCATATCGTTTCTCAATTTTTGAATAATGAGTAATATCCATAAAATAGATAACTTTCAATTCAGTTTGGACCTGTACCAAGTAATACTTATCTCCGATTTGGATCGTACGGTATTTACCATGTTCGTCCTCTTCATCGTCACTATCAACAAATGTTGTTAATTCGGATGAAATATCAGAGATATTAGTACTATATACAGTTTCAATTCCTGTCTTCTCAACAAAGTAAGGATTCACCCACTGTACTTGTTTATCATCATCATAAAGCATAATTCCCAACGGATACTCGACAAAACTGTTATCCGTTCCTCGGTCAATTCGATACTGCAAGTTATTAGTATACTTACCAGCTTTTTCTCCTAGAAGTAAAAATAAGTATACAAATAAGACAAATGCAATAACGACTAATAGAGACTGAATGTAACCGCTTATAGAGCCGTGTATCAGTCCAACTACAAATATTGAAATCAACATAACAACTAATGAGATTGCCGTTAATTGTGTTGAGTAATCAACTCGAGAAAGGAAGAAACGCAAATTAGATTTTATCTTTTTCATATTAGTCCCCTCTTAGATATACCTCTTAATTTTATCACAGCCGACAACTATTTATTGAGAAAATAATACCGAGATATAATAACTATCTTTTGGATTTTTAAGTAAAAAAAAAGCCGAGACAAAAGTCTCGACACTTAATTAAAATTAGTCTTCTGCAACGAATGGTAATAAAGCCATAATTCTTGCACGCTTGATAGCGATTGTAAGCTTTCTTTGGTTTTTTGCGCTTGTGCCTGTAACACGTCTTGGCAAAATCTTACCACGTTCTGAGATAAATCTCTTAAGTAAGTCTGTGTTCTTGTAATCGATATAATCGATATGGTTAGCTGCGATGAAGTCAACTTTACGTCTTCTACGTCCGCCACGTCTTTGTTGTGCCATTTTAGTCATCCCTTCTATATTAGAATGGTAAGTCGTCATCTGATATGTCGATTGGTTTACTGTTGTCAGCAAATGGATCGCTCATATTATTTGAGTTGTTACTGTTGTTATTATTGTTGTTAGATTGATTATTGTTATTATTTGAATTGTTGTTGCCAAAAGGCGACTGGCTTGATTGATTTTGTTGATTATTATATGGAGCTTGATTGGGATTACTGTTGTTGCTCTTATTGTTATCACCAAAATTATTATTTGATGAACCAGTATTTCTCTTCTCACTTTCGGATCTTGATTCTAGCAATGAGAAGTTTTCAACAACAACTTCGGTTACATAGACTCTTTGACCTTGTTGATTTTCATATGAACGTGTTTGAAGACGTCCATCTATTCCAACAAGTGAACCCTTATTAGTGAAATTTGAAAAGTTCTCAGCAGATTTTCTCCAGATAACGCAGTTGATAAAATCAGCCTCACGTTCCCCTTGAGCATTAGTAAATGTTCTATTTACTGCTACTGTAAAACTAGCAACGGCAGCCCCGCTAGACGTGTATCTTAGTTCAGGATCACGTGTCAGGCGTCCAGTTAATACAACTCGATTAATCATATGTCTGCCTCCTTAAAGTGTTTCACGTGAAACAAATTAGTCTTCACGTTTGATAATCATGTGACGTAGCATGTTTTCATCGATCTTTGCTAGACGGTCGAATTCGTTGATAGCGTCATCATTTTCAGCATTTACATTTACAATATGGTAAATACCTTCTTTGTAATTAGCGATTTCGTATGCTAAACGTTTCTTTTCCCAGTCTTTTGAGTCGATTACGGATGAGCCGTTGTCTGTAATGATCTTGTCGTAACGATCAATAAGAGTCTTCTTAGCTTCTTCTTCAATATCAGGTTTGATGATATATGTAATTTCGTAATGTGTCATAACTGCACCTCCTTATGGTCTAATGGTTCTACTGAAAGAACAAGGAGCATAAATTAACTACATTTTATACTCACAATGTTAAATTTTATCATAAACTTTCAGTGAATACCATAATAAATTTCAATAAAAAACGTTTCTGCCTGACACGTATCCTGAACGATACATAATCAAATTACGCAGAAACGTTTTTTTGCTTCTAATTAATTATTGTCACCATCAGATGTCTCATCGCTAGAATCATCATCTGATTTTGTTTCTTCAGAAATTGTCTCAGTATTGGAATCAGTATTAACATCAGTTGATGTCTCTTCATTTTCCTCTACTTCTTCTTCTTGGATCTTAGCCATAGTTGAAACGATCGAATTATCATCAACCTTGATCAATCTAACACCCAAAGTTGCACGTCCAGTTTGTGACACGCTATCAACGCCAAAACGGATCATTACACCTTTATCAGTAATAAGCATAATATCCTCATCACCATCAACAGCTGTAACACCGGCTATAGGGCCATTTTTCTCTGTAACGTTAGCAGTCTTAATACCTTTACCACCACGTCCTTTAACAGGATATTCGTCAACAGAAGTTCTCTTACCATAACCTTTTTCAGAAATAGTTAGGACCTCTTCACCCTTTTCAACGATAGATGAACCAACAACGTAATCTTCCTCACGTAGTTTAATTCCACGAACACCAGCCGCAGTTCTTCCCATAGGACGGACGTCGCTTTCTCTAAAGGTTACAGCGTAACCCTTGTGTGTTCCGATAAAGATGATTTTATCTCCGTTAGTTAAGAAGACATTATCAAGCTCATCCCCATCTTTTAGAGTGATAGAACGTAGTCCGGAATGTCTGATATTAGCAAAATCAGTCACTGGTGTACGTTTAACAGTTCCAAATTTAGTAACAAAGAATAAGTATGAGTTCTCACGGTCAACATCTCGATCAACGTTAATAACCGTTTGAATCGTCTCACCTTTTTCAATGTTCAATAAATTAATAACTGGAATTCCCTTAGCAGTACGACCATATTCAGGAACTTCATACCCCTTAGTCCTATATACCTTACCAGTATTAGTAAAGAATAATAGACGATCATGAGTTGATGTATAAATCATGTGTTCGATGAAGTCATCATCGTGAACACCCATTCCTTGAACACCTCTGCCACCACGATTTTGAACACGGAATTCATCCGTGGACAAACGCTTGATATAACCTTTGTGTGTCAAGACAACTAGAATGTTCTCTTCTTCGATTAAATCTTCATCCTCGATATTAGCAACTTCACTAGCACGGATTTCAGTTCTTCTAGGATCACCGAATTTTTCTTGAATTTCAAGCAATTCATCATAGATGATCTTATCAACACGTTCTGGTTTTGCCAAAATATCTTTGTATTCAGCAATTTTTACTAATAGATCTTGGTATTCTGCTTCAACCTTTTCACGTTCCAAGCCTGTCAAACGAACCAAACGCATATCCAAGATAGCTTGTGATTGTTTGTCAGATAATTCGAAACGATCCATCAATGTTTGTTTGGCAACACTAGATGTTTGAGAACCTCTGATGACCTTGATGATCTCATCAATATGATCAAGTGCGATTCTCAATCCTTCAAGAATATGTGCACGGGCCTGAGCTCGGCGTAATTCATATTCAGTTCTACGTCTAATAATAACTTCTTGATGCTTCAAGTAATACAACAAGACTTCTTTAAGTGATAGAACACGAGGTGTTTTATCAACGATTGCAACCATATTGATACCATAAGAAATTTGTAGTTGCGTCAACTTGTACAAGTTATTCAAAACAACTGAAGCACTCATATCACGACGAATATCAATGACGATCCTCATACCTTCACGATCGGATTCATCATTTAAGTCAGTGATACCTTCAAGCTTCTTATCACGAGCAAGTTCGGCGATACGTTCTACTAAGTTAGCCTTATTTACCATATATGGTAACTCTGTAACGATGATTTGTTCTGCACCGTTCTTCTTAGTTATAACGTCTACTTTGGCACGGAGCATAATGGTTCCTTTTCCGTGTTCATAAGCTTTTCTAATTCCAGATTTACCCATGATGATTCCACCAGTTGGGAAGTCAGGTCCTGGGATAACCTTCATTAAGTCAGCAATCGTAGCGTCATGGTTGCGCATCAAAATATGTAGCGCATCAATAACTTCTTTTAAATTATGTGATGGAATATTTGTTGTCATACCAACGGCAATTCCGGTTGCACCATTCACTAAAAGGTTAGGGAAACGAGCTGGCAAGACCATTGGCTCTTTTTCTTCACCATCATAATTGGGAACAAGGTCAACGGTATCTTTGTTGATATCACGCAACATTTCAACTGCCATTTTGCTCATACGAGCTTCGGTATAACGCATAGCAGCAGGCGGATCACCATCAATAGAACCAAAGTTTCCGTGTCCATCAACTAATGGATAACGATAACTGAAATCTTGTGCCATTCTAACCATTGACTCGTATATGGCTGAGTCCCCATGTGGGTGATACTTACCCATAATATCCCCAACGAATCTGGCACTCTTTTTATATGGCTTGTCAGGTGTAACGCCTAATTCATTCATACCGTATAAGATACGACGATGAACTGGTTTTAATCCATCACGTACATCTGGAAGTGCACGAGATACGATAACACTGGCAGCGTAATCCACGAAAGACTTTTTCATTACTTCCGTTAAATTAACATTTGCTATTCTTCTATCGTCCATTAACTTTTTTCCCTTTCCTAAAAACTAATAATCTACTTCAGCGTATTTCGCATTATCTTCAATAAAGATTCTTCTAGGTTCAACTTTGTCACCCATTAACATTGAGAAGACCTTGTTAGCTTCGATTGCATCGTCGAGTTTAACACGATCCAATCTTCTCTTATCTGGGTCCATAGTTGTATCCCATAATTGATCAGCGTCCATTTCACCAAGACCCTTGTAACGTTGGATCTTTGGTTCTGGTTTTGCTGGTAATTGTGATACGAACTCATCTTTTTCTTTGTCAGTATCAAAGTATTGCATCATCTTACCCTGACGAACTTGATACAAAGGTGGCTTAGCGATATATACATATCCTGCATCAACGATTGGTCTCATATATCTGTAAAGTAGTGTCAATAATAAGGTTCTAATATGAGCACCATCGACATCGGCATCAGTCATAATAATAACTTTGTGATATCTTGCTTTAGAAATATCAAACTCTTCTCCAAAACCAGTTCCCATAGCTGTAAATAAAGTTCTGATTTCTTCGTTAGCTAGGATCTTGTCCATTGAAGCTTTTTCAACGTTCAAGATCTTACCTCTGATAGGTAAAATAGCTTGAGTCAAACGAGAACGTCCTGTTTTAGCAGAACCACCGGCTGAATCACCCTCGACAATAAATATCTCAGAGATTGCTGGATCTTTACTTGCATTATCAGCCAACTTACCAGGTAAATTACTGATTTCTAGACCATTTTGTTTTCTAGTTACTTCACGAGCACGTTTAGCAGCTAGTCTAGCCTTAGTAGCCAAACTACCCTTCTCAACGATTTTCTTTGCTGTATCAGGGTTTTCCATCATGAACTTCATAAAGTGCTCACTGAACAATCTATCAGTAATAGTTCTAGCATCTGAATTACCAAGTTTTGTCTTAGTTTGACCTTCAAATTGAGGATCTGGATGCTTAACACTAACTACAGCCGTCATCCCTTCACGAACATCTTCACCAGATAATTTCTCAGTATCCTTCAAGAACTTCTTCTTATGCGCATAATCGTTGATAACACGAGTTAAAGCGGTCTTAAAACCAACCTCATGAGTACCACCTTCATATGTATGAATGTTGTTAGCAAAAGTCATCAAATTAGTATGGAATTCATCAGTATACTGCAAGGCAACTTCAACTGTAACGCCGTCTTGAATACCTTCTAGATAGATTGGTTCGTCAAAAACGACCTCTTTATCCTTATCCATATACTCAACATAACTCTTAATACCACCTTCATAGTGGAAGACTAGTTTTTCAGCAGTATCAGAACGTTTGTCAGTAAATGTAAGTTTTAGACCTTTATTTAAGAATGCCAATTCACGAATTCTAGTTGTCAAAACCTTGTCATCATAAACTGTTGTTTCTGTAAATATGTCAGGATCCGGAACAAAATGGACCAGAGTGCCATGTGCATATTCATCAGCATCACCAACAATGTGCATCGCATGTTTTACTTTGCCTCGTTCAAAATCGATACCATATTTCTTACCGCCACGAGTAACAACTACATCTAACTCACTACTCAAAGCGTTAACAACAGAGGCACCAACACCGTGAAGACCACCAGAGACTTTGTATCCGCCACCGCCGAATTTACCACCGGCATGAAGAATAGTATAAACAGTCTCTAAAGCTGGTTTGCCAGTTTTCTTTTGGATATCAACGGGAATACCACGACCATCATCAAAAACGGTGATGGAATTATCTGGTTCAACAGTTACATCGATTTTTGTTGCAAAGCCAGCCAAGGCTTCATCAATACCATTATCGATAATTTCCCAAACAAGATGATGTAAACCTTGCTTACTAGTAGAACCGATGTACATACCCGGTCTCTTACGAACAGCTTCAAGCCCTTCAAGGACTTGAATTTGGCTAGCGTCATATTCTTCAGCTAGTTCTTCTTGTTTATCTAGTTCAGCTTTTCTACTGTTTTCAGCCATTAAATTTCCTCCTGTTGAACTTTTCCATTAGTAATATTTAAAATATTTGGATTTTTAACAATTTTTTGATCAACATCCTCAAGTGAAGTCGTTGTAATAAAAGTTTGAATACCATTTCCAATTGATGAAAGCAGATGTGTCTGACGTTTTTGGTCCAATTCAGATAAAACATCATCCAACAACAAAACTGGATAATCACCAACCTGCTCTTTTATCAATTCAACTTCTGCTAATTTCAAACTTAGTGCAACCGATCTTTGTTGACCTTGAGAACCAAAATCTTGAACGTTTTTATCATTGATCAAAAATTTAATATCATCACGATGTGGACCAAATAGAGTCACACCTCGCTGGATTTCTTTTTGCGTGTTATCTTTGAAAGCCTGCTTATAAATATCATAAATATTTTCAACAGTCTTATCAGTGCTGTCATAAAAGCTGGAGTACTTAATTTTTAGGATTTCTTGATGATCACTGATCTGATCATGGATCTTTTCAATATGTCCTTGAAGTTTTCCTAAAAAATCAAGTCTAGTTCTTACAACCTCAGCACAATACCCTGCCAATTGATCAGATAAAACTTCTAAGTAAACTAAATCCTTAGATTGATGATGCTGAAGTTTTTTCAAATATGCGTTACGTTGCTTCAAAACTGAGCGGAACTGACTCACAGTTTGTAAGTACTGGTTGGATATCTGACCAAATTCCATATCAATAAATTTCCGGCGGATCCCAGGATTGCCTTTGACAATCGATAAATCCTCCGGAGAAAACAAAACAACGTTCAAATTTCCTATGTAACTAGATAATTTACGTTGTTCAATATTATTTAGTTTTGCTTTTTTACCTGACTTACTAACGACAAGATCTAACTTTAACTTACTGGTATTATCTTTGATCACTAATCCAGAGATTCTTGAAAAATCACTACCCCATCTGATCAAATCCTTATCATTAGACGTTCGATGGCTTCTGGTCAAAGCTAGAAAATACATAGCCTCTAATAAATTTGTTTTACCTTGGGCATTATGTCCCAAAAACACATTAATGTTTGGTGAAAAACTAATATTTAAAGACTCGTAGTTACGATAGTTTCTAAGTCTGAGATCTTTTATATACAACTATTCGATTTCAAAACTCTGATCATCAACTACAACTACATCGCCTGTACGTAGTTTTTTACCACGGCGATTTTCCGCCTCACCATTAAGGCTTACTGAATTCTCTCTTAAATACCACTTAGCTTGGCCACCAGTTGATATGATTCCAGCATCCTTAAGTAGCTGACCCAATGTGATAAATTCAGTATCAATTTTAATTTTTTTCGACATATTAACACCCTATTTATTAGATTTATACCATTTAAAGACATAATGTAATTATAGTTGTTTTTAAGTCAAAAAACAACTTAAACGTAATTTAGAGCACCTCTAAGCAATTTTTGACAATTCCAGTATCCACCCACTAAAAAAGTCTAGAAAAACTCTTATGGCAAAAATCAAGCCTTAAAAATGGAATATGGTAAAAAAATAGCCCAGAACGAAATGTTCTGGGCTAAATTCATTCGAAAAGTGATCTAGAAGGTACGAACTGGTGTAATCAGCTGTACAAAATTGTCTTTATCATCCACTGGACGCAATGTGAATGGATGAAGTGGTGATGTAAAACTCATTTCAATTGTTGTATTACTACCAAATGATCTCAAAGCGTCTTTTAGATAGTCAGGATTAAACGAAATATCCAAATCATCGCCTTCAAGATTTTCAAAATCAAGAACTTCTTCAACAGTACCTACTTCTGGAGAATTTCCATAAAGTGTAGCCTTCTTGTCTACTGACTTGATTTCAAGCTTGATAACATTATTTCTACTTTCATGTGAAAGTAGCGAAGCACGTTCAACTGAAGCTAGTAAATTACTAGTATCAAAAGTTAAACGTGTATTTGAGTCTTCTGGAATCAAACGATCAGTTTCAGGATAGCGGCCATCTAGTAGTCGTGAATAGAACATGACATTGTCAAAACTGAATAATACTTGGTTTTCAGATATTGATAGTGATATTTCTTTAACGGAATCATTAATAGTTCTAACTAATTCAGTCAAACTCTTTCCGGGGATTATCAAGTTATATTCTTCATCACTTGTTATATCGATCTTTCTTTGTGACAAACGGTGACTGTCAGTTGCGACCAAAGTCAATCCATCATTATTAATAATGAAATTAACACCTGTTAAAACTGGTCTACTCTCTTGATTTGATACAGCAATAACTGTTTGATTGACGACTTCTTTAAATAAGTCAGTAGGAAATATTAGTTGATTGTCAGTTTCAACCTCTGGTAAGTGAGGATAGTTATTTGCATCCAAACCGTTGATCGTAAATTCGGAAACTCCGGATGTAATTAATGTCTGATTATTATTTAATACTTCTAGTTCAAAATTGTCACCAGGAAGTTTCTTGATAATTTCGTTAAAGAATCTAGCTGGTAGAACTATTGAGCCAGTACTTTCGATAGTCAAATCATTGTCAGCATCATCTTGTGCAATGAAAGAAGTGATAGAAATATCGGAGTTACTTCCAGTAATTCTTAATCCTGATTCAGTTAGTTCTAATTTCATCCCAGTAAGTATTGGAATTGTAGTTTTTGTTGAAATTGCACGCTGGACATTAGTGGTTTGATTTACGAATTTTGAACGATCGATTGAAAATTTCATTTATGTAACTCCCTCTTTTAATTAATTAAGATATATATAGCAGTAGTAGTAGGTGCTGTTGATTCTGTGGATAACTATAGAAATGCTAAATGGCTGTTGAAAACTTCCTGTTATTAACACATGTGGAAAAGTATTAATAACTCAGAAAGTTTTCAACAAGTTAATTTCTCAGTTCATCCTTTAATTCATTGATGGCCATCTTTATGTCGTTATCACTAACAACTAACTCAGCTATTTTATCACATGAGTGCATGACTGTTGTGTGATCTTTACCACCGAATTCCATCCCAATTTGTGGCAATGAACGGTCTGTTAATTCTCGTGATAAATACATAGCTATTTGACGAGGAACAACGATTGTTTTGACACGTTTTTTACCTTTAAGATCATTAATAGATACATGATAATATTTGGCAACTTTATTTTGTATCTTAGCAATTGAAAGACCCTTTTTCTCTTTAGACAATTTGAATAATTTCAAAGCATCAGCTGCAATCGACTTAGTAATATCGGCATTTTTCAAGGTTGAGTATGCTTGAACACGGATCAATGCACCCTCCAGTTCACGGACGTTAGTATCAACTTGTTCCGCTATGTATGAAAGTGTGTCATTAGGAATTTCAAGGTGCTCGGCTTCTGCTTTATTACGTAAAATAGCGATCCTAGTTTCTAAGTCTGGTGCAGTAATGTCGACAGAAAGCCCCCATTTAAAGCGTGATACCAGTCTTTCTTGTAACTTTGGAATTTCGTTTGGCAAACGGTCAGATGTCATGACTATTTGTTTGCCGTTGTCGTGTAATTCATTGAAAGTATGGAAGAATTCTTCTTGAGTTCCCTCTTTTTCAGCGAAAAATTGAATATCATCTATTAATAGTAGATCGACATTTCGATATTCTTGACGGAAATCATCTTGAGTTCTGGTTTGAATTGAATTGATGAAGTCATTAGCGAAAGTTTCACTCGTGACATATTTAACCTTGGCACCGGGTTCAATCTTAATCATTTGATGACCAATTGCCTGCATCAAATGGGTTTTTCCAAGTCCCACACCACCGTAGATAAATAGTGGATTATAGATGACTCCGGGTTCTTCGGCAACTGCAAGTGCTGCTGCATGGGCCATTTGGTTTCCAGAGCCAGTAATAAATGAATCAAATGTGTATTTTGGATTTAAATGAGAATTGTGGAAAACATGACCTGATTTTTCAGAGTCATTATTATTTGTTTGTTTCGGAGCAATATTTTCAGGTTGCTCCTTTTTTGCATGCTCTTCTTGTGTTTCGATAATAGGATTTAATTCAATGCCATTAAACTTGTAAGAATATATGGCAACTTCTTCAGCGTAGTGACGTTCCCAATAGTCTTTGTGGAGTTCAGTTGGAACAGCAATGTGGATGTCGTTTCCTTCAATAAATAAAGGCTCAGCACTTCCAACCCAAGTGTTAAAGCTTACTGGAGTCAAATTTTCTTTGAGTTTTTGTTTAAAGTAATTCCAAAAGTCAGTCATTGAGGCGTCGGATGAATTATGTATGTTTTGCACAGATTTCCCCCCAATCTAATTTATTCTTAATTTTTCACGGAAAAAAGACAGTTTATATTTTATCATTCTATAAAAAAGTTTTCCACAGAACAGATGTTTAAATTTAATTATTTTAACAATGTGTTTATCAACAAGAAGACCGCTTGTGGATTATTGTGCACTTTTCGAGTTATTAACACAGTTATCCACAAAAAGCTTGATTAGAAACCCTTTAGGCTCAAAGGACTAAGTAACTTTACAACTTGAATTTTAAACCTGTGGATAACTAGTTCACAGCAAAAATTCTCGTTGGAAAAACTTGTTAAGGAAGTTGTGGACAAAAAATGTTGATAACTTAATCCACAAATTATCCACAGGACGTAATGTTTAAAAGTATTTTGCTAAAACTTCTACTAATGGAAAATTTGGTATTTAAATTGAAGCAAAAGCATGGTATTATATACGAGCAATTGTCTGAAGAAGTGAATTAAATTTATTAAAAGTATAAAAGTCAGGAGGTTTATTGAATGACTACAAAGAGAACATATCAACCTAAGAAGCGTCATCGTGAACGCGTCCATGGTTTCATGAAAAGAATGAGTACAAGTAATGGTCGCAGGGTTCTTGCAAGACGCCGCAAAAAGGGTAGAAAAGTATTATCAGCTTAGTTTTGAAGGATCACTAAATTTTGGTGGTCTTTTTTTATTATAAAAACAAGACTCAAGAGACTATGGTGACATATGAGAAAAAGTTATCGCATTAAAAAAGAAAATGAGTACCAATATGTCTATTCAAAGGGAAAGTCATGTGCAAATCGGAATTTTGTTTTGTATCAAATGCCAAAAACTGGCCAAAAACATTTTCGTGTCGGACTTTCAGTAGGTAAGAAGGTTTCCCATACTGCTGTTGGACGTAATCGTATCAAGAGATACGTGCGCCAATCTTTATTGGAATTGAAACCTGATTTACCAGCAGAATTGGATTTTTTGATTATCGCAAGGAAACCATCTGTTGATTTAGACATGTTTGAGACAAAGAAAAATATCGTACACTTACTAAAATTGGGTAAGGTAATAGGGTAGAAAAATATATAGACTTATAGGTGTAAAAGGTGAATAAAAAAAGCTTAAAGAAATACTTAGGTGTTGCACTCTTATTGAGTGTGGTTCTAGTTTTAGCCGGTTGTTCTAACCTAAATGAGCCGATTACTAGTCAGAGCACTGGATTTTGGGATCACTATATTCTTTATAGTTTCTCAAGATTTATTCTGTGGTTAGCATCTCTTGTTGGGAACAGCTATGGTTGGGCAATTGTGCTATTTACTATCGTAATTAGAGTTATTTTATTGCCACTTAACTGGTTCCAAATCAGAAGTATGAATAAACAAATGCAGATCCAGCCACAAATGAAGGCACTGCAAAATAAATATTCAGCAAAAGATGTTGACACACAACAGAAATTAAGAGAAGAAACTCAGAAACTTTATAGTGAAGCCGGAGTTAACCCGGTCGCTGGTTGTTTACCACTAGCTGTTCAGATGCCTGTTATGTTTGCTTTGTATCAAGCAATTTACAAAACAACACAATTGCGTGATGGTAGTTTCTTATGGATGCAATTGGGTAAAGCTGATCCTTACTACATAATGGCTATCTTGGCTGCCTTATTTACTTTCTTGAGTACCTACATCTCTAGTTACTCTCAGCCAACACAAAATGCTACAACAAAGATTATGACGTATGTAATGCCGATCTTTATCTTTGTTCCTGCTTTAACATTCCCATCAGCTATCACTATTTATTGGGTTGTTACTAATGCATTCCAAGTATTGCAGACATTGGCTTTCCAAAATCCCTTCAAGTATCGTCGTGAACGAAGAGAAAAAGAAGAAGAAGAACGTGAAAAGGAACGTAAACTTAGAAAAGCTAAGAAGCGTGTCTATAAACGTCGTAAATAATTGACAATTGAAACAAATCTAGTTAAGATGTTTGAGAATTTGTTTTTTAAATTGTTATATACATAGAAAAGTAGTCAAAGTGCTTTTCCGTCTTTTGGGGCGGATTACGCACTTTTTTTGTGCTCAAAATTAGAAATTAAGGAGATTATTATGCCAACAGTAACTGAATATGACACTATTGCAGCTGTCTCAACACCACCTGGGGAAGGCGGTATTTCAATTGTTAGACTTTCAGGTGATCAAGCAATAGATATTGCTAAGAAAATTTATAAAGGCAAGAATTTAACCAAGGTTGCTACACATACGATCAACTATGGTCATATATATGATCCAACCGATAAAAGTCTAGTTGATGAAGTCATGGTATCCGTTATGCGTGCGCCTAAGACCTTCACTAGAGAAGATGTCGTGGAGATCAACACTCATGGTGGAATCGTACCGACCAACAAGGTTTTGCAGTTATTGATCGGTGCTGGGGCACGTATGGCTGAACCAGGTGAATTCACTAAGCGTGCTTTCTTGAATGGGAGAATTGATCTAACTGAGGCTGAATCAGTTATGGATCTGATCCGTGCCAAAACAGACAAGGCAATGCAAGTTGCTGTGAATCAGTTGGATGGTAATTTGAACCATTTGATTTCTAATTTACGTCAAGAAATACTTGATGCATTGGCACAAGTTGAAGTGAATATTGATTATCCAGAGTATGATACTGAACAAATGACTACCAAGATGTTGTTGGAAAAGGCTAAGTTAGTTGGGTCCAATATTGATAGTTTATTGAAAACAGCAGACTCTGGTGAAATTCTCCAACATGGTCTAGCAACGGCAATTGTTGGTAAGCCAAATGTTGGTAAGTCGAGTCTTTTGAATCGTTTGCTTGATGAAGATAAAGCAATCGTGACAGACGTTGCCGGAACTACTCGAGATGTTGTTGAGCAATATGTAAATATTGACGGTGTTCCACTCAAACTCATTGATACAGCTGGAGTCCGTGATACACAAGATAAGGTTGAAAAAATTGGAGTAGAGCGTTCTATCAAGGCTTTGAATGAAGCTGACCTAGTGATTTTAGTTTTGGATTCTAGTCGTGAGTTAGAATCTGATGATATTGAATTATTAGATGCAACAAAAGATAAACGCCGCATCATTATTTTTAACAAGAACGACCTTATACCCGTTATAACGCCAAAAAATGTTTCACAACTGAAAGATGACGACATAATCATTGTTACATCAGCGATTAAAAATGATGGTATCGATACAATAAAACAAACAATCGGAAAGATTTTTAATGCAGGAATTGAAGATAGTAGCACTGACGTTATAATCACTAGTGCTAGACAAGCAGGGCTATTACGCCAAGCAAAGATCAATCTTAATGATGTTATTTCTGGGATTCAGGCTGGTATGCCAATTGATCTAGTACAGATCGACATGACATCATGCTGGGATACTTTAGGTGAAATAACTGGTGAGAGCTATCCGGATGAGTTGATCACACAACTATTCTCACAATTCTGTTTAGGAAAATAGGTGAAAGTATGCAAGTTAAGGAATTTGATTCAGAGAATTACGATGTCGTCGTTGTAGGAGCCGGTCACGCGGGTTCTGAGGCTGCGCTAGCAAGTGCCCGAATGGGACAGAAAACACTCTTAGTGACGATAAATTTGGACATGGTAGCGTTTATGCCATGTAACCCTTCAGTTGGTGGACCCGCTAAAGGAATCGTCGTCAGAGAAGTAGATGCTCTTGGTGGCGAAATGGGTAGAAATATCGATAAGACCTATGTTCAAATGAGAATGTTGAATACTGGTAAAGGTCCAGCTGTTCGTGCTTTACGTGCTCAAGCTGATAAGAATATGTATCACCGTATGATGAAAGAAGTTTTAGAAGATGAGCCCAATCTAACATTACGTCAAGGTGTTGTTGACAAATTGATCGTTGAAGATGGCGTATGTAAGGGTGTTGTAACGGCTACTGGTGCTAGATATCATGCTAAATCTGTAGTTCTTACAGCTGGTACTTCATCACGTGGTAAGATCATTATTGGGGAGTTGACATATTCATCTGGTCCAAATAATAGTATTCCATCAATCAAGCTGTCAGAGGATTTGGAAAGTCATGGATTCAAATTGACTCGTTTCAAAACTGGGACACCACCACGTGTTAATGAGGCAACTATTGATTTTGATAAGACCGAAGAACAACCTGGTGATAAAGAGCCTAATCACTTCTCATTTGAGACACCTGACTCACAATACTTGAAGGATCAAATGTCTTGTTGGATGACTTATACTAACGCTACGACACATGCAATCATTCGTGAGAATCTTGATCGTGCTCCAATGTTCTCCGGCGTTATAAAAGGTGTTGGACCTAGATATTGTCCTTCAATCGAAGATAAAATCGTCCGCTTTGCTGATAAGCCACGTCACCAGATCTTCCTTGAACCAGAAGGAAGAGATACTAAAGAGTATTACGTTGGTGATTTCTCAACATCTATGCCTGAAGAAGTTCAATTAAAGATGATCCATTCAGTTGCTGGATTGGAACATGCTAAGTTGATGCGTCCAGGATACGCAATTGAATATGATGTTATTGAGCCTTGGCAATTGAAGTTGAATCTAGAAACAAAAGTTGTTAAGAATCTATTTACTGCTGGTCAAATGAACGGAACTTCTGGTTATGAAGAAGCTGCTGGTCAAGGTTTGATGGCTGGAATCAATGCTGCATTACGTGCACAGAATAAAGATCCTTTTATTTTGAGACGTGACGAAGCTTATATCGGCGTTATGATCGATGACTTAGTAACTAAGGGTACAAATGAGCCATATAGATTGTTGACTAGTCGTGCAGAATATCGCTTGATATTACGCCATGATAACGCTGATCTACGCTTAACTGATAAGGGATATGACCTAGGGCTGATAAGTGATGACCGTTATGCTAGATTCAATGACAAACGTGACGCTACAAAAGCAGAATTGAAACGTTTGAACCGTAAGATGATCACACCTAGCATGGCAGAATCATTCATGGAAGACCATGGTTTCAAGAGTCTAAAGGATGGTATCTTGGCTGATCATTTATTGAGAAGACCAGAGGTTCATTATGAGGATATCATCGCTATGATCGGAGACCCAGAGGGTGTACCGGTAGATCGTCGTGTTAAGGAACAAGTCGAGATTGCCATTAAGTACGCTGGATATATCAAGAAGGAACAAATGAAGATTGAGCGTCTTAAGAAGATGGAATCAAAGAAAATCCCTGATCGCCTAGATTATACAAAGGTTCCCTCACTTGCTACTGAAGCAGTTCAAAAGTTGAGTAAGATAACACCTGAAACGATTGCACAAGCAAGTCGTATTAGTGGGGTCAATCCTGCTGATATCGGAATTTTGAGTGTTTATATCGAACAAGGTAGAATTGCTAAGATTTCATAAAAAATTATAGAGAAGTGTTCACTGTTGGGTGAGCACTTTTTTTCTTGGCATAGGGTATAATTATGGTAAAAATTAGAGGTAAAGATGAGTCCGATTGAAGAATATATTAAGAACGCTCCAAAAAATCAACAAGAGATGTTGAATTCGATGTACTATCTATTAAAAAATGAACTCTGTGATGCCAATGAAAAGATTTCTTATGGGATGCCAACTTTTTATTTGGATGAAAATATCGTACATTTTGCTGGGATGAAAAATCACCTAGGATTTTATCCTACACCAGGACCGATTGCTGAATTCTCAATACAGTTGAAGGATTATAAGACTTCTAAAGGTGCTATTCAGTTTCCTTATGATCAAAAACTTCCAGAAGATCTGATTAAGTCAATTATCACTTTCAGAAAACAAGAAATTTTAAACGGCAAATCTAGTGATTGATTTAATTTATTTTCTGAAAATAGATTTTACCATTGCAGAAGAAGATGGAAGTTAGATCTTTTCACTGTAAACGTTGTCATTGATTTGCTACAATCTTAATTAGTGAAGTCTGTTTGATTTTTTTAGAAAGAAGATTACTTTAATGAAAAAAATTGGTGTTATCGGATTAGGCAATATTGCACAAAAAGCATATTTGCCTGTTATGGCTAGTTTACAGGACAAATATGAATGGCATTTGACCACGAGAAATAGTGAAAAGGGCCAGAAGTTGGCTAAGAAATATGGATTCACTCATGTACATCAGACACTAGATCAATTGATCGCAGAACAGCCCTTGGCAGTTTTTGTACACACTCCAACGAGTACCCACGAACAAATTATCCGTCAATTATTAAACGCTGGGATCAATGTGTACGTTGATAAGCCAGTTTCAGAAAATCTGTCGGTTGTAAAAGACTTGTATAAGTTGGCTGAGGAAAAGGATTTAATGCTGACATGTGGGTTTAATAGACGATTTGCACCATTTGATCAGGTACTTAAGGCAATTCCAGACAAGAGACTTATCATGTCTGAGAAGATACGAGAAGGTGCACAACAAGAGACTAAATTTGCTATTTTTGATCTCATGATCCATTCGGTTGATACAGCGCTGTATTTAATGGATGAACCAATAAAGAGTGTAAATAATCATTTGGTTACAAAGGGCAAGTATCTGGAACAAGGTTACGTTACATTGACTAGTGAACATAGTCAGGTTCAGATAACTAACAACTTGGTCGGTGGTGTCAATCTTGAACAAACTACAGTTCAAAGTAGTGAGCAACGTGCTCAAGTGACTAATCTGAATTTACTTGATACGTATCAAACTGGGATCAAAGAACAAACCACACGCCCAGATTGGGAAAGAAATTTGGTAACAAGAGGTTTTGAACCATTGATATTGGAATTCTTGAGCGCTGTTTCTTCAAGTGGTGATAATCCAATCAGTCCGGAGTCGTCAATTTTGAGCCATAAGATTTGTGCGGATTTGGCTGATAGTAGTAATAAATAAATCAATACCATATCTAGTGAGAACAGGTGTTTTTGATACAATATGTTCCACATGAAACAATTTGGATGAAGAAATGAACACAAACAAGCCGATACTTACTTTCGTAAATACCGGCTTGTTTGTGTTCATATATGAAAAAACGTGCTTTTTCATATTCTATTTTGTAAAAAATTCAGTTTAATATTATTCAGCTTTTCTGTATCCGTAAGCAAAATAAATGCCTATTCCTATCGCAAACCACCCTATAGATGCAATCCATGAATTGATACTTACTTGTGTCATTAATAGAATGCATAGACCGGCTGAAATAGCTGGGAACCATGGATAAAATGGAACTTTAAAACCACTTTTTGGGACATCTTTTCGTTGACGTAATTTAATTACACCAAGAGATACGAAGACAAAGGATAGCAGTGTCCCGATATTTACTAAACTGGTCAGTTCCTCTAATGATACGAAACCACCTAGTAATACTGCCAAAATAGTAATGGCATTCAATGACGTCTTAGGCATTTTTGACTTATTGTCGATTTTTCCAAACACTTCTGGGATCAACTTGTCTCTACCTAATGCATAGACTAATCTTGAACCTCCATAAATGGTATTTAACATCATGGTGAACATTCCAGCCAACGCCCCAATACTAATCAAGAAAGTTATTTTACTTAATCCCACTTCTTTTAAGGCAAAAACTACAGGATCAGAGACATTAAGCTTGGTGTAGTTGACCATTCCAGTTAAAACGGCTGCCATGATCAAGTAAAGAGCTGCACAGATTGATAAGGAAATCATAATCCCGGCTGGAATATTTTTCTGTGGATCCTTTACTTCAGGTGCAGAAGACGGTATGACATCAAAGCCTAAATAAGCAAAGAAAACAAGGGCGGCACCTTTGACAACACCAACACCTCCCATTGGAAAGTAGGGATGGTAATTTTGCGGCTTTATATAGAATAATCCTATGACGATAAAGGCGATAATAACTGCCAATTTGATAAATACGACGATAGTATTCATGCGTGCTGATGATTGGACACCACGTCTTAATAGGAAGTAAATTAGAATCAGCACTATAATTGATGGAAGGTTAATAAAAGTTCCTTCGGAGGGAATAAATGGGCCAGTTATGGCGTGTGGTAGGTGTATCCCAAAGTTGTTAAACATACTGACGAAGTATGCTGAAAAACCTGATGACACAGCAGATACTCCCAATATATATTCTAAACACAAGGCCCACCCGACGATCCATCCGGGAAATTGTCCAAAAATAATGCTTCCATATGAATAAGTGCTTCCAGCAACCGGAAAGGTTGAAGATAATTCAGCAAAACACATTGCGGCTAAAACACAAACAATGGCGGCTAGAATAAATGATATAGTAATAGCTGGGCCAGAAGTTGCATATGCGACGATACCAGGTAGGATGAAAATCCCGGTACCAATGATCGAGCCGATTCCCATGGCGATTAAATTGTTCTTGGTTAAAGTCTTTGAAAAGTGCGAATCGTCAGCAATATATTGTTTATAATCCGCTTTTTTAAATAATTTTTTTAACATATTTTCTCCTAAGCAACCTTTATAGATTACGGGTTTAGACATGTTTATGTCAATAAAAAAAAGTCTTTTGAAATAAAATTAATTATTTCAAAAGACTATCAATAATTTTTAATAATTTAATTAAAGTTTTGCTGCTGCAGCACCATCGACGATGATTGTAACATCAGGGTGGTTTTGCAATGCACTAGCTGGAACATCTGAAGTAACTGGTCCGTTAACTGTTTTGGCAATTGCATCAGCTTTATTTTCACCGTAAGCTAGTAAGATGATCTTTTTAGCTTTCATGATTGAGCCGATACCCATTGAGTAAGCATAACGGGGAACGTCTTTTTCATCATCGAAGAAGCGCTTGTTAGCTTCGATCGTTGATTCTGTTAGTGATACCTTGCTTGTCTTACCATCAAGTGGTGAGCCGGGTTCGTTAAAACCGATGTGACCATTTCTACCAATACCAAGAACTTGGACATCGATAGGATTTTCTTCAATGATCTTGTCGTATTTTGAAGTAGCGTCTTTAGCATCAGAGTTTGAACCATCTGGAACGTATGAATTCTTAAATGGTTTCTTGCTGAATAAGTGGTCCTTCATGAAGTAGTGGTAACTTTGTTCATTGTCTGCGTTCAAACCAACATATTCATCAAGGTTAACTGATGTAATATTTGAGAAGTCGATATCGCTATTTGTCATTTCTTTGTAAAGAGTGATAGGGCTGCTACCAGTAGCCAAACCAAGAACCTTAGCTCCATTTTTAATATCTGTAGCAATAAGATTGAAAGCTTCCTTACCGCCTAAATCTTGATCTTGAACTTTAATAATATTCATATTTTAATCTCCCATCTCTTTATCAGGTCTAGTCCAATTTAACGTGTTTTAAGGTAAAAGTCAATTAAAAAACTCTGTTTTATGAAAAAAAAGAAAAAGATGTTTAAAATAATGCAAATGTTGTAGAAGTTCGGTATATTTTTGTAGGTAAGCAAAGTGATTTTAAAAAGTAAATTAAATAAAAGAGGAATAAAATTTGGAAAAAGTATTTGAAATTTCAAAGGGCAAGGTAAACGTTAAAGTTACCGGAGATCTTGATAGTGAGAAGACAGTTATTGCCTTGATTCCTGGGATTAATGGCACGATTGAATATTTTGATGAGATAACACCATTATTGCAGGAAAAGTATACTGTTGTGGCGCTTGATCTGTTGGGCCAGGGTAAGTCGACCTTATCAGATGACGGAAAGTACAATATTGATATGCAAGCTTGGAGCATGTTGGAAGTTATTGCTAGATTGCGTATCACTGAGAAAATCATGGTATTTGGATATGGTATCGGTGGTTTGATTGCTATGAGAATGGCAGAATTGCGTGACTTTGCTATTTCAAAGTTTGTGCTACTAAATACACCAGCTAACGCAAAATACGCTGATATGGATGCTCATTCATCTCTAGCAAGCATTCCATTGCTTGGTAAATTGGCTAAGTCGCCAGTTAAGTCCAGCTTGTACTTCTCTAAAGATTTTGATACTTCTAAATTGAAGAATCAAAACGTTGTTAACGATGCTGCCAATACAGTTAATCGTAAAACTGATAAGAAGTTGGGGAAGATTGCTGAGGAATATTTGGAAGAAAAGGCCTTGAATAAGCGTCTTCGTGTCGTTGGGTTGCCTACATTGGCAATTTTCT
Source organism: Companilactobacillus allii (assembly GCF_001971585.1). Classification (NCBI taxonomy): domain Bacteria; kingdom Bacillati; phylum Bacillota; class Bacilli; order Lactobacillales; family Lactobacillaceae; genus Companilactobacillus; species Companilactobacillus allii. The sequence goes on along the minus strand of NZ_CP019323.1, from coordinate 603,415 downwards.
CTGATGGTGATCAAATCTTGACTGAAGCCGGTGTTAAAGATGCAAAGGCTACTATTGGCCGTGTGCCACACTTGGTTATTAAGGATTTGTTGGGTGCTGGTCATGTGGGGATGATTGAGAAGCCTAAGGAAGTTTGTGATATGATTGTTAAATTTGACGATGATACTAAGGACTTTGATTATACTGAGGTTGAGAGTATTGATGATAAGTAACGTTTTGTAAAAAGATCCGACCAGATTTTTAATTTGGTCAGATCTTTTTTAATACTTGCCTTTATAGGTCTTATTTGCCAATTACCAAAGACTTTATAGTCTGCAGGTTGCCAGACAGACTTTTTAGAGATTTAATTCAATATTAATCCTTTATTCAGAATGTTTTTGGCAGCATTATGGTCTCGAATATGGTGCATACAACATTTTGGACATGTCCATTTTCGATCTGCTAACGTTAGTTTCTGATTACCGCGCATTACAAATGCACAATTACTGCATTTCTGCGTTGTATTGTATGGACTAATAGTAATAAATTTTTGTCCGTAAAGTTCAGCCTTGTAGGTCAACATATTTAAAAATATTTTCCAGCCAACATCGGCAATACTCATGGCAAGTGCATGATTCTGTAACATATTCTTACTTCGAAGCTCTTCAGCGACAACCAAATCGTGGTTTTTGATAAGTGTTGTCGATACATTATGTAAGAAATTTTTACGACAATTAGTTACTCTACGTTGGATAGTTGCAACAATTTTGCGTTGTTCTTGGTAGTTTTTAGAGTCGCATAATGACCTATGCTCTCTTTTTGCACGTAGTGCACGACGAGATAACTTTTGTTGTGCCTTCGCTAGTTTGCCCTTAATAGATCGATAATAACGTGGATTATCAATGGTATTACCATCAGAATCGGTTATAAAATTATCGGTATTCAAGTCAATACCGATTGGAGAGCTGTTATTAATATTTAGCACAGTTACAAATGGTTGTTCTGATGCCAGTTGTAAGGAGATATAGTAACAACCTGTAGAATCCATTGAGACCGTGGTGGTACCAATGCGAATGTTTTCTTTACGAGAAAGTAATTTTTTAGGCATACCTTTAAATCGTATGTTTCCTAGTTTAGGTAGATGGATATATCGATTATTGAGTAGCCGAACATTGCCATTATTCATATTAGTTATGGGTAATTTGCCAGCATACATACAGGAAGTCTGATATTTTTGTTCAATTCCTTTTTTGTGAAATACTGGTATTCCCGTATTGTGTACTTTGTAAAACATACTCCAAGCTGACCGATAGTTTCTAATTGCATTGGCCTTCATTAGGCTATCTAGTTCTTTATCATTAAGCCAACCATGAATATTTGAAATTCCAGTAGCAGGATTTCTCAAGCGCTCTTCTAGTGTGTCAATACGTTTTTGTACAATTTTGATTGGTATTTTAACTTGTCTAAGGAAATATAGTTCTTGATTGATTCCGGCCATTTGATTATAGATAAAACGACTAGCGTCACTATTTTTCTTGATTAATCTTTTTTGACTGTTAGATGGAAAAATACGTACTTTGGTTCCATAGTAATAGGGAAGTTGTGGCATGGTCTTAATCAGGATAGATTCACCTCCTTGATCATAATGATATAATCATAGCATATAAATTAAATTTATTAGCATTTTAGACTAATCTGAAGCTATGAAAAGTGTTAATTGGTGAGTAGGTCAAAATGTGATATTAATTGTGTTTATTTGGTATTCTTTTATATCATATTTACCAATAGAATTTTCGTGGTATTCAATAATATCAATATTCTCGTCTGCCATTTCAAGTAGATTTAAGGGCATCATAATACCTCATTTGTTCAGTTGCTTGAACCATAGTGTAGGGTGTGATGTTCTTTTTGAGTTTCATTAATTTTTGAATAATAAAAATGGCGTTGATGATCAATCACCAACGTCATTTTGTGTGGATCTATATTACACTATGTGTCGCTAAAACTTATTACCATTACTTTTAAAGCTATTCAAAGTTTTTAAACTACTAAGAAAGACATACTGCTAAAACCGTGTTACTGTACGGGGCTCACTCAATATTGGTTCTAAACTACTAAGAAAGACATACTACTAAAACTCTAGCTGCGTGATTGTTGCTTTAGGAGATGGTTCTAAACTACTAAGAATGACATACTACTAAAACTCAATATTACTCATTGAGAACGTTAAAAATGGTTCTAAACTACTAAGAATGACATACTACTAAAACTATTTAATAGTCTCACTATAGCATATTACAGGTTCTAAACTACTAAGAATGACATACTACTAAAACGTAGCTTGACTCTCAATCTTGTTTAACATTGGTTCTAAACTACTAAGAATGACATACTACTAAAACGAGAACAGAATCGAAGAATTACTCAAAGCAGGTTCTAAACTACTAAGAATGACATACTACTAAAACCCAACATGGCAAACATTGACGCTGACGCCAGGTTCTAAACTACTAAGAATGACATACTACTAAAACAAGTTTACTGATTTGCTACGTGACATATATGGTTCTAAACTACTAAGAATGACATACTACTAAAACCGCTTGGTTGCCTCTTGTATTTTTAGAACAGGTTCTAAACTACTAAGAATGACATACTACTAAAACCATATTAAAGTTCTTAACTAGTACTTCATTGGTTCTAAACTACTAAGAATGACATACTACTAAAACTGTCAAAAGTCGCTTTGTCAGCAGTTCTAGGGTTCTAAACTACTAAGAATGACATACTACTAAAACACACGAGACTCAGTTTATTTTTAACGTTTTGGTTCTAAACTACTAAGAATGACATACTACTAAAACTGCTCCTGTGAAAGAACTACCAATTTTTTTGGTTCTAAACTACTAAGAATGACATACTACTAAAACCACCTAGTTAACGTTAACTTTAAATGTTAGTAATCAAATCTAACATGATCCTCATCTATTGAATAAACATGGGTGTTCAAACCAGGCCTTTTCAATGTCATTGGGTATGATTCTAGACTAACTACAGATAACTCGACGGATTTTAAGTAATCATTCAATTCGTTAATTTGTTCCAAACTACATAGGCGTTCTAACCCATGAAATAATAACAATCTTTTGTTATCGAATTCTACGTAAAATCTAATAACTGATTGAAGTTTATCATAATAATTCTGCCAATTACTAGTATCTATTGAAAGTTCTTTTGATTTAAGTAATTTTGTTAATTCTGGCATTAAATCATAATAAAAATTTTCGTCGTAACCATTGATGGAATCAAAAACAAGTTCGTTAATTTGTTTAATGATTCTAGTTTATCTCGGTTAATTACTTGGTTATCAGCGACGATCTTTTGAAATACTAGTTTCAAATTGCCGACAGAATTGATATTATAACTAGTCAAATCACCCAGCATGGCTACTTGCTTAAGAGATGTCTTTAAATTATCTTCTTCGTCTACATAAAAATGAATATATTGGTCAACATCATCAATAAAGGCTTCGTGTTTTTTTAATTGATTCAAATTAAATAATAAGTTTGAGAATTCTTCCTCATTTTGAAGATTAAAAATAGTCATACCATATTCGATATCGAATGGCTTATAAGGGAAAATAGTAATAGATTCAGGGCTCATATTACCACCAGTCTTTCAAAACGATTTTCGGGTCGATTGTTCTTTTCTCCAGTGATTAATCGCATAGCTTCATATTGCTTTTCAGTAATAATCAAAGATTGAATCAATCCTTTTTTTGGAGCGTAGACGTTGATTTTATTTTCTAAGAATTTTGCGGAAGTCCCATTGACTAATAAACAAGTATAGATAGATTCTTGCATCATTATGAATCCATCATTTAGAAGATTCTTTCTAAACTGTCTATAATTCTTCCTATCTTGAGCAGTCAATGTTGGCAAATCAAACATTATCATTAATCTCATAATTCTACACCTCATTTTTGAAGTCCACCTTAGCTACAGAAAGCTTCTGTGAGTCTAAAAACTTAAAGCAATTTTGAACGTGTTGATTAATAGCATTTTTTAAAATGTAATTTTTATCATTGTATGATATTTGCTTTTCTAAGACTGCTAATATATCTAGCTTTGTTTCTAGATCAAAATCACTATCTTTATGTTCAACTACTATTTGATCGACGAATTGTCTAAAAGGCTCCATAAGGTCACTAGATAAATTAAAGTCATTTTGATTACTGTGATGATGAATGCCCAATTGTGTTAGATATCCTTGTGCAATTATCTCTTGATTGACTGATGATAACAAAATAGTATATCCATAATTAAGCATTTTGTTGATATTATCTTCTTTATTACCTCTTGAAAAGTTGCTACCAAATAATGCTGGGAAATACTTCATTGCTATTACTGCCTCACGGTTTGTTTTGTCATTGTCTTTTATTTGATTAAATTCTTGTATGATAGCCGTTGTATCTAAGTTATATTGTTTCAATACGTTAATTTGATTTTCAATTTTGTTGGTAACAATACTAGTCCAAAGAAGTTCTTTTTTGGGTATTGGCCAAGAAAATTGCTTTTCAATATTTTGATTACGGTTATTATTTGAATAATATCCATTTAGTTCAGCACATGGATTATGATCACTGTCACAAAAAATAACTTTAATATCTGCTTGAGTTAGTTTCTCAACTAAATAACCAGTAATTACTGCTTGTGTTGTGGCAATAACGATGCATCCAATATGATGAAAAGGAATTTCTTGAATGTCAGCTACCGTTTGTACTAACAAATGATTGGATTTATAAGATAGTTTGGATCTTGAAGTTATATATATCGTTTCCCATCCCATGATTATTCTCCTATATTGATTTTTTTGTAGGAATAACTTATAATTAACTTGTTCAAACTACTAAGAATGACATACTAAGTTAAAATCAACATTTATGTTAAATAGTCTCAAGTGACCGCTCCCGCGTGGGAGCTATTTTTTTGCACTTTTTTAGGTTAATCTATATGAATTATTGATTCATATAGTCCTGTTGGTGATTTGTAAATGAAGTCAGAATCAGAAAATTCATAACCATTGGATCTTCTACCGAGGCGTGTTGATTTAATGTTTCCAAAATTCAAGTTGGCGCAAGTTGAATTAGCGTGAAGAAGATTCAGAATTTGTTCGATGATATTAAATTGGTCATAAATCGAGCAGTTATTAAATTCATCTAAGTTATCATTGAAACGTTTTGATTCACTTGAATAAAGTGGATATAATTTTTGGATTTTAAAAATCAAATCAGAATATATAGATTGTAAAATATCTTCATTGTCACCACTTAGTATAAATCTGTAATTGTCTAGAGTGGAATGTTCTAGTAATGAAAGAAGTGCTGTTTCTTTGTAATCAAGTATTAATTGATTTGCATTTGCTATTTCTGTACCGGATGGTAAAGAAATAAGCCCTTTGTCTCCACTCTTTACTAACTGACCAACTGGAACGACATCAATGAGTATTTGGATTTCCTTTTTGTGTTTTACTTTATTAGATATCCAGTCTTTAATATTTATCCTTTTGGCAGTGATTTCACGAGCAATTCTTACGGGGATACTTATCAGCTTTTTCTTGCCATCAACATCGATAAGAACAGAGTATGAGGTGATGTCGCCAGTGTAGCCACCGTAGATATGTGGATCAAGATCCTTTTTGAGTGGAATTAATTCTTTGTTGTTTTTGTTAAGAATAGTTTGCTTGTATAGGGCTCCATCATTAATATAGTTTTGTTTAGTGATGTTGTACTGTTTAAACTTGAATGTCTTACTAATACTATCCTTGATTTGCTGATCCCAAATAATCTCACCATTTTTATTAACCTGAGTTTTACCATTAAACATTGATCCAATAATAAAACCATTACTTGAGTAAGCAGGAATTTTACCACGCTCTTGTCTGGTTTTCTTTTTTACATCTTCAAAAAATTTAGAGTAAGCGTTAAAAACCAATCGCATATTGTCTCGTGGGTATTTCTTAAGTTGATATGTTCCGACGATAGTTGATATGTAAGCATCTTGAGCATGATGAAAGTCATTTACGTTCCTATTTTTAACAAATTCTGGATGTTCGTAATGCCATGTTTTTTTATTCAAATTACTAAAGGAATCTCTAAATCCCATCCCCAAACTGGCACGAGTCTCAATAACTTGAGTATCTGGGTAAATTGAATCTAGAATGTTTGCAACATTTTTAACCATTTGGGATGTTTGAACCAACTGACGATTAATAAAACCTTCCTTCTGTCTATCAGTAACTACAGTTCTAGTTAAATTAGCAAATTTTTTAGGTCCCATTAAACCTGCTTTTTTCAAATATTCCCAACGAGTTAGATTATTTGCTATTATATCTTTGGATAATAGTAAGTCATCTTGTTTTCTTTGATTTTCACTAGCTTTAACCAGTGCTTTGTTTTCAAGAGAATCGTCTTTAATGTATGACTGAGGTAGGATATGATCAACCTGATAATCAGATGTGAATAATCTGGTAATATCAATTTCAGCATCACTGTATAGACTTCTGCCCATTTGTGAGAAGTACAGCATAAGTCGCTGATTTGATAGGGAATTTCTTTTGTCCTTCATTAGGTCTTCAAGGTCTTTAGTAGGAAATAGAGATTCTTTCAAAGTAGGTGCTAAATCTGTAACCATTTGTTTAATGTCCTGATAACGCTTTTTAAGGCTGTTATATCTTGATTTAGTTATTGAACTGTCTTGGTCATCACGTGTAAATTCAATGAAGATATGTTCTGGGGCATGTCCCATAAATTCAGATAATTCTTGAACAATGCTGATGGCTTGCCAGATACCACGTTTTAGAGCTGGAGAGCCATGCAGGTCGTTGACTAATTCTAGTGGTTTTTTATCTGAACTATCCTCAATATTTAATTCTTTGATTTGTGATTCAAAGTTGTATTTATCATCACGCAATATTTCCATGAGATTACTCTTGGTTTGCCATAGTAAATCAATAATAGAATGATTACTTGGTTCATGCTCATTTCCAATTTTAGTATTTACAAATAATTGTGTTAATAATTTGTTGGAAAATCTTCCCCAACCTTGATATCTAATGGCTACTAATTGATTGATTTGTTTTTCATCATATTGGTTAGACTTATTGAGCTTTAACTTGAGGATTTCTCTGTCTTCAAAAACAGTTTGCCACTCGATGATTTGTTCTAATTGATCTTGATTTTTCACATTATCTACAAAGTCATTTCCAAATATTTTGGATAGTTTACGATAACTCGATAGACTTGATACGAATTTTGTTTTATCAGATAATCCATGAATTTCAGGTGCTGAATAATAACTTTCTTTTATTAGCCAGTCCTTTAATCGTTTAGCGGATACAGTATTATATTTTTTAAATAATTCATTAAAGATACGTTGCTTAACTTCCACACGTAATCGTTCTTGATTCTCTGATCCTTCACCAGTACTTACAATTTTTACGTTATTTAACTCACTAAGAACTTCGTATTTTTGATAGATCAGACTATTCTTTGGAACAACTGGTTCACCAATTAAATAAGTGTCAGTTGATGTCATACGACGGATGAAGTTATTTGATGATTTTTCTCTATCTACTTTCTCATCAAAATTCCATGGTCTGATCGGACCATTTTCTTTTCTAGCCATCCATGCAAAACCGCTTTTATCTTTACTTTGTATTTTATCTTTACTTTGTATTTTATCTTTACTTTGTAGTGGTCCAACATAATAAGGAATTCTGAAGTTTATTAATGATAGAATTTTGTCTTTGTTATCTTTTAAGAAGGGATAATATTGTGATTGATTATCAATGATTTTTATTAATTCGGCTTCGTTCAATTGGAATGGAATTACTCCATTGTCGCTAGTTCTTTGTTTTAATAAGTATTTATTATTGTCAATTTTTTCTAAAGCATTTTTTGAATCGTCATCATCTTTTTCTTCTAAATATTTGCCTATATCTTTATAAAATTCCTGAATGGTATATTTACCATTATTCAAATATTTTTCGTAAGCATTACGAGCCTTTTTCACTGCAGCAGTGTCTTCGTCATTTCTCCAAATATTTTTGAGTTTCATAAGATCTTCATGATGTTCAGTATATTTTTCCACTTGAGCAAAGCTTATATAGGTTTTACCATTTAGAATATTATTTAATACAATAGTGCTGTAAATAGAATTAGCTAGCAGAATAATGTTATATTGTTCATCTGACAGTACTTCTTCAGCGGTGGCTAAGTCATTTTCAATCGAATTTGATGAGAAACTTATAGGACTTAGTTCATTTGATTCAATGTTAAACAGTTTTGTTAAATCAGCCTTGTTTCCAACTAATAGTTTTATTACATAAGTATAGAATTGCTTCATATCTTTAGTAGGATTAAGTTCCTTGATGATTCGACTTACTTTGCTACTAGGATTCCAATCTTTTTTGACTAAAATATCGCCAATTAATTTGAAATCAGTATCATTTGGAAAACTCAATCCAAATTGATCCAATGCTTGATTCAATTCTTTCAAAGTATATTCAAGTCCATCGTTCATTCTCGAAACATCGAACTTTTGATGTTCGTAAGTGAAATTCCCACGATATTTTAAAATATTATGAATTGCCAAATAGACTAGACGTATATCTGCTTTTTCAGGATTCTCAATTAGACGCTTTCTGAGATGGAAAATAGTAGGATATTCTTCATAGTAAGTTTGATCATTAAAATCTTTATCAATAAATAAATTATAGTTGTCACGGGTCCGGGACTTATCATTTTTGGATACCCAAGAATATTTCATACGATTTAAAAATCCTGGATCAGTCTTGAATAATTCACTAGAAAATATCTCATCTAGCCAATTCAACCTATTTCTACGTCTTCGATATCGTCTTCTTATAGAACGATTCATTCTTCGATCTGCGGCAGTTTCAGCAGTATTAAATAATCTGACTCCCCAAAGATTTCTTTTTTTTGCTTTTAACAGATTATAATTGTTACCTGTAGTAGCCCATCCAACTGAGGCGGTACCAATATCTAACCCAACATTGTACTTGGTGGTTTTTCTATTCATCACTTTTTCCTCCTATAACTTAAACAATTTAATAATAACAGAGGAAACAACGCTTTAAAGCCTTTTTTGATTTTTTTACCAAACACATATCCATTGACATCCCACCAACAACCATCAATAATCAAGTTAATCAAATAACTAAGAAAGCAGGGATGAACATGGCATCACATGAAGCTTTACTTATTGTGGATTACACGAATGACTTTGTAGCAGATAATGGAGCATTGACTTGTGGCAAACCGGGCCAACTTATTGAACCCAATATTATTAAAGTGGCAGAAGAAATGCGTAAGAATGGGGATTGGGTATGGCTACCAACTGACCTTCATGTACCATTTGATCACTACCACCCAGAGACTAAGCTATTTCCAGCACACAATGTTCAAGATACTTGGGGCAGAGAATTGTACGGTGAATTGAAGCCTTGGTATGAGAAACATGCTGATGAAGAGAATCTAAAGTTCTTCGACAAGACTCGTTATAGCGCATTTGCAGGAACTGATCTGGACATGAGATTTCGTGAGCGTGATGTGGATACTATTCATCTCGCCGGTGTTTGTACTGATATTTGTGTCTTACATACTGCGATTGACGCATATAATTTGAATTACAATATTGTTATTCATTCTTCTTGTGTAGCTTCATTCAATCAATTGGGACATGATTGGGCCTTGGAACATTTTGAGAAGGTATTAGGAGCCAAAATAGTTAAATAAATCGATAAAGTGGTTGTGCCAAAACACAATTTTCTTCATATGATCCAAAAAACCGATATTTACGTAAGTAAATATCGGCTTTTTGAACTTATAAACGAAAACTGAACGTGTTAAGCACACTCTAATTTATTCATTTTTTGGTTCGCTCTTAACATTTGTAACGCTATCCTTAACTAGATAGTTATCAACATGACTGCCTAGGAACAATGGTACCTTTTCTTCGGTAACATCACTGAACTCTAGTCCATACCATAAAGCAGGTGGTAGAGTCATATTTTGGAGAAGGATTCTTCCACCAATCAAGAATCTGTCCAAACTCTTCATATGTTCTTGCGCACCAAGATCTTGGAACTGTTCATTTAAAATAACGAACTTGAATGATCCTACACGACGATTCTTCATCATTGAGTAGTCAGGAGTTTGTGGGTCGATTATCTTCTCGTCGAGCAGTGCATTCACAATCTGTCTAATATAGATATTAACGTGTTGTGACTTCTTGAAACCTAGATTCAATTGCACATCTACGACGTTTCTAGTATTCATCATATCGACGCTATAGTTACATTCGTAAGGGTTATTAGTCTGATTGACCGTAATAAACCAGTACACTTTAGCCCGTTTTGGATCTTGGTCAAGGATTGAGTAAATGATGGAACGTTTGATGGAATAATCATCTTCAATACGATTGAGAAATACCAAGTTGGTGGCAAAAAGTGGAATATTCGTATCGGTGCTAAGTTTTTCTAATTGAGGGATATAATCTAGCAAGGAGACCGACTGGCTTTCATTTAGATATGAATCACGGCGCTTGTTACCGTAATACCAAATTACCATGATCATCAGTATTATAGCGGTGATTATAACGGTGATATAACCACCATGAACGAATTTGACCAAACTTGAAATGAAGAATAGTGATTCAAGGATTATAAAGAAGGTAACAAATATCGTAGCGCCAACTTTATGATGTTTCATGACTAAGAATTGGTGAAGCAAGATGGTCGTCATTAACATAGTCATAGTGATGGCCAAACCATAAGCTGCTTCCATATGTTCTGAAGTTCTAAATCCCCAAACGACGCTTAGCGTTACAAGGCACAACAACCAATTGACTGATCCAATGTATAGTTGACTCTTGATATTACCTGGGAATTTCACACGAAGTCTAGGCAAAATTTTCAAACCGATGGCTTCTTCAACTAAGGTGAATGAACCTGTGATCAAGGCTTGAGAAGCAATCACGGCGGCCATTGTAGCAATCAAGATGGCGAATATCTTTAACTGTCCTGGTAACATTTCATAGAAGGGATTAACGGTATTGAGATTCATATATTGCTTGTCCATATAATGTGACATAACCCAAGCACCTTGACCAAGATAGTTGAGCATCAACGTTATATAAACAAATGGCCAAGTTCCGTAGATATTGAATTTACCAACTTGTCCCATATCAGAATAGAGTGCTTCTGCACCAGTAGTAGCTAGAAATACGCTACCTAGAATGAAGATCCCTGCGTGGTTCACGGGGCTAGTTAGAATCTTGATGGCATAAACTGGTGACAAGGCTTTTAGGACTGTGAAATCATTGGAGATATTGACCAATCCGACGATACCGATGAAACTGAACCAAATCAACATTATTGGTCCAAATGATTTACCGATACGTTCAGCACCGAATTTTTGAATTATGAAAATAGTTAACAAGATGATAGTAACTAGGATCAAGATGACACTTTGACTGTTGGACATGGTGAACCCACCAATTTCTTGACCCTTTAATCCTTCCATAGCAGACGTTACAGTCACTGCTGGTGTCAAGGTACCATCGGCTAAAAGAGCTGATCCACCGATCAAAGCTGGAATTATTAACCATTTCTTGGAACGCACTAGGGCGTATAAAGCAAAAATACCACCTTCGTGGTTATTGTCTGCGCGCATGGCTATTAGGACATATTTGATAGTCGTGATGAGCATTAATGTCCAAAATATCAAAGAAATACTGCCGATTATATACTCGGGAACGGCACTCTTCATATTACCGGCGTCATTTATGATGGCGTTCATTACATAAAGTGGAGAGGTACCAATATCACCGTAAACAATTCCCAAAGTTATCAGCATACCCAATTTTGAAAATGAGGATGTTGTTTTTTTCATTTTTAAATCCTCCAGTTTGCAAGATGATACTAGTTCATGATTGTGAAATTCTCAATAAAATAGCACTATTGATTTCTATTCCTATGTCGACGATGTTGTGGGTTATTGGATCGTTCTTGTTCGGCTCGGTTGGATTGAATCTCATTTTCCAGTTCACTCAAGACCTCCACCTGCATTTTTTGTATATCCAGTAAATGAGGCCATTGGACTTCATTCAATTGATCGATTTTTTCATGTAGAATTCTAATTTCCATCTCGGATTTTGTATTGGTACGATAGTCATTCTCAGCATCAAAACGATCACGTTGAGCTTGGCGATTTTGACTCATCATAATTATTGGAGCCTGGATTGCGGCAATACAACTTAGGAACAGATTGAGCAGGATGAATGGATAGGGGTCAAAGTTGATACCTAGAAAATGGACAACGTTAAAAGCCATCCAAACAATTAAAATGACAATAAAAGAGATAATAAATCCCCAACTACCACCGAATCTGGCTACAGCATCAGATAACTTCTGTCCGCGGGTCAATTCCCCATGAATGGTATCGTTTAAGTTTCTGATTACATAGGTGTTCTTGGATAATTCCTTTTGAAACTCGTCGTTCATTTTTTGATCCATCTCTAGATCTTTATCGATGATGTGTTGCATTTTTGAAAGGCGAATTATCTGTAGGTCACGTAAGCAAACAAAACTTGAACTTTTAGCAAAATCATTTTTATCAATGATTTCTTGTTTTAAGCTGTCATTTAGGTCTCTGAGGAAGAGTCCTTCAATGGGGGAGAAACGTTTATGGCAAATTATACAGCTTTGAGTTTTCTTGACGGACACGTTTTATCACCTCTCATTTATGAAAGATGTTAATATTTTTATATTAATTTAACAATTTTTATAACTTGGAATGATTGATAAAGTACATATTGTCTATTTCTTGTGGTTTAGTTGGATTAGTGAAAACGCGTGTGAGAACACAATTTTTTCCGTTTAATTTAAAAAAGGCTGATACCTGCTTTCGCAGATATCAACCTTTATTAGATTAATGATCGAAAATTTACGTGTTCTGTCACGCTCTAAATAGTGCCTTTTTTAAATGCTGTTTTAAGTCCGGCAACTTCCATCAAACTTCTATCTCCTGATAGATGTTTGAGTAACGAAGCTGTGTGACCCTTGAACTTATAGCCTTTGCCCAAGATCTCGGCAATACCATGGTTTTGTCCAAGTGAAGCGATTGTACCAAGTGAAGTATAAACGAATGGTTTCAATTCTTTACCATTCAAGGCTGCACCGATATTGTATGCTACAGCAACACCTTCAGCTGAAGCCAATTGGCCAGTTGTTGGTAATGGACGTTCAGCACCTTCTGGGATCATGGCTGAATCGTCACCGATAAAGTATGCTTCGGGGTGTTCTTCAATGTTTAAGAATGAAGTTGTAGTAACACGGTTTCTTCTAGCTTCAAGACCAGAATCCTTGATAACGTCACTACCACTAACACCAACAGTCCAAAGAATTGTGCTACCTTCGACTTGTTTTTCTTCTTCGCCGTCCATGTATACAACAGCTTTAGGTTCGATCTTTGTAATCTTTGCGCCTGTAAGAAGTTTGATGCCATTCTTTTCAAGATATGAAACGGCATAGTTAGCAAGTTCTTCATCAAACATAGGAAGAATTCTTGTTGCCATTTCTAGACATGTAACTTTGATTTCGGGAACGCCATATTTGGCCTTTAGAATTTTAACTGTATCAACTAATTCACCAAGGATCTCAATACCAGTGAATCCAGCACCACAAACTACGATACTAAGGTCAGCTGGGTCTTGTGAGTCTTTGTAATTAGCAATATTTTTGTTCATTGTTTTATAGATATTTTTAGCAGTATCTAAATCTTGGAGGATTAAGGCATTGTCACTAGCACCTTCTAGACCGAAGTCTTCTGAACGGAATCCAAGGGCTACGACAATATAGTCATAAGTAATGTCGTCATGGTCTTCAAAATGAACGGTCTTGTTATCAAGATCTAAATCTTTAACGCAAGCTTGTATAAAGTTTACATTTGAAGGAAGAACAGAGTGGATATCAAAAGTAACAGCATCCGCCCTTGTTGTTCCTGCTGCAATCATGTGTAGTCCGGTTTTCTCAACATGCAATACATTCTTATCTACTAAGTCGATCTGTGTTCCTGCTGGTGTGGATTTGGCAAGGTCACGAGCGGCTGTTAACCCACCGTATCCAGCGCCAAGTACTAAAATATGTGCCATATTAACCTTCTCCTTCATATAATTGATTAAAAAGCTGCTTACGCTACCATTATATATCTTTTCTATAAATAAGTGGTACTGATAAGATTAAATAGGGTTTTTACTAATCGAATGTTTCAAGAAAAATGGGGCAAGTATGGTGATTAAAATAATACTAATAATAACGGTCGAATAATATTCTTCTGATAATAGATGGACACTGTAGCCGACTTGAGCAACAATCAAAGCCATTTCACCACGAGATATCATCCCTGAACCAATAACGTAGGAATCTTTCATATTGAAACCAGATATTCTAGCACCAAATCCAGCTCCAATGAGTTTCCCAAAGATACCCGTTACAGTGAAGAAGAAAATCAGCCAGAAGTCTTTTAATAAACTAGTGAATTCTAGATTAAGTCCAATACTGATGAAGAATATCGGAATGAAGACGGAATAGCCGACAATTTCGATATTACGATTTATTTTACTATTATAATTTGGCGTATTGGAGATGGCGATTCCAGCTACGAATGCACCCAAAACAGAGTCTAATTGGACCCAATCAGCAAAGTAGGCGAATATTAAACAGATTACTAGAGCAGTAATAGTTGGTGCATGTGTGGCCTCTGCGTAATCAGCTAGCTTCATGATCGCAGGTACTATAAAGCGATAAGCGACGTAAGTTACGATCACAAATAATACCCATAACGCTAACAGAGTCCAGATTTTCTTCATTGAGAAATTACCAGTCAACGTTCCAGACATGACACTTAAAATTGAAATTGCCAAAATGTCATCAGCTACAGCGGCACCTAAAATAACGGTCCCGGAAGTGCTAGACAGATAATTGAGACTTTTCAAAACTTCAACAGAAATGGAAACTGAAGTTGCGGCGAATACGACCGAAATGAAAATACTCTCACGCATATTGATGTTGAAAATCAGAGAAGTTAGTAAAGTTAGAGCTACCGGAAGTATAACTCCAAAAATGGCGACTGTAATACTGGGACCTAAGTGTTTTCGTAGTAATTTCAAGTCACTTTCCAGACCCGCTATGAACATCAAAAGTATAACGCCTATATCAGCAAACAGTTGTAATTCGTTTGTTGATTTGACGATATTCAACATCCCTCGACCAAGAATAACGCCGAGAATTAGCTGTCCAATAACAGCGGGGAGGTTCATTTTATTGAAAATGTGACTAACGATCAACGTTAGGAAGAGCATTAATGCCAAAAGAGTTATAAATTCCATTAGTTCTCCTATTCTTTTTTGATACCGTGAATGAATATTTTAATCATAGTATTCAGATTTGCAATGTTTCGTTTGCGCTTTGCTTCATTGTATTCAATGTAAGGAACTAACATTGTTAAAAAAGTTCCTACTTGAACAGGAATCGATAGATCTGAGCGTAATTCCTCTTTGTGTGCCTGGAAGATATTAAATAGTACTTTGTAATATCCACCATCCCAATTTTTACTGATGTCTTTTTTCTCATCGTCTGTAAAAACAGTATCCAAATCATGTCGCAACATAAAAAAGTTTAATTTAAAGTTACTTACCATAAAAGTTGAAATGGTTGTAAGCATTTCATCAAACGGTAGGTCCTTATTTTTATTATATTCAGCATATAACTTTTCACTGAAACCACCAACCTCATTTTCAATGGCTTTTGCATATAAAACCTTTTTATTCTTGTAATAATGATACATATTGGGTTGAGTGATGTTCAACTCTTGAGCAATTTTTCTAGTGGAAGTAGCTTGATATCCTTGAGATAAAAAATCTTTAGCAGCTACTCGTAAAATTGCGTTCTTCGTATTCTCAGCTTGTTTGTCGCGTGAATTCATATTTGTTATCCATCCTCATGTTCAATATATCCATTATACTATTGACCGTGTGTATTTGTATCACTTATCAGATGATAATGAAAATAGTTAATATGTAAGCAAATTTAGTTCGGTTAGATATTTAAAAATTCAGTTTAAATAATCTATATATTCGCGAATAACAAAGTCAATACAATATCCAAGTGATAGGAAGGATACAACATCCTTTCGCCCTGTAGGATTAGGGATAGGAGTAGAGTAATAAAACAAATTATAAGTAGAGAGTGAAGCTAAGGTATTATCTGAGAATTCAGTCAAACTGATAATAGGAACTTTGTTCAGCACTAAATATTTAACCCCTTTGATAACGGTTGGAGATTCTCCACTGATAGATGCGATTAAAACACAATCTGTTTTCTTTATAGATGGTTGAACAGATTCGAATTCACTTAAACCGGACAGAAGAATGACTGGAACTTTAACTAGTAACATTAAATTACGTGATAATTCACGTATATAGTTTGCCTGACTATGCCCTGTACCGTAAACATACACTGCAGTGGCCTCATCCAGCAATTTATTAATGGAATCAAACTTTGTTTGAAGTAATAGACTGTTTGTTTTCGCGATATCTATACGTTGCTGGCTGATAACATCAAATTCTTTAGAAATATCATTTTTTTCGTTCTCTTCTTTCAATTCATATCGCATTTCAGCAAAGTCAGCATAACCAATTTTTTTAACGACTTTAGAAATAAAGGAATTAGAATAATGAACATTTTGTGCCAATTGAGAAATCGTCATTTTGTTTATATCGGCTGTATGAGTGTGAATATAGTCAATTACACTTTTCTCATTTGTTGTTAAATCTTTTGTTAGATTAATAATTCTTTGATCAAATTTTGCTGATGTCATTAAAATTCACGCCTTTTCTGCATTATTTTCTAAAATGGAATATAGATTTTAAACCAGTTGTCATTTAATGTCAGAATAGTATTAAAAATCAGTAATTTCAATGACTTTGTAATTCTGTAAAGTATTTTCCAAATTGGAAAATATATTTAAATGAGTGATTTATTTTATAAAATAATACGAATAGTAATGGAAATAATTTTGGGTGGTACTCTAAAAGCATGATTACGAAATCATTCAGGTATATAAAATAGGGGGAATTATTTATGGGTGCCAAAATGCAATCTTTTACTAATAAGATCCAAAGTTCCATGGGTAAATTTGCTTCTAATAAACTTCTTTCTGCAATTTCAAATGGTATGATCCGACTTTTGCCAGTTACAATGGTTGGTTCAGTTTTTGCCATTCTTGGAAATTTAGGTTTTCCAGGTTATCAAGAATTTGTTAATAAAATAGGATTTGGTTCGATTTTTGCAATGGGAGTTCAAATGACGACCAATCTGATTTCTATTTATGTTTTGATATCTTTAGCATATGAATATTCTAAAAAATTGAATGGATCAAAGGTTAATTCGATACTTCTATCGGTTATGAGTTTCTTTCTTTTGACACCAATCAGTAATTTTAAAGTTAAAGGAAGTGCAGTTGTTGGATTAGATCTCACTTACCTTGGTTCTAAAGGGATGTTTGTTGCTATGATTGTTTCATTAAGTGTGACTCGACTCTATTGTTTACTGGAAAATAAACACATTACTATCAAAATGCCTGATAGTGTTCCACCTGCAGTCTCTAATTCTTTTACAGGATTAGTGCCAGCTTGGATAATTGCTGGAATTGTTCTCGTAATAAATGGAATTCTACGTGCTACACCATTTGGTGATATTCATGATTTGGTTTATACAATTGTACAGACGCCATTAGAGCATCTTGGTGGTTCTATTTGGGCATTATTATTTATTCTTTTCTTTTCAGAATTCTTGTGGTTCTTTGGTATTCATGGAAGTATGGCTACGTCAGCAATTATTTATACATTATATCAACCACTTGAATTACAAAATCTCGCCGCATATACAGCAGGACAGGCATTACCAAATATTTTAACCAAAACTTTTATTGATGTCATGAAAGGACCTCGTCATTTTGCACTAGCACTTCTTTTATTATTCATTTGTCGAAGTCATCATATGAAATCAGTTGGTAAGGTAGCCATTATACCTGCAATTTTTGGAATTAGTGAACCGATGAAATTTGGTATTCCTATGGTTCTTAATCCTATCTTGTTCATTCCTATGACACTATCTCCAGTAATCTCAGTTGGTTTGGCTTATGCAGCAACTTCGTTAAAATTAATTCCACGGATGACAGGTATCACATTCCCATGGAATATACCTGTTGTTTCTGGACTGATTGTTGGAGATTGGCGTACAGCGGTATTGCAAGTTATTCAATTGTTTATTGCTATGGCACTTTACTATCCATTTATTAAGTTCTTAGATAGACAAACATTAGAGCAAGAAGCTGAACAAGTTGAAAAGGAGTAGAAATATGAGTGAATTTAAAAATAATCGATTAATCCAATTAGATGGAACTTTTAATACTCGTGACCTGGGTGGATATAAAACTGAGGATGGGCGAATGGTTAAATGGGGAAGATTATATCGCTCAGATGATTTATATACTTTGACTCCAGCTGATGTACAGTGGTTTGTAGATAATCATTTAACTACAATCATTGATTTTCGTAATATTAACGAACGTATAAATCGACCAGATAAAAAGATTCCTGATACTGAATATTATGTTTTATCACCAGATGATGATACTGCCGCTATGGCAAGTGCAGATTTGAAATCAGATAAGAGAAAAATTGATAAGTTAATTGCGAGGAAGAAACAAGGCACTTTAGATTTATCCGTAGATGGACTAAAGGAAAGTATGATTAAACTTGTGAGAGATCCAAAGGCTCAGGAATTATATCGTCATGTTTTAGATTTACACATTGCTCGATTGGATGCCGTTGTTTTACAACATTGTCGTGGAGGAAAAGATAGAACTGGTTATGGATCTGCATTGGTACTATTTGCATTGGGAGTCTCTGAACAAGATGTTATTAAAGATTACATGTTAACTGCTAAATATAATTCCGCTCGTAATGCTAGAAGAATGGCTGAGTATGAGCAATATACTGATGATAAAGTTACATTGCAGTATTTAGCTAATGCAATGTCGACAAGAAAAGAAGTGATTGATGCTGGAATCTCAACTATGAAATTAATAGCAGATACACCGCTTGGATATATTGAGAATGTCTTAGGTTTTAATAAACAAGATATTAATAAACTAAGAAAGATTTATTTGATAAACTAAAAAATCCCAACTCATATTTATGGGCTGGGATTCTTTGATTATATATTATTTTTTTTCTTTAACGATATAAATAGGGCGTCTTTTAACTTCCAAGAATATTTTGCCAATATATTCTCCCAAAATACCAATACTCAATAATTGAATACCACCGATTAATAAGATGATTGAAACCATTGAGGCCCAACCAGTAACACTACTTAGTGGGAAGACTAGTTTACGAATAATGATACCGATGATTGCGAGTATCGAAATACCAGAGAAAAATACACCCATCCATGTGGCGAACATTAAGGGACGTTCTGAAAAATCAATGATACCAGTTACGGCATATTTGAATAGTTTCCAAAAGTTCCATGAAGTTTCACCAGCAACGCGTTTGCGGTTTTTATATGGAAGGTATTTAGTTTTAAATCCTACCCAACTAAATATCCCTTTGGAAAAGCGATTATATTCAGTCATTGAAAGAATAGCGTCCACCATTTGACGAGTCATCAATCTAAAATCACGGGCACCAGAAACAATCTTGGTTTGTGACATTTTGTTGATAACACCATAAAAACTGTTTGAGAAAAATGAAATTATAGGATTTTCACCTTCACGATCCATTCTTGCTGTACCAACGCAGTCATATTCGCCTTCTTCAAGAGTATCGAACATCTCTTCAAGCATCTCTGGAGGATCTTGTAAGTCCACGTCCATAACGGCGGTATATTCACCCTTAACTTCGTTTATACCAGCGTATAGCGCAGCTTCCTTACCGAAGTTTCTTGAGAAGGAAATATAATGAACTTCATCGCTATGCTTGGCTTGTAGCTCCTTCAAAACTTTGAGGGTTTTATCACTTGAACCATCATCGATGAACCAATATTCAAAATTGAATTTATTTTTTTCATTTTTGACCTTCGTCATAGCGTCGTAATACAAATTGATAGTTTCTTCTTCGTTATAACAAGGAACAATTACGGATATGGTTTTCATAGTTTACGTCACTTTCTTAGACTTATAAAAAGAGCACTCAAATAGATGAGTACCCATTAATATTTATTCTATTATATTTCCAATGATTCTGGTAATGCAAGTTCTCCGCTGGCGGAACTTCTTATGACACTAACGCAAATATCACGATTAGTTTCACTTTCTATAGCATGTAGATCTTTACTATATTGAACTAAGATATTAGTTATATCAGTATTCTTATCAAGCATCGAGATAATATCTTTGATGTTTTCAGATACGTTTTGAAGTAATGGAATAGTTGATTTACTATCCAAATTGTCTGCTTTGATCAATAGATTGTAGAGAAGGTCGTTATTATTACCGATGAAAATAGCATTATCGGTATTAGGTGAAATACTCTCTAACCACCAATTGATTAGTTCAGATTTGTTATTGAAGTCATGTTCCAATAATCCGTTCTTATCGAATAGTTGATAGCTGATAGCTTTTTGATCTTCGAAGATAACAGTAAGAACAATTGATCCGTCTGTACGATAGAAGTTATGTTCAGTAAGAACCTTCTCTTTATTGAAGTTTTTGACTGATGACAATTGACCAGCATCGTTATAAAGATTAGTTTTAACTACTTGATCGTTCTTGTAGTAGTTTATACGATCGATTTTCTTATCTTCACTATATTCGACAGTCATTAGTAAAGTGTTACTTTGGTCATAAATCACAGTGTCATGAGTCTTAACGTCTGTTCGAGTCACCCAACCGTCGTTTTCTGGGATAGACACAGTATTAGTCGTTGGATTAGAGCTAGCTTGTAATTGGTCAAACAAGCTGACTACATTTGGAATATGAATGTTAGATTTCTTGGCACTCTTATCTATTATGTCGTTTAAGTGATTGTTATAGAAAGTAGAAACTAGAGTAACTGGCTTTTGTAACTTAGTCTCGATTAGTTTGATGGTATCGAAAACATCTTGTTTTGACTCAGCATCAAATGAATCAGCCACTACGTAGTAGTCTTTGTCTGAATCTAAATAAACATCACGTACCAAGTATGCTGAATGGAAAACATCTTTGATGTACTTTTCAAGATAGTCAATATTGTCATTAACTTCTTTAAGTTCACCCTCAATTGTTTCACGTTCATCTGCAAGGCTTTGAAGATGTCTTTCCAGTCCAGCAGTTGTTTCAATACGGTAGTTTTTGTCGTTTTTAATTTTATCTTCGATCTGATTTACCTTAGATTTAAGTAGGTCAAGAGTTGAAGTAGTGCTGTTAAGATTCTTATTTACGTTATCTACATTTTCTTGAAGTGAATTAATATCAGCTTTGATATTATCGATATCTTTTTGAACATTTGCACGTTCTTTATATAGTTTATCGATTGAATTCTTCTGATTTTCCATCAGGACCATCATCTTCTGAAGGTCTTTTTCTTCTTTTATAGAAGCAGACATGTCAGTTTCAGATTTTTCATTCTTCTCTAGTTCGTCTTGCTTATTATTTAATTGGTCATTGGCATCAGTCAATTTGTCAGATAATGCTTGTTGTTGTTCTTTAAATTGGTTGAGTAATTCCTGTTGTTCCTTTTGATCAGCATGAACACCAGCGAGACGTTCGATCTCGGCATCGTCGTTTTGTGCTTTAATATCTGCAAGCTTTTCATTAGATTCTTTTTGATCACGTTTAAGAGTATTCAAATATTTGTCGAGGGTTTCTTTTTTTGTTTCATGTTCATCTTTTTCTGAGAAAAGATTTGTTTTTAGATCGTTACGGAGTTGAGCGTAGTGGTTGGAAAGACTGTCCATTTGTTCTTCAATGTTCACGCGTTTGTCATGCGTTGTAACTGGAAGCTGTTCTTTTTGTTCAGCAACTTCATTATTTAAATTATTTTCTTCGACTTTTTCGGTACTATCCGAATTGTCTTTTGGCGCCTGAGTGGAAGCGCTGTCAGTACTTGTAGAACTTTTTTCCGGCTCATTATCTAATTTACGTAGCATATCTAAAAATTTCACGAATGAATTCCCCCAACAAAAGTCTTATAATAGTTACTACAGAGTAGCATTTTTTTAAAGTGGTGTAAAGTTGTTGTGAAGCGGTTTGACAACCACTTGAGTTAAATGTGAATATCAAAAATAAGGGAGTTTTACATATGAAGATAATGGCCATAAATGCGGGGAGCTCAACTTTGAAATGGAAACTGTTTGAGATGCCCGAAAAAAAGACAATTGCTTCTGGTATGATCGATCGTTTGGGATCACCTAAGTCGATATTTAAACTCAAATATAATGGTGAAAAAATTGAGCACGAAGAAGCCATTGAGTCCAATGATATCGCCGTTTTATCAGTTCTTGATGCTCTTAAAGAAAGACACATTATTGAAAGGTTTGAAGACATCGCGGCCTTTGGACATCGTGTTGTAGCTGGTGGTGAGGAATTCAAGAATTCAGAGATTGTTACAGAAGAAAACTTGGATAAAATTCTTCAATTATCAGAATATGCACCATTACATAACAAAATAGAAGCATATTATATTAATGTTTTTAAGAAATTAGTTCCTAGAGCAATTGAAGTAGCAGTTTTTGATACATCATTTTTCACTGACATACCAGCAGTAAATTATTTATATAGTGTTGATTTGGACGACTATAAGCAATTTAAAGCACGCCGTTATGGTGCACATGGAACGAGTCATCGCTACATTGCACAACGTTTGAATGAACTAGTCGATGGTGGTATTGAAGATAAGAACGTTATCGTTATGCATCTAGGTAGCGGAGCTTCGATAAGTGCTATTAAAAATGGCAAGGCCGTTGATATTTCAATGGGATTCACACCGCTATCTGGGATAACAATGAGTACTAGAAGTGGTGATATTGATGTTTCTATCTTACCTTATCTGATGAAGAAGTTAGGATTGACTGATATTGATGACATGATCGATATTTTGAATCACAAATCTGGTTTACTCGGTATTTCCGGTGTTTCTGCAGATATGCGTGACATTGAGGCTGTTGAAGATACCAACAAGCGTGCTAAATTGGCGTTGGATATTTTCCGTAATCGTATCATTAAGTACGTAGGATCTTATATCGCTGAAATGGGTGGAGTGGATGTATTAGCATTTACCGCCGGTGTTGGTGAGAATTCTCCTGAAGTTCGTGGCGACATACTTGAAGCTTTCAGTTATTTAGGCATAAAAATAGACGCTGATAACAACAAATTACGTGGAAAAGAAGTCCGTATCACTACAGATGATTCCAAGATTGCTGCATATACAGTGCCTACAGATGAAGAATTAATGATTGCTCAAGATACTTATAAGTTTGCGCAGTTACTGACTCTTTAGAAGTTGGTCAAAACTCCGATTAAGAAAGTTACTACCTCGGTCAATGTGATCATCAAGAGATTTTTTATGATAAAGGGAAATGTCTCTTTTTTAATAGGATTATCACAAAATGATTTGGTATTTTTATATACGATTGGTGCTATTAAGAATGTTAATAGCATCATTTTTGGTAATAGGCCAATTATTACTGAACAAGTGAGGGCTAAGAATCCTAGGACGTATAGGGATTTTAATATAAAAATCGAATTGTCCTTGGTTAGGTAATAGACGAGTGTCTTACGACCTAGTGTTTTGTCCTCCTCTTCGTCAGCAATATTATTGGCTAGAAGAAGATTGGAAATTGAGAATACGGTCAGTAGTGAAGAGAGTAGTGCATCACCGTAAAACTTAAAGTCCAAAATCACTGCAGGTGAATCAAAGACGTTGATGTAAATTGAAATTAGGTAAATTACGAACCCCATTGTGAAACCTGAGAAGAATTCTCCTAATGGACCACGATTAATAGGGTGTGGTCCACCGGCATATAAAAAGCCTACAGCAAATGAGAATATTCCCATGAATAATAACGGTAAACCTGTACGGTATACGATAAAAATGCCAATAAGTGCGGCAACAACTGTGAAGGTAAAATCAATCCAGCCTATTAGATGGATGTTCAAATGATTAACACCGATAACGTTGGTATTCCTACGAAAACTCTCTGCTCCAGTAGCGTTTTTGTAGTCCCAATAATTATCATTGATATCAACAGCCATGTTAAATAAAAACATGGCGATGAAGAATAAAATTAAATCAAGAGCATTAATGGACTGCCAGTGATAGTATGAGTACAATGTTCCCATTAGAAATGGGAAAACACTGGCAGTTTTTGCTTTAATTTCAACTAATTCGAAAAATACAGACGGTTTCACAAAATCATTCCTTTGGATTTGATAAACTATATTATAGAATTAGTTTAAGCAATACTACAAGTAATAGGGTGAGAGGGATTTCATGGCGCATTCAATTTGGAAAGACTATCCGCAAGTCGATAGTAAGTTAGATCAGACGACTGCCTTTATTCATAGCAGCGTTAAGATTAGAAATAGGCAAATAAGTCAAATGATAATTGATTTAACATCTGGTGGGAAAATGCTTAGACCGGCATTTTTTCTATTGTTCAGTTCTTTTGGACCTGATAGAAAACCAGATGAGGTACTAATACCACTAGCCGCTTCAGTAGAGTTGTTACACGTTGCAACGTTGATTCATGATGATGTCATTGATGATTCACCGCTACGTCGCGGTAAGACTACAATTCATACCCGTTACGGAAAGCGTAACGCTATATATGCTGGAGATTACTTGTTCACATTATACTTTGAGATGATCTCTAGATATTCAGTGAAGAAAAGTGATATTTTATTGAACTCTTTAAGCATGAAAAAGATCTTAATTGGGGAATTGGATCAAATGTTGATCAATTATAATGTTGATGCAACAGCAAAAATGTATATTCGCGAAGTTTCTGGCAAAACAGCAGAATTGTTCAGCTTAAGTACTGAAATGGGTGCTATTGTCAGTGGTGCGGATGAGAAATTAACGAGTCTATCTAGAAATATTGGACATGATATTGGTATGTCTTTTCAAATTATTGATGATATTCTAGACTTTAGTGACAGTCGAGTAACTGGTAAACCTAACTTGGAAGACCTAAAGAATGGTGTCTACACTTTGCCATATATTCTTGGACTACAAGATAAGAATGAACGATTGATCAATATCTTATCAGAGTCTGATTTGAGTGACTCGGATATTAAAAAGGCAGCAGATATCATTGAAAATGAAGGCTATCTTGATAGTGCCAAAGATATTGCTAGAACTTATAATCAACACGCCTTAAAAAGGATCAACAGATTACCAAATAATACAAATAAGATTGTTTTGAAAAAAGTTGTTAATAAATTATTGAGACGTATTAAATAGTTTAAGAGCGTGACAGAACACGTTCAGTTTTCGTTTATAAACCCTAAAGGGCCGGTATTTACGTAAGTAAATATCGGTCTTTTAGGGTTTATAGGGAGAAAATTGTGTTCTGTCACGCGTTTTCGCTAGAAAACGAGTTATGCCACAGCTACTTCTTAAATTCTATGGAGAAAATTGTGTTTTGTCACGCTCTCTCACTTAAAACCCTGGTCCATTTTATACAACTCTCTAAAATGCTTATTGGTTTTGTATAAATCAGTTGGGGAGCCTTGCATCTCAATCTCTTTGGAATTCATAAATATTACATGGTCAACATAATTGATACCTTGTAAATGATGAGTTACCCAAATTATTGTCTTATCTGCTAAAACAGTGAAAAATGTCTTCAGCAAGTCATTTTCTGTAATAGGATCTAATCCAACAGTTGGTTCGTCTAATAATACTACTGGTGCATCTTGTAGAAGGATTCTTGCTAGGGCCAAACGTTCCTGTTCACCACCAGAAAAGTTAGAGCCGTTTTCGCCTACAAGTGTATTGTATTTATCTGGTAATGTTTCAATTAGATCCTTCAAGCCAACTTTTTCAAGAGCCGCTTTTACTTCAGAGTCAGACTTACTTTCATTACCAAGTCGAACATTATTCATGACACTAGTGTTGAATAGGAACGGCTTTTGATTTAATACCGAGAATATTTGTTCCCGATGTTCTTGAAGTTCTTGAACGTTTTTTTCATTTACTTTTATCGAACCACTTTGAGGGATCAAGTCACCTAATATAAGCTGCAAGATAGTTGTTTTACCAATCCCACTAGGTCCTAACAAGGCAATTTTTTGACCCTTTTGTATGGTTTGGGAGAAATTTTTAATTAAAACAGGTGAATCTGCGTCATATTCAAAGTCGATGTTTTCAATATCGATTTTTTCGAACTTCTTTGGATCAAGTTGTGCTTGTTTTGGAAGGTTGGACTCAACTGGCTTGAGTGAATTTAGTCTAATGATTGAGTCACGATATTCGGGCCATTCTTCGTATCCTTGACTAACCGGGATGAAAGTTTCAGATAGTGGGAATAAACAAAGAACAACGGCTGAAACAAAGTTGGCTTGTTCCTGTCCATCTGTCATTGTCAGATTTGTAAAAATGATGAAACAAATGGCAATTCCAACAAAGATCAATTGTAAAAATAAATCACGATTTCTTCTAAAGGATTTTGATTTATCTTTAGAATTATTCAGTTCAGAAATATTGGATGAAGATAAATTCTTGAAGTCTTTTTGACGACCGGAAATAATCCAATCATCAGCTCCTAAGATATTATCAGTCAAATTAGTATATAAATTAGCCTTTATTTGTTTCTGACGTACTCTTCTAGCACTTTCAATGGAAACAGAGACTAAAGGGACAATCAAAACTTCAATTGCTAGTAGTAGGAAAACAAAGAATCCAAAAGCCGGATTGTAGATTCCTAGAACTAGTGATCCAATGATAGTTAATAGATAGGAAATAACGGTTGGGAAGACAGTTCTTAAATAGAGATTTTGTAGATGACTGATGTCTTCTGACAATAATCCCATAATATCACCAGTTTTATGATGTTCATTCAAAAATGCAGCATCACTTTCTAGGGTGGTATAGAGTCTAGTTCTTAGATTAGAAGTAACACGTAAGACCCAATTGTGACTTTTTAATCTCTCAATATATTTGAACGTTGGGCGTCCAATACCAAAGGCACGTGTTAGTAGAATAGGTACGTAAATCAATAGGATATTAACAGGATGTGTTGCGGCCTTATCGATCGTATATCCTGAGGTAAACATCAGTGCTGAAGCACAAATGGAAGTTACCAAGCCTAATAGTAAAACGGTAATCAACAATCCCTTGTATTGCTTAATATACGGTTTGACCCATGTGTCACCTTTAAAAGTTTTAAAGAAGTTCATTTTGATCACCTCGCATATTAGAAATCAATTTACTGTAAGCACCGTTATGCTTAGAAAGGTCTTCAGGAGTACCTTGTTCAGCAATCTGGCCATTACTCATAACGATGACATAATCCATTTCTTGAATCCAGTGTAGACGATGAGTAGCAAAGATCACTAAGTGATTTTTGAATAATTCTTCCATCGGCTTTTTTAGTGCATATTCGGTTTCAATGTCCAAATGTGCAGTAGGTTCATCAAAAATAAGAACGTGTCGATCCTTTGCAAGAAAGGCACGAGCCAACATGATTCTTTGTTGTTGTCCACCAGAGATACCACGTCCGCCTTCACCAATTATCGTTTGATAACCGAGTGATAGGGTGTCAATAAACTCAGTCAATCCGGCTTTTTTAGCCGCAGCTTGTATCTCTTCTTTTGTAGCGTCTGGTTTATAAAATGCGATATTTTCAGCGATAGTGGTAGCGAAAAGATATGGTGACTGTGGTAAAAATGTTAATTCGTTTTGCCAAGATCTTTGTTTAAAATGTTCGATTGATTTATCATTTATCGTTATAACGCCACTATCTGGTGTCAAAAAGCCCCCAAGTGCACGGATCAAAGTAGTTTTACCAGAACCAGATTTACCAATTACACCAATATTTTTATATCCAGATAATTTCAGATGATCGATATCAAGACTAGAATCAATGTTACTTTGGTCTCTTGAATAGTTGAAGACAAGGTTCTTTATGTCAACCTCTGACTTCTCATTCCATTCAAGAGATTCCAGACCATCCTCGGTATCGGTATCTTTGTAATTTAAAATATCAAAAATAGAATTAAGTGCATTCTTACCATTCAGTGTGGCGTGATAATCACTTGAAAAGTCACGCAAAGGTAAGAAGTATTCTGGCGCTAAAATCAAGGTTACTAGTGCGGGGAATAGTGGGAAGCTGTTGTTTATTAGTCCTAGGCCTAAAAATACAGCTAATATGGCTATGCCAAGCGTTGTAAGCCAATCCAGTGCGAATGTCGATAGAATGGCAATACGTAGTGTATTCATCGTACGGCGACGATACTCGTCACTGACGGTATAAATGTTCTTAGCATAACGTTTACTTAGTCCCAACATTTTTAGAGTGGGTAATCCACGCAAAGCGTCTAAGAAGTGATTCGATAGAATCGTATATTGATGATATTGAGAGTCTGCCTTAGCTTGTGCTGCCAGACCGAGAATAATCATAAAAAGGATCACCAATGGAACGATAACTGTAAGAGTTATTCCAGAGGCTAAGTTTTGTGTGTAAATATATATCAGTAAAACTGGTGGAATAATAGACATGTTCATCAGTTTTGTAAAGATGAGTTTGAAATAGTTCTCGATTAAGTCAATTCCATCAAGAGATGCAGTTACTAAATTACCGGTACCTTCTTCAGAAATCATTGATGGTCCTGATGTGTAGACTTTATCAAGTAATTTAGAACGTATTTCTTCTGAGGTATTTTCGGCATAATTTTCAACTACTTTATTATTTATCCAGTTAAAACAATGTCTTAATAAAAAGGCTACTGCAAATAAAGACATTGGTAGAATAATAGTTTGGAGCGATTTTTGTTCCCACGAATTTACTAGTGCTTCTGCTAAATACTTACCTTGGAATAATATAGCAAATGCTTGCAAGAACGTTAGTCCTGCAAGCATTATGAAGAGCCTCTTTGTTCCCGGTAAGCTTAATAAACGCTTATCGATCATTTAATATTTCACCGTATGTTCCCTTGGATTAATTCTCTTAGTAAAGAGTGTGTATGACCAAATGAAGTATATAGCTACAATTGGTATCAAGATAGCAGCAACAATCGTCATAATCGTCAATGTATAGTGCGAGTTAGCAGCATTTTTAATTAAAATACTGTGTGCAGGATTTGTAGCGATCATAACACGTGGGAATAATCCATTGAACAAAAGAACGATAACCATACTGAGTGATAATCCACTACCAGCAAAGCTAAAGCCTTCCTTGTCCTTTAACACTCCGTAGTAGCCGAGAAGTGAGAAGAGAACGATTAATACTGTAATAAATAATGATGAACCGAATCTTTTAGTAAAGAAGTCTGTTTGGAAGAATACAAGTACTGCAAAGACTACTTCACCTAAGAAAAGGATTGGATAAAGAATTTGATTGAGCTTGCGAGCACGATCACGTAGTGGTCCTTCTACTCTTAATCTGATGAAATTCAAGCCATGAACTAAGGATAAAAGTGTACCAGCAACACCTCCGACAACTGATAATAAATTAACAACGTCGAAGAATTTTGGAAAGGCATCACCGTTTGCATTCATGGGGATACCTTGAACCATACTTAAAAGCATTAGGCATAGTAAGAATGGTGCCATGAAACTTCCTACAAAGAAAGTCCACATCCAAATATTTTTACCAGTTCTTGTTTCAGCGTGTTTAACGAATTCAAACGAAACACCACGAAGAATTAAACCAACTAAGACTAGTAACAAGACAATGTAATAGCCTGAGAATAATGAAGCATACATTAGTGGTAATGAGGCAAACATTGCACCACCGGCTGTAACTAGCCATGTTTCATTACCGTCCCAGTGAGGTCCGATCGAAGTCATTAGTGCGAGTCGTTCATCAAAGTCCTTTGCCAAAAAGCGTGTCGACATTCCTACACCAAAATCGAATCCTTCTAAAAATAGGAATATTGAAAATAATAAACCGATTAATATAAACCATAAATTAGCGAGTGTCATTTTACAAAGGCCTCCTTTGCAAATGGATCAACATTTTGTTTTGAATCTTCCATTTCGTAATAAGGTCCGTGATGGAGTGTTTGTCTGCTATACCAGATCATAACGCCACCAAGTAGTGTGAATAATAAGAAGTAAACGATATTACTGAACAATAATGTACCAACAGTTGAGGTTGGAGAAACAGCATCAGCAATAGTGAACAGTCCATAAACAATCCAAGGGTAACGTCCAAATTCTGTAATGAACCAACCAGCTGAATTACCAATAAATGGAACCCAGATGGCTAATCCGACGATAACCATGAACCACTTCTTGTTCTCGATAGTATCTTTCTTTTTGCGTGACCAGATAACTCCCAAAAAGGCAATTAACATTACCAAAAGGTCGATACCAGTCATGACTCTAAAGCTCCAGAATAAAGTCTTAGGTGGAGTGTAGTAGTTCATATCTTTTCCAAATTTCTTGTCATACTTAGCATGTAGTTCTTTATTGATAGAATTCATACCTTTTACAGAACCGCTTAATCTGTGATATGCAAGAATACTCAATACCTTGGGTATCTCGACTTGGCTAGATGCTGTGTGATTCTTAGCATCAATAGCTTCAACTACAGTCCATGGAGCAGGGTCTTTAGTATCTTTATAAATACCTTCAGTAGCAGCGAACTTCATAGGTTGATCTTTGATGATCTGTTGAGTCTGAAGATCTCCGGCACCAGCGGATAAAATAGCAAAAATTAAACTTACCCAAAGACCAAAACGTAGTGAGACTTTGAAGAAATGGTTCTCATCTTTCTTCTTACGCAATAGTCCCCAAGCACTCATACCAGCAATAACACATCCAGCAGTCATAATAGCTGCTAGAATAACGTGTGGAAAGACTCTCCACAATTGAGGATTAGTAATCACAGCACCAAAGTCGGTTAATTGAATACGTCCAGTTGTGTTGTTGATTTTGAATCCTGTGGGATGTTGCATGAAACTGTTAGCAGCTAGGATCCAAATAGCAGATAACATAGTACCAATAGCAGTCATCCAAATCATGAGTGCATGTAGGCCTGGTTTGAATCTATCCCAAGTAAACATCCAAATCCCAATAAAAACAGATTCGATGAAGAATGCTAATAAGGCTTCAATAGCCAATGGTGCACCGAATACATCACCCATGAAACGTGAGTATTCAGACCAGTTCATACCAAACTGGAATTCTTGAATAATACCTGTAACAATACCAACAGCAAAACTCAAAAGAAATATCTTCCCCCAGAATTTCGCCATATCAAGATATACCTTGTCTTTTTTGACTGCATAGAGAGTTTCCATAGTTGCAACTAAAACCGCCATCCCAATAGAAAACGGGACAAAGAAAAAGTGGAAAACGGTTGTCATAGCAAACTGAAAACGAGCCAAAGAGACGATACTTAAACCAATATCAAGCATGGTAAATAGCCTCCTTATGAACAATATTTGTAATCCCTAAATATACACGTTTATCATATGATTACTTAGTGAAATAATCAACAATAAGCACCTAATTTTGAAAAAAAACACAAAATCAAAAAAATGATTTTGTGCTTAAATTTATTTGTGACTACGACTCTTAGTTGGATCAAAATTCTTAAAACCATAAGGGCCATTTGTGGGTGCTTGATTAGGCTGATTTGGGTTTTGTTGCGGGTTGAAACCTTGTTGCTGTTGACCAAATTGTCTATTCATTGTTTGTTGACCCATTTGGTTATTTTGATTCATGTTACCAAATTGATTAGGTCGATTTGGTTGGTTATTATGGTTCATTTGATTGTTATTAATTTGGTTATTTCTATTGAATTGTCCATTGTTTGTTGGAACTGGATAATTTGTCTGTTGACTTTGTTGCGAAGAACCAAATTGTCTATTAGGTTGGTTTTGTTGATTAAATTGAGGGTTGAAATTATTTTGGGGATATTGATTAGGCTGTCTATTTTGATTATTATATTGGTTATTTTGGTAGCTACCCTGATTTTGATTGAATTGAGGATTTTGTCCTTGGTATCCATTTTGACCCTGATTAAACTGAGGATTTGGTTGTTGATAAGGACTTTGTCCGAATTGATTTTGATTAGGATCTTGATATTGCATAGGTTGTTGATAATAGTTTTGTTGAGGATATTGATTGTTTTGGTTTTGTTGATAATTATTTGGTTGATCATAATTATCATCAAGTGGTTCTTCATCCTCTTCAGTAGCAGGGTGCAAGATCAAATCGGCAATGCTGATTATTAAGACAATAGCACCGATAACGATTCCGATCCAAGACCAAATAACTAAGAACTTGGTACCAGGAAGACTGGAGTTAAATAATCCCATTAGTCCACCCAAAATCAAAATAACGAAGCTGACAACATCAGGAACGACGCTGTAAGATCTGTTCGTCAAGATATAAACGGCTGCTGCAATAATGTAAGTGATAGCTAATAAAATTCCCGCTGCTCCACCAATTGCACCAGTTCCAACCAATGCCGCGATAAAATTTTCAAAGCCAGATTTTATCATTAAAATAATTGATAGAATCAATAATATTGTTCCGGCAGAAATTTTTGTGATTCTTACCATAAATTTAACCCTCCGATTCGTTTGACACTACAGGTACTATTTTACATCATCTTTGATGAAATGGTTGATAGGTCCATATTTATGTCCAACTGCAATTTCATTTTTAATAGCATGATATGTAAATGTCTTAGAAATTCTAATGGCATTTTCCATAGATTCACCCTTAGCAATTTCGGCAACGATACTTGATGATAAAGTGTCGCCAGTTCCGTTAACATGCTCAGTTTTAACATATGGTTCAGAGATCCAAAATGATTGGCCGTCTTCTAGTAGAACGAAGTCTTCAACAGAATCCATTGATTCGTCGGCATGTTCACCTTTGATCATGATATTCTTAGGTCCAAGATCTCTTAATTTATGTGCTGCTTCAACAATTTCTTCATGATTATTTAATTCTAGACCAGATAATTTCTTAGCTTCATAGAAGTTAGGAGTTATTAGGTCTGCTAGTGGGAATAGTTCATCGATCAATGTTTGATAAGCTTCACTTTCAAGCAACATTGCTCCATGTTTTGTAATAATAACTGGATCTAATACAAAAGTACCAAATGGTTTGTCTTTGATCTCTTCGGCAACAGTACGAATAATTTCGGAATCAGAAAGCATACCAGTCTTAAATGCAGAAACATTAAAGTCGTCTTTGATATCCTTGATCTGGCTTTTGATAAAACTTGATGGCATATTGATACTATCATGAATACCGTATGAGTTACCTGCAACTGCTGCAGTTAAGACAGACATTCCGTAAACACCACGTGCCATAAAAGTTTTTAGATCTGCTTGAGCTCCGGCGCTACCGTCTGAGTCAGAGCCTGCAATGGTTAATACCTGAATAAATTCGTTCATAATTCACTCACCTAGCTTTTTTTATATTATTTAACTTTAATATTAACAGTTAAGTAAAAAAAGTGATATTGATTTGAAAATTTTGTTGACCTTTACGTTACGTTATACAGTAAACTTCTTTTTGTTGGGGGTGAAGAGATGGAGTATACAATCAAGCAACTTGCTGATTTGGCGGGTGTAAGTACGCGTACATTACGTTATTATGACCAAATCGATTTGTTGAAACCTAAATATAATAGTAAAAATAATTACAGGATTTATGGAGAAAAGCAGATAGATCGACTGCAACAAATACTCTTCTACAGAGCTTTGGAGTTTTCACTATCAAAAATAAAACAATTGATGAATGATGACGATTATTCAGAATTGACAGCTTTGAAAGAACAACAAGAGTTATTGGTACTTAAACAAAGGAATCTTGATGAACTCCTCAATACAGTGAATGCAACTATTAAGGCAAAACAGGAGAAAATAACAATGACTGATAATGATAAGTTTGAAGCTTTTAAAAATATTAAAATAAAAGAGAATGAATCTGAGTTTGGAAAAGAAATACGGGACAAATATGGTGACGATGTGGTAGATGAATCAAATCATAAATTTGCAGGATTAAGGCAAGTGGATATTAAGAAGATGAAAAAAATTGAAGAGGATATGTTTGTTAATCTTTTGAAAGTTGATGAATCTGATTTAGATTCTGTTTATGCAAAATTGGTATATGAAGATCATAAGAAGTGGTTGAGTTATAGTTTGCCCAATTATAGTGCTAGTACACATCGTGGATTGGTCGATATGTATATAACTGATAAAAGGTTCTCAGATTATTACAATAACAAAGCTAATAAGCCAGTTGTACAACTTTTACGAGATGTGGTATACCATTATACTAAATAGTATAATGAGGTGATTCTGTGAGTGGGAAAGTTGATTGGGTAGTTGATGAGCACATCAAATTAAGAATTGTTAAGCCAGATGATGACTCTGATTTATTTGCCTTAGTTGATGAGAATAGACAGCAGCTAGAAAAATATATGCCATGGGCACAAGATACTAAGACTGTCGCAAATGAGCATAGGTTTTTGGAATATTGCCAGAAACAAATAACTAAAAAAGCTCTTTGGCCAGTGACTATTTTGGTTGATGGTAAAGTCGCAGGGATGTTTGACTTTCACGACTTTGATCATGCTGATCGTCATTGTTCCATTGGATATTGGTTGGGCAAAGGTTATCAACATAACGGTGTTATGACACGTGTAGTGAAGGCTGCAATTAAGATTGGCTTTGAAGAGTTAGACATGCACAAAATCGCTTTACTGGCAGAAGTAGAAAACACATCTAGTAACAATGTGGCAATTCGAAATGGATTCCACTTAGATGGTACTTTGAAAGAACATATTTATTCTGATGGTAAGTTCCATGATGCAAATATCTATTCGATGTTGGAACATAGTTAAAACGTGTTACATAACGCAATTTTCTTTGTTTGATTTTAAAAAGGGAGTTGTGACGTAACTCTTTTTCTACTCAAACTTGCGGTGGAAACGTGTGAAAAAGCACAATTTTCTCCGTTTAATCAAAATAAGAGCTTGTGACATAACTCTACATTAAAAGAGCCTTCATACAGAAACGTTCGGTTTCCGTATGAAGGCTCTTCTTGTATAATAAAAGAATAATAAAAAAAGAGCACCGGTCCGAACACCGATACTCCACGAAATCACCCTCGAAAGGATGTTCCAAATTATGTTCAATAATTATAACATAAATCAGACAAGTTTAAATATGGCAATCGAATTTATTCCAGAGAAAGATCACGAAGCGTATTATATCAATGAATTAGTGGAATCTATTGAGTTTCACGATAGTTATGAGACAGGACGTCCGCGTGAATATGATTTGCGGGCCGTCCTAAAATTAGTACTATTTTCATATCTTAGAGGTCGCTACACTTGTCGCCAAATTGAGCGAGAAGCTCGCGAGAATATCTATGCACGTTGGTTGACTCAAGAACACGTTCCTTCATATCGCACAATTGCACGCTTTATAGTTTCCGACGAAGCTATGGAGATGATTCAATCAAGTTTTGAATCTATGCGTAGCTTTTTAGTTGAACATAACTTGATTGACGATTGTGTATTTATTGATGGGACCAAGATTTTGGCGAATGCCAATAAATATTCGTTTGTCTGGAAGAAGAAAATCATTCATTATGATGATTTAAACCGCGAAAAAGCTGAAGTCATTCTAAATGAAATAAAAGAAGTTGAAACCACTGCCTTTTCAGAATCATTACCCATGGACTATGATAATTTAGATTTGACTATTGCTAAGTTAGAAGAACGAATTGAACAATTGGATTTAAAAGTAGAAGAAACCAAGAAAATCTCTCCTAACTCTGCGAAGCGGGTGCGGAGAATAATGAAATCCAAGTTAAACAAGACAAAACATATCAGTGAGAAGCATGATAAATATTCAGAAGATATGAAGATTTTTGGTGAACGTAATAGCTTTTCAAAAACTGACCATGATGCTACATTCATGCGAGTCAAAGAAGACCCAATGCAAAACGGACAACTGAAACCTGGATATAACCTACAGATTGCCACTAGTAATCAATTTACCTTGGATTATGATCTGTTCTGGAATCCAACCGATACTCGTACCTTGATTCCATTCCTCAAAACTCTGGAGACCCACCGAGTTTTAGGACGTTTCATAGTGGCTGATGCAGGATATGGTTCAGAATCTAACTACAGATATATTGAAGATGAATTACTAGACCAAACTTCCTTGATTCCTTACGGTACGATGCTCAAGGAAAATAGTCGTAAATGGAAATCAGATGAAAAGAAAGTTCTAAACTGGGACTACCATGATATCGATGATTATTACATTGATCCCAACGGTGTTAGATTCAACTTTCTAAGAGTTACTATTAGAACCGATAAATATAAATTTAAAAGACAGTTTCGTTGTTATAAAGCCGAATCAAAAGATGAGAATCAAGAAATAATTGATGCGGCATTTAATAAAAGTGGAGGTGTCAGATATATTTATATTAATTCTGAATGGGAATATTTCAAAGCACATGAACGAGAGAAGCTTTATGGTAAAGTTGGGGCAAAAATATATGCCCAACGAAAAATCGATGTAGAACCGGTTTTTGGACACCTTAAGGCTTATTTGCATTTTACCAGGTTCACGGTTCGTGGAACTGATAAAGTCAAAAGCCAAATGGGATTAGCCTTAATGGCAATGAATATGGGAAAACTAGCCAAAAGAATGGCTTTTTCTTTAAAAAACAAAAGGACCAGAACAGGAAATCTTCGGATTTCCAAGTTCTGGTCTTATTTTTTATGGAGTTTTGTCACAAGCTCTTATTTGCGATTATACTCGAAAACTGAACGTGCTTTTTCACACTCTGTGTACTCTAGTATCCTAAAATATCTTTATTTTGTTCAGCTAAGTCCTTATAGAAATTAGCCATTGTAAGTTTGTAATATGGGAATACCCAAAGCATACCAATTACAGTCACTCCACCCAAAATGAACCATCCTAAGAAGCTAAGTTGAAGTACAAAGTAGCGCCATTTGTTACCACTCATTAATTCTTTACTCTTAGTTATATAGTCTGTTAATGAATAATCATCCGCAAGGTTACGGTCATTTAGGTCTTTATAGATAAAGTAAGTTTGTGAATAAGAAAACATCTTGATGATGCCGGGAACTATCAAAAGTAGTGACCAAAGAAAAGTGAAGACGTTTACTAATAGGTAAGTAAGCATCAACTTCCACCAGTCTGGGCTTCTGAAGTAAGTGAAGTTACTCTTTAGTGGTTGAACATCTAGTTCAGGATCATTTACCCAGTCTAATCCTCTAAATGTTGCCGAAATGGATATTAGTGAAAAAATAACACCAAGTATAAAGGTAATTATTCCTGTAATAGCAAGAACTCTAAATAACATTGTGAAATTTACATAAAAATCAGTGGATCCATATACAAATTTAGTATTTGGATTATGATTATTTGCTGTATTACCCATACCAGTTATAAGTAGTGGAATCAGGTACAGTAGTACACCAGTTGTCCATCTGCGCTTGAGTAAGTTTTTAACTTCTCTTTTAAGCTCAGCTCTTGAGTGATAGTTTTTCATAATTTAATCCTCCCTAGTGTACTTAGAATACACTAGTGTGAACCTTTGGAAAAGGATTATACTATCAGGTATTTAAGTGAAACAGGATAGTTGCAAGTAATGTATGAATAGTTCTATATTTCAATTAAATTAAAATTTAGATAGAATAGAAGTAATGAATACTGGAAAGAGGTATTAATATGATTGGATTTATTGGTGCAGGTAGTATTGGTGGTGCTGTAATCACTGGATTGATCAAAAATGGTTATGATGCCAAAGAAATAGTTGTTAAAGGTGGCAAGTCAAATCGAACAAAGGCTTTGCAGGAACATTTAGGATTCAAATTGGTCCAAAAGATAAAGCAATTGGAAGATGTTAATCCAATATTTATTGGTGTTGGTGCTAATGCACTTGATAGTGTGCTTTTGGAATTGAAGTCCATCAGTAAAGATAAGTTGATAATTGCCTTCACTGGTAATGCGACTGTGGCTAAGTTAAGACAATCTTTACCAGACGCAAAAGTTGCTCATGCAATCCCTAATACACCTGTTAAAGTTGGTGCAGGATTTACAGGAATTACTTACTCTGAAAAGTTTACCGAACAGGAAAAGAAACAAGTGATCTCTATTATGGGATACACCGGTCAACTAGTTGAAGTACCAGAAACACAACTTGGAATTCTTGGTACAGTCGCTGGTTGTAGCCCTGCATTCTTAGATTTATTCATTGAAGCTTTGAGTGACGCGGGCGTTAAACATGGATTGAATAGAAAACTTGCTTACGATGCTGCAATTGGTATGGCTTTAGGATCAAGTAAGTTGGCACTACAATCTGATCTTAATCCGTCTGCATTAAAAGATGAAGTAACATCACCAGGTGGTTCTACTATTAAAGGAGTTGCGGCATTAGAAGAATATGGTTTCCGTAACGCCGTTATAAAAGCTGTAGATGCTGCAGAAGGTGAATAATAATTAAAGTCTGAAGTCACGTAGTAGTTGTTCACGTTTGGCTAAGGGCTTTTTTTCTACACCGGAAAAATTCTTCCACTTGAAATTAAATAGTCTAGTTTTGAGGAACGTTCCACGAAAAAGCATCTTGGATAAAGGAGAGCCAATAAGACATTTGTATACGAAACTTGGTGTGCTCATGGTCGTTATGACTTCTATTTTTGGATTTTTCAACTCAGTTTTCATCGAGTCAGCTTGATACAAGATATTTTTTGCGTATACCTTATCAAGGAAACCCTTTGTCATAGCAGGCATAACTTCCCACCAAATAGGAAACATGAAAATGATCCTATCGGCATCAAGAAGTCTATCTTGGTAATTAGCAACTTGTTCACTGATGGCTTTTCCGCGTCTCCAATTAGATAGGTCAGTTGCTGACATTACGGGATTGAAATGGTCAGCATGTAAATCGATGAGATCAATTTCATTATTCTCTGATTTCAGTTGTTGCATAGTAGATTTTAATAATGCTGCCAAGAAAGAACGATTGTGTGGTACATTTTCAGAAGCAGTTGCTGTGTATGGATGGTCAAAAATAATAATAGTTTTCATAATTAATACCTCGCATTTATTGATGATTCTTATTCTATGAGAAGTATTAATAGTGCGCCTTAACAATTGTTAATTTACAGTAAGAAAGTGGATATTTTATGCAAAAAAATTTGTCGGAGTATTTAAAAAATAAATTTCCTGAAATTGAAGAACATTGGGGAGAACTTCATTCATTATTTATTTCTGAAAAGTTTCAAAAAGGAAGTACATTGTTGGACGAAGAAGATACAGCCACAGAAATATATATTATTACCAACGGTGCGTTACGATTGTGGCATAACGATGACGGTAAAGATATTACGTTGCAATTCTTCTTTGAAAATCAAATGGTTTCCTCCTTTGAAAGCTTCTACTTGGGGCAACCGAGTGGATTTTCAATTGAAGCTATTGAAGACACTGAGGTTTTAAAACTAAGTAAAAAGGACTTTGATGCGATTAAAGTGAAGTATCCAGAAATAGAGTCATCTATAACTAGGTTCATTTGTGAGAGGTTCATTGAATATCGCAATATTTTTTTCTCACAAATTCAGCATTCTCCAGAACAGCGTTATCAAGAATTACTCAGTAATGATCCCATCGTTTTAAAACGTGTTCCGTTACATTTCGTGGCATCATTTTTGGGGATTACACCAGTGTCATTAAGTCGAATCCGCAATCGTAATTAGTAAATTTTGAATAGTTTTGTATAATAATATAGAATTGAAGTAATAATTTGAGGAGAATATAGCTAATGCAAAAACGAAAAGCTTATCGCATCGCTATTTTGGGTATTTTAATGGCGATCATTTTTGTTCAGTCATTAGTGCCTTTTTTGGGATTCATTCCCACAGGATTTATTAATATAACAATAATTCATATCACTGTGATTGTTGCTGCTATCGTACTTGGTCCTAAAGATGGGGCCATTGTTGGTCTTGTTTGGGGACTAGGAACTATGGTGCGTGCCTTTACTAGTCCCACATCTATTATTGATACTACTGTGTTTACCAACCCGTTCGTCGCTGTTTTACCACGGATCGTTGTCGGATTGGTTGCTGGATATTTATATTTAGCCTTAAAAAATCGTTTCAAAAAAAGAGTTGTGGCAATGGGAATCGCATCAGCATTTGGTTCATTGACTAATACTATCTTGGTATTGGGATTGATGCGAATAATGTATGCCAGTGCTTTATCGCAGGCCTACACGACTCAGACTGATTTGCTCAATAAGTTGTTGCTTATAATTGTTGGTACGAATGGAGTTCCAGAAATGATTGCGGCGATTATTATTGCTCCCGCTATTTCGGCAGCTATTTTGAAAGCCAATAAGTTTTTGGATTGATATGAAAATAAGAGAAGTGTCTAAACTACAGCAACGTAGTTTAGACACTTCTTTTTATTATAGATTTTTAATTAGTATTTTAGAATAATATTGGTTGTATGTTTCTTTTGAAATATAGCCAATATTTTCTTCTAGAGTATTACATAATCCA
The DNA here is from genome assembly GCF_001971585.1 of Companilactobacillus allii. NCBI lineage: Bacteria > Bacillati > Bacillota > Bacilli > Lactobacillales > Lactobacillaceae > Companilactobacillus > Companilactobacillus allii. Next base: position 562,567 of record NZ_CP019323.1, on the reverse strand, counting down.
GCGGTCATACAACATTTCAATAAAGCTTTGTTAGACAAGCTGTTTTGTAAGGCATATGCGAGTGCTCCAACAGTGGCATCACCACTGCCGGTTGGATTAATGGCAATGATTTTTGGAACGGTTGCACTGAATTTTTTCCCATATATTTTTGCAAAACACCCCTTAGAACCTTTTGAAACAAGAATTATTGGGATGTTTTTAATATCTGTTGAGTTAATTAATTCATCAATGCTATCCGTTTTTAAATTTGAAATAGATTGTAATTCTTGAAGATTTGGTTTTACGGCGTCTGGATAAATATTATTTTCAGAACAAAGTTCGATAGTTCTTTTTAGTATTTCATCAGATGTATCCAAAATGATTTGTATAGATGTATTTAAACTCTTTATAAATTTCATGAGGTCAAAATATATACTATTTGGTGTACCCTTTGGCAGGCTACCACTCAATACAATAATATCAATATCATATGAATTAATAGATTGTTCAATTTTCTTATATAATGACTCTATCTCAGAATTATTTACAGTAAATCCCATTTCATTTATCTCAGTTTGCAACTCAGTGTCGTGCATAATTGTTATGCAATTTCTTGTTTCAAATTCAGAATAAACAAATTCATTTTTCATTGGTCTTTCCGTTGGAGATAAATCATTTAAATGCTTAGAAAAATATTTACCATTAAAGCCACCAATAAAGCCTGTTACTAATGTTTTTTCTCCCAGTATGGATGATACTCTGGCTGCATTAACTCCTTTACCACCTAAAAACTTTTTTGGAGTAGTTCTATTAACGTTATCTAATTTGAATTCTTTTATTCTGTATAGTATATCTACTGACGGATTCATTGTTACTGTTAATATCATTTTGTTAACACTCCTAATTAAATAATTTTAAAGTACTTAGAATATTTTTCTTTCACTGATGCGCTTATTTCATTGTCAGTCACTATACGATCAACCTCATCAGCCTTGATAAAAGTATTCATATCGCTTTCATCAAATTTAGTATGATCTGCAACTATAATGATTTTTTTACTGTGTTTGAAAGCTTCTGTTTGTATATGTCCTTCACCAGTATTTGCAGTTGTCACATTTTGATTATAGATTCCATTCGTTGATCCTATGGAGTAATCGAGTATTAAATTATCAAAAGAATGGGCGGCTATTTCTCCGTAGAATTCACCAGTTATTTTATGTAACTTTCCACCAGTTAGCATTGCGTCTTCATTATTATCAATTAGGTATGTAAATGCTCCGAGGTTATTTGTTATAACATGTAAATTCTTTCCTAATAATTTTGGTAGCAACATATTAATAGTTGTACCAGCACCAATAAAAATACTTTGGCCTTCGTTTAATAAGGAGCCTATCTTAGTAGCAATTTGTCGTTTTAAGTTGCTATTGAGGGCTTCTTTTTCTTTTGTTGTTTTTTCACGTTTACTGACTGTGATGGATTCAACACCGCCGCGTATTCTTTTTAATTGATGAGATTTCTCCATTTCAGATATATCTCTTCTAATAGTCATACCTGTGACACTTAATATATCTGCAAGTTCTTCAGTTTTTATATATCCCTGTTTGTTAAGTATTTCAATAATATTTGCTTGTCGCTCTTCTCTAATCATACAATCACCCGCTCTACGTTATAGGGCTATCATACCCCAAAGTTTAAACATGTTCAATAATGTTAAATTGTTATATTATTCTTACATCTTATAGAAGCCCTATAAATAAGCGCATTAAATAAAAGTTATTGACATCAACATTGAAAGAGCTTACAATGCATTTGTAAACAAATTGAACATCTTTGAACTTAGATGAACTTTATTAAACAGGAGGTAATAATATTGGTTTCGGTAAAAGGCTATAGCTATATGGTTAAAGACAATTTAGTGAATTTGAACATACATGCAAAAACAGAAAATGATGTTTTTGATTATGTTGGGAATCAGTTGATTTCCAAAGGGTACGCTAATGCTGGATATATAGAAGCGGTTAAGAATCGTGAAAATGAATTCCCAACAGGATTGGCAGCTCCAAAAATAACTTTGGCAGTTCCACACGTTGACCCTGAATTTGTTAAATCTCCATTTATTTTTATTGGTAGAACCGAGAATCCGGTAAAGATAAAACAGATGGCAATCAACACAGAAATTGAAACATCGAATTTTTGTTTTTTGGGCATTAAAGAGGGTTCAGGACAAGCTGGATTGTTGAAAAATATCATTTATGCATTAAGAAATGATGATTTCATTAATAAATTAGAAACGTCAAGGTCTGAAACTGAACTTGTTGAATTATATAGAACTTATTTAGATAAAGAGAATTAAACCCATATTGGAGGATATTAATATGAAAAAAGTATTGATTTGTTGTGGAAGTGGCGTAGCAAGCAGTGAAACAACTGCATCATTGTTCAATGATCAAATTGAAGATTCTGGTTTAGAAAATGATCTTGTTACCGAGGTTCATCCAGTTGGTGAAGCTGTGAGTATTTTAGAATCAGATTCAAGCATTATCGCATATATTGGTGTTGAGACTGATGAAGTGACATCTAAATGTGAGGAATTAAATTTAGATCATTATAATATGAACCCCTACCTGACATTTGATGATGATGCACAAGAAGAAATTTTTGAAAATATCAAAAAGAAAGCTGGGCTATAAAGCTCAGTTTAGGGGGAAATACCAATGGGTATGAATGATATAGTTCAGGCAATTCTTGCACCTGGTGCTCAGGTGTTTGTACCGGTATTAATTATTCTTTTAGGTCTACTTTTCAAAATGAAGTTAAGAAAGGCCGTGAAATCTGGTGCTGATCTTGTAGTGGGTTTTGTTGGAATGTCAATTCTTATCGGAGCCTTAGTTGATCAGATTACACCTATGACTAAAAGACTAGGTGAGGCCACTGGATTACATTTAACGGCGATTGATGTTGGTTGGACGGGAGCTGCCGCTATTTCTTGGGCTTGGTCGTTAGCTTTTACATTTTTTGCTTTAACAATTGGTGTTAATTTTATCCTTTTGATATTTAATTGGACTAAAACAATAAATGCCGATATGTGGAATGTATGGGGCAAAGTTTTAACAGCTTATATTATTTATTACGTATCAGGCTCTTATTTATGGGCATATGGGTTAACAACTATTCAGGTTATTATCGAATTGAAACTGGGGGATTTATGGGAATCTCAAATTGCCGATATGTTTGGTTACACAAATACAACAGTGACCCATATTGAAACATTCACTGCAGTCATAATGTATCCAGTTAATAGACTTATGGATTTTATTCCAATTTTCAATAAGAGAATTGATGCTAAATCTTTGAAACAAAAAATAGGAATGTTATCAGAACCTTGGGCAATGGGATTCATTATTGGTATTCTAATTGGCCTCTTGTCAAGAGCCCCCATTTCTAATGTGTTGAATTTTGCAACATATATGTTAGCAATTATGGCTTTATTCCCAGTTGTTGCTAAGTATTTTCAATCAGCTCTTACGCCGTTTGGTGCAGCTATGAGTAAATACATGAAGTCTAAATTCAAGAACCGTGAATTTTATATTGGACTTGATTGGCCTATCGTTGGTCAAAGTGCCGAACTTTGGGTAACAGCTACTATAAATATTATTTTCTTTATGTTCTGGGCAATTGTATTGCCAGGAAATTCTACGTTACCATTTGCCGGAGTAATTAATTACTGCTTGGCCGTTGGTGGATTGTTATTGACTGGTGGAAATTTATTAAGAATGATTGTATTGAGTTTCTTGTATACACCTTTGTTCTTATATGGAGCAACATTCTTAGCACCTATTCTTACAAAGATGGGTAAGATGACACAAGCAATTAATATTCCTAAAGGATCTGAAATTACATGGTCCTCAATTGAAGCTCCAGATTTAAGAATAATGTTTGCCTATATGGCACAAGGAAAGTGGTGGGCTTATGTCGGATTCTTGGCATTAATGGCACTGTTTGTATTAATGTATCGACATATAAGTAAGGCACCACTTCCATCTCAAAGATATGAAAATTTAACAAAGAAATCTGAGGGATAATAATGAAGCAAATTTTTGAAAATAGAAGTAATTCTTTTTGGGATTTGTTGATGTTCATCAATATAATACTTTTCATTATTTTCATCAAAACTAATATTTTAGTAATTCCCTTTTATATTGGAATCACTTGCTACTTATTTAAGGAATATGGTTATAAAACGAGATTTAAAAATTTGAATAATAGAGGTAAAAGAAATGCGTAATTTAGGTAGAATGATGTTTGAACTAGAACGTGAAGATATGGCTAAAGTAGTTAAAACAATTTTTGATCGTTTTGATACAAATGTTGCTGGAGGTAATTTCTCATTTAAGGTAACTGATAAAGATGGAGATTATGGTGATAAAGATAAAGAATATATAATTATGACACCAACAATGATGTCTGAAGCATATTTGGGTGATCTTAGTCCAGCACAAATTTTAGTTGTAGAACCACATACTAGAAAGATTTTGGACGGAGTTGGTAATCTTACTAGAGAAATAAATATGCATGAAGCTATATATGATACTAATCCAGATATTAAGTCAGTATTCCATTCACATGCTAAAGAACAACTAGCATGGGCAACAATGGGGGTTCCTATTCCTAATTTGACCGAAGCAACACAAAAGGTTAAGGGAGTTGAGCCACTTCCATTTAAGGAAAATTGTTCAGAAGAACTTGCAGAACTTGTTTCAAAGCATATTGCAAACATTGGTGATGCAGCATTGATGCACGAATATTTGTTGAACTCACACGGTGTATTAATTACTGTTGGCGGTAAAGATATGTCAGGAATGACAGCCATCCATAAAGCTGTATCTGTTGTTGATACTATGGAATTTAACGCACATATAGCTATGGAACAAACAAAGCTTATTAAAGACGGAGCTTTAGACGGATATTATTCTAAAGGAATTAAAATCGGTACTTTAGATGATGTATTTAATAAAAAAATTGCTCTGTTTAATCACAAATCTAATTCTGAATTAGAAACAATTAATCAATAATTTGTAAATTAATTGCGCGGATTAAAATTGGTCACCAACTTATTTCTTCGCGCAATATAAATCTAGAACCCCTAGATATTAAATGGGTAACCCTCGGCAGAAAGGGTTACCCATTTTTTAGTACAAAAAAGCATTACCAGAAGTGTACCTTAGGAAGGTAGCATATCCAATAATGCTATTATAATAGTAAAATTTTATCTGTACTTTACTTAGCTGTAGCAGCCATGCGTTCTTTATGGGATGTAACAATCTTATCAGCAATGGCACGGGCAATGTTCTCATTTTTCAAAATAGGTCCATGTGAATAACTACCGATAGTGTTCTTATAACGCATACCTTCGTTACCTTCTTCAGGGTTGTTACCATAGCCTTCAATCATTTTACCAAATGGTTTTAAAACAGATTTATCATCAAAGTAAGTACGGCCGGAATGGTTCTCAAAGGCTTTGACCTTACCCCATTCTGTTTCGTATTCAGTGTCACCGATCATACGGCTATCGGCTTTGAAAATGGTATGGAATGGTAGAATTCCTAGTCCTTTGATTGTTTCACCACCAGATGTTTCATAGTAAGCACCAAGGAACTGATAACCACCACAAATGCAAAGCATGGGTTTATCATCATTGATATATTTCTCGAGGGTGTCTTTATGTCTAACTAAGTCCTTAGCGACGACGGATTGTTCAAAGTCTTGGCCACCACCCCAGAATAAGAAGTCATAGTCAAAGGCGTCAAACTTTGCTCCTAAGCTGATATTATCAACTTGAGTATCGTAACCCTTTTCCTTCAATAAAAAGGATAATATCTTAACATCGCCACTATCCCCATAGGTATTCATCAAATCTTCGTATAAATAAGCAATTTTTATTGTTTCAGTCATAATTTTCTCCAATGTTGTTAAAACTATTGTAATATATTATCTTAATGAGGTGATTAAATTGACTAAAGAAATTAATAGTAAAATTTTAGCAGACTTTCACAAAAACTTAAATCAAGATGCTTCGAATAATATCTTGAAAAACGCTGTTGCGCAAGTGGGAATTTTCCAAACTGCTCAAAATTCAGATGTAAAAAGTAAATTGAACCCTACTTTTAACATCACAGTTCCAACCGGAAAGGTCTCAAATCAGAAGAGATCTGGTCGTTGTTGGTTATTTTCGTCTTTAACAAACTTAAGAACAGAATTCGCTATGAAATATGACGTAGCAGATTTTGAGTTATCTCAAAATTATTTATCGTTCTTTGATCGTTTGGAAAAGGCCAATTACTTTTATCAAAATATCATTGAAACTGCCAACTTACCAGTTACTGATAGGAAAGTGAATGCTTTGTTCAGCAGGCCCAATGGTGATGGTGGATACTGGCAATATGCGACTGACCTGATCAAGAAATATGGTGTCGTTCCTGATTATGCTTTCCCAGAAACTGCAGCTTCAAGTAATACTGCCGAGTTTGATTCAGTGATTGGTATTATGTTGCGCAAGAATGGGATTGAGTTACGTGAATTAGTTAATGATAACAAATCAGAGACTGTAATTAATGAACGAGTTGATGAAATGTTATCTGAAATTTACAAGGTATGTGTTTATTCGTTTGGACAACCACCTAAGGAATTCGAGTTATCGATTGGAACTGATAGCAAAAAGATGATTGAAGAAGCAAGTATTACTCCAAAGGAATTCTTGAAACAATACTTCACCATGAAGCTAGATGATTATGTGGATATTATTAATGCCCCACAAGATTCCAAAGAATTCGGTAAGATCTATACGGTTGAAGCCACTGGAAATATGGTCGGTGGGCAAAAAACAACTTATCTGAATTTACCAATCGAACGTTTAAAGGAATTAAGTATTGCACAAATGAAGGGCAATGATACTGTTTGGTTCGGTAATGATGTTGGTAAGCAGTCACACCGTACAAAGGGATTGTTATCTGGTGATTTGCATCAAATAGATCAATTATTCGGTATTGATACTAAGATGAGTAAGGGTGAAGGGTTGGATTATAAACAATCTGAGATTACTCATGCAATGACTTTGACTGGAGTTAACTTGATCAATGGTCAACCAAATCGTTTTAAAGTTGAGAATTCATGGGGTGAGGCTAATGGTGAAAAAGGCTATTTCACTATGGATGATCAATGGTTCGATAGAAATGTCTATGATGTTGTTATTAATAAGAAGTATCTAAGTGCTGATGAGTTAGAAATGTTGAAACAAGAACCTATCGTATTGGCACCTTGGGATTCGATTGCTTAATTAGAGAGCGTGCCAAAACGCGCCCAGCTTTCGAGTATAGTACTAAAAAGTCCAACATTTACGAAAGTAAATGCTGGGCTTTTTTGAACTAAACGGAGGAAGTTGCGTTTTGTCACGCGTTTTCACTGCAAGTTTGAGTAGAAAAGGAGTTATGTCACAATCCTTTTTTTGCAATCCAGTATTATTAGAGCAACGCTGGTTTACCGTAGAGATATCCTTGTTGGATATTAATCCCAAACTTTTTAGCTAGAGACTGATCTTCTTTGTCTTCAACGCCTTCTAAGACAAGTTCTAAGCGGAACTTCTTAGCTAAATCGACCCAAAAACTCAGACAACTAGGAATCTTTTCGGCATCACCGTCCATACGGAGGTTTTGCATTGCAAATTTTATTTGGTCAACGTATGGCAATAGATGTTTAACATTGTCATATGTATTAGAACCAGTACCAACATCGTCAAGCACGATAGCAATTTTATATTGATGTAACATAAAACTGATTTCTTTCATCTCTTCTAAAGTTGGTGCCTCTGTCAATTCAATCGTCAGAGCAGCTGGATTGATGCGCTTTTTTAGTGCGATGATCGATCCTAAAGTAAACGGATCACTGGCTTGTTTTTGATTGAGATTAAATGCTAATTTTATATCATGTAATTCTGTGTGTAACTTTTTGGAAATGACTTCAAGCAATGCTGCTTGGTCATCAATAGAAATTTTTGTGAAATCCTTGGGCAAAGTCCAAAAGCCATTTTCATTGGTACGCAATAATAATTCGTATCCAAATATAGACTTGTCCTCTTCATTTACTTGCGGCTGGGCAAAGAATCGATACATAGAGGCATCTCCTTTTTATTTAGAATCGATACTTTCTAAATGTTTATTTGATAATATTTAATAATATTAATTGTAATCTATTTTTTGCCCATCATCAATGGTATAGACTGGATGAAAATGATTTTCATAAAAATAAAACGATGGCATAACGCCAAATCAAGACAAATTATTTATTTTTGGTTTCTTACTTGCTTGTGACGTTGGGTAATAATGTAAGTTTATTCATGGAGGTGAAGTTTTATGTCTGAATACACGACTGGTGAAATTGCAAAAAAAGTGAATGTTTCCGTTCGAACAATTCAATATTATGACAAGAAGAATATTTTGTGTCCAACTCAGATAACAGAAAGTGGGCGTAGATTATATTCAGATAATGATCTTAACAAATTAAAGCTAATAATGCTTCTAAAAAGTATGGGATTATCATTGAATTCTATCAAGGATATATTATCTAGCAATAATTCAACTAAAATCATGATATTGCTTTTGACAGAACAAAAGAAATCATTACAAAGTCAGGCAAAAGAAGCTGATCAAAAAATAAAAGTTGTCGATAATTTCTTGAATGGACTTTCCGATATGGACAATTTTCCAATCAATTCAGTTGAAGACATAGATTATATTATGAATAATAAACAGTCATTAAGAAGAGTACATGTAAGGATGATCCTTTTTGGATTACCGATTGACATAGTAGAAATTGCTACGCTAATATATTCCATTAAAAGTGGTAACTGGTGGATTTTTGGATTGGGAATGTTGGTTGCTATTGCAGGAGCCTGTTGGTTAACAAAGTACTATTTCGGATCGGTCAATTACATTTGTCCTAACTGTAATACAATATTCAAGCCAAGATTTAAAGAAGCCTTTTTTGCTAAACATACTATAAAAACTAGAAAGTTAACTTGTCCAAATTGTGGTGAAAAAGACTTTTGTGTCGAAGTTTTTAATGAAGATAAATAGATAGTTTAAATTTGCAGTGAAAACGCGTGACAAAACACAATTTCTTACGTTTGGCGCCAAAAATAGGGACTTCACTTTCATGAGGTCCCTATTTTTGTTCCAATGTTTGGCCCGCTCTATTTAAAACTATTTTCTTCGCGTTCTCTTTTTTGAGGTGCAGTAGTCTTTAGAATACTCATCTTCAATAGGGCGATTGTAGTTAATCCAATTGAAGATAATAATCCCATATAAAATCCAGTGTCGATCATGCCTTTGATAATCGCGTTACTACCACTAGAAATATAAGAAATAATATAAAAGGCAGCGGGTAAGATGCTGGATATTAGTAGAAGCTGATTGCTATATTTTCTAAACAATTGTGCAATTATTCCCACGAATGCCAAGATAATTGTGATGAGGATAGCGTATTGGCCGTATTGAATAGTTTGTGATGAGATATCTGACTTTGTTAAAAGCAATCCAATATCAAAAAGTGTTAGACCACTTCTATGTGAGAGTGAGCTGATCGAGTTCATCGTGTCACTACTTAGGTTGAGCTTATTGATAGTTGAATCGATTGTAAGGACAGGCAATCTGAAAATTGACAGCATATTTAAAATGAATGCAATACCTTCCATAACGAAGAAGTCCTTCGTTGTAACGATAGTTTCGTCTAACTTGGCGATACCTGTGACCTCTGCTAGATAGTTATTGGAATTGGTCTTTTCACCGCTACTTTTATTATAGATGACACCAAGAATGACTAATTCAATGATGATACTTGCGATGCCGATATAAGTGTTAACGATGCAGAATAAAATTGCTATAAGAATGTAAATCGCGATCAAGACTGGATTATTTTTAATAAACTTTGACATATTTGAAATTTCCCCCTCAGGATACATTAGTAATAGTATCAAAAAAGAGCATCAATATGCTCTTAATCTGACAAAATAATTTTTAAAATTCCAAAAACATATCTATATGAGGGATGCTGTCTTCCAGATAGACTTTAGAAATTGGCTTAAAACCAAATTGAGCATAGAACTTTTGCAAATAAGCTTGAGCTTGAATTTGTATAGGTTTACTTGGAAATCTCTTTTTTATTTCTTCAATTGTAGCGGCGACTACTTTTTCACCAAGACCTTGTTTACGATATTTTTTCACTACTAATACACGACCAAAACTTATTTTTGTACCTTTGTCGATAATCCTTGTATAAGCTTTGAGATTGTTATCTTCAATCAAGCGAACATGTAGATCATTATAGTCATCGTCATCAACTTCTTGGTAAGGACAATTTTGTTCAACGACAAATACTTCTACACGAGCTTTTAATATATCAATCAGTTCTTTAGAATCGAGTTGATCTGTATGTTTTACTGAAATCATTTGTAACCTCCTTAAAATCATATCTATATTATAGGTTAAATCGGCATTGAATTAAGGTCGATAATAATATAGGATTAAGAAGCGTGAAACACTTGTTTCACGAGTGGAGGAAAAAATGAGACCAGAAGAATTCTATCAAGCTTTAGCCCAAAAGAACATTGAACTTACTGATAAACAAAAGGAACAATTCGAAATATATTTTCATGAGTTAGTGGAAACTAATAAAGTCATGAATCTAACGACGATTACAGAAATAAACCAAGTTTATTTGAAACACTTCTATGATTCGTTGGTTTTGGATTTTGTGGACGAAAGACTTTTGAGCGACGAACTAACACTTTGTGATGTTGGATCAGGTGCTGGATTCCCATCGATTCCGTTAAAGATTATTAATCCTAAATTGAAAATAACTATTATTGATTCATTGAATAAGAGAATCAAGTTTCTTGATAGCTTAGTTAAAAAATTAGAATTAGATGATGTTACCTTGGTTCATGGACGTGCTGAAGAGGTTGGAAAAAACAAATTATATCGTGAAAAATTCGATATTGTAACGGCAAGAGCCGTTGCAGCATTGAATGTATTAAACGAGCTATGTCTGCCATTCACAAGGGTTGGTGGAACATTCATCGCTATGAAATCTGAAAAAGCACCTGAAGAAGTTGAACAGGCAAAATATTCGATCCAAGTTCTCGGTGGATCAATTAAAGATCAAAAATCATTTGAATTACCAAATGATGAAGGACTTAGAAACTTTGTTTTTATTTACAAAGAAAAGAATACCCCAGCCAAGTATCCTCGTAAACCAGGTACACCTTCTAGAAAACCACTCGTGAAATAGTGGATAGCCTTAAACTAACCACTATTAAATGTTAAAATTTAATGTATATATTAAGAATAGGGGAATAAAATGGCACGAAAAATATCCGTTGCGAACCAAAAGGGTGGTGTAGGTAAAACAACAACTACTATCAACCTTGGTGCGTGCTTAACTGACTTAGGTCAAAAAGTTTTGATAGTAGATATTGACCCACAAGGTAATGCTACTAGTGGTTTGGGTATTAAAAAAGCTAACGTTGAAAAAGATGTTTATGACGTTTTAGTAAATGAATATCCACTTGCCAAAACAATTATTCATTCTAATCATAAGAATCTAGACATCGTACCAGCCACGATCCAATTGGCCGGTGCTGAAATGGAATTAACTACAATGATGGCTAGAGAAACTAGACTTAGAGCTGGATTAGAAGAGGTCGATGACAAATACGATATTGTCTTGATTGATTGTCCACCTTCATTAGGTCAGCTATCTACCAATGCTTTTACTGCATCAGATTCTATAATTATTCCTGTTCAGAGTGAATATTATGCTTTGGAAGGATTGAGCCAGTTACTCAATACAATTCGACTAGTTCAAAAGCACTTCAATAATAATCTAGCTATCGAAGGGGTACTTCTAACTATGTTAGATGCCAGAACTAACCTTGGTGCACAAGTTGTCGAAGAAGTTAAATCTTACTTCGGTGATAGAGTTTATAAAGCAATCGTGCCACGTAATACGAGATTGGCTGAAGCACCTAGTTATGGATTACCAATTGTTGATTTTGATGACAAATCACGTGGGGCACAGGCTTATTGTGATCTTGCTAAGGAGGTGTTAAAACGTAATGGCATCAAACAAAAATAAAAAAGGTTTGGGAAAAGGAATCGATGCGATTTTTTCTGAATTTGAAGCTATTGATGAAAATTCAGAGACAGTTGTAGACTTGTCACTTGAAGATATCCGTCCTAATCCTTACCAACCAAGAAAGACTTTTGATGAACACGCTTTGAATGAATTGGCAAAATCCATTGAGCAAAACGGTGTATTCCAACCAATTATTGTTCGTGAAAGTGTTAATGGATTTGAGATTATTGCTGGTGAACGTCGTTTCCGTGCAAGTAAAATTGCTAAGCAAACAACAGTACCAGCAATCGTTCGTCCACTAAGTGAATCAGGCATGATGGAAATTGCTGTGTTGGAGAATTTACAACGTGAAGATCTGACACCTCTAGAAGAAGCAGATGCATATAAAACTTTGATCACAAAATTAAATTTGACTCAAGAACAAGTGTCACAACGCCTTGGTAAGAGTCGTCCATATATTGCCAATTATTTGAGGCTGTTGAATCTTCCAGAAGCAACCAAGAAACTAGTTCAACACGGTGACTTATCAATGGGCCAAGCAAGAACTTTGTTGAGTTTAAAAGATAAAGAACAAATTGATAAATTAGCAAAGCGTGCAGTTAGCGAAGATTTGACTGTTAGACAACTTGAACAATTAGCTACAGAAACTAAGCATGATATTAAGAAAAAGAAAAAAGTTTCAAAATCAAAATCACCATATATCCGTGCAACTGAAGAGAAATTGGTAGAGAAATTTGATACTGGTGTTGCTGTTAAGGAAACACGTGGTGGTCATGGAAAACTAGAGATTGATTTTTCTAACACTAATGATCTCAATCGTATTTTAGATATTTTAGGAATAAGTTTAGATTAGAGGACTGTATATGTTTAATTTAGGCGATATTGTAATGATGAAAAAACCTCATGCTTGTGGGGCAAATAAGTGGGAAATCATTCGAATGGGCGCAGATATTAAAGTTAAGTGCTTAGGATGTGGACATATCGTAATGATTCCTAGAAATGAATTTAATAAGAAACTTAAAAAAGTGATTACTGAAGCTGCGCAAGTTGATGTGAGCCAAGAAGAATTTTATTTGAAGCAGACACAAATTGTACAACCTAATATTAATGGAAATGAGGATAATTTATAATGGCTTTAACTGCCGGAATCGTAGGATTACCAAACGTCGGAAAATCAACATTATTCAATGCCATCACAAAAGCTGGTGCAGAAATGGCGAACTATCCATTCGCTACAATCGACCCTAATGTCGGTATGGTTGAGGTACCTGACAAACGTTTATCAAGAATCGATAGTTTGATTCCTGCTAAGAAATTGATTCACACAACATTTGAATTTACAGATATTGCCGGAATCGTTAAGGGTGCTAGTAAGGGTGAGGGACTTGGTAATAAGTTCCTCGAGAATATTCGTCAAGTTGATGCTATTGTGCACGTTGTTCGTGCTTTTGATGATGACAATATTACTAGTGTTACAGGTACAGTTGATCCACTAGATGACATTGAAACAATTAATCTAGAGTTGAGTATTTCAGATCTTGATAGTGTCAATAAGCGTTATGCCAAAGTAGAAAAGATGGCTAAGAGTGCTAAAGATAAAGATGCTCAAGAAGAGTTTGAAGTACTTAAAAAGATTAAGCCAGTTCTAGAAGATGGTGGTGCGGTTAGAACAATTGACTTCGATGAAGATGAAGCAGAAATTGTTAAGGGACTATTCCTATTAACTTCAAAGCCTGTTTTGTATGTTGCTAATATTGCCGAAGATGATATGGCCGACCCAGAAACATCTAAGTACTACAAGATCATTGAAGATTATGCCAAAAAGGAAAATGCTGAAGTTATTGGTGTTTCAGCTAAGACAGAAGAAGAAATTGCTGAATTAGATGATGATGACAGACGTGACTTCCTTGAAGCAGAGGGTGTTAAAGAGTCTGGTCTTGATAAGTTGATCAAGGCTAGTTATAAGTTGTTAGGACTTAGAACATTCTTCACTGCTGGTGGAAAAGAAACACGTGCATGGACATTCCATAAAGGTATGAAGGCACCACAAGTTGCCGGAATTATTCATTCTGACTTTGAACGTGGATTCATTCGTGCCGAAGTTATGTCATTTGACGCATTAGATGAATTAGGTAGTGAACAAGCAGTTAAAGAAGCTGGTAAGTTACGTGTTGAAGGTAAGGATTACGAAGTACAAGACGGTGACATCATAGAATTTAGATTCAACGTCTAATTTGGGGGAGAATTAATGGCTGAAGATTTAAGAGAGAAGAATAAGCAAGCAGCGGAAAAACAAAAGGGTAATGCTGCTAAAAAAGTTAAGAATATAGAGACACAAGAAAAAATTGCGTCAGCATCACCAGATGACTTACGTGCTAGATTAAGTAATAAAAATGAAGAATATGTCTTCAGATTGAATAGATTCTTAGTGGACGGTGGATTTACTGAAGATGAAGCTAAACAATCAATCGATGATTTAATGTCAGAGATTATTGAGAATCAGATCAAAGGTGTTACAGCTAATACGTTGTATGGTCCAGTTACTAAAAAAGCTACTGAAATCGTACATCCTAAAAAGCCTGTAAAGAAACAACCATTTTGGGCTTCAGCAATTGATACATCATTGTTGTTCTTTGCATTATTTGGCTTGTTATACGGAGTTGTAGCTTTCACAACTAAGAAGTCGGATCCAAATAATCAAACAGGTATCTTTACATTGCTTATCCTTTCAGCAATGTGGGGAACATTATTGACATGGTTCAATATCCAAATGAAAAAACCAAAGAGCGAACGTCCAGGTTGGGGAATCACAATCGGATATTTGGTATTCGGTTTGATGTTGATGTTCGTATTCTTAGGAGCAATGTCATTTGTACCAGCAGCAATTAATCCAACACTTGGTGGAATTGGATACTTCATCGTTGCAGCGATTGCTTACGGAATTCGCTTCTTGTATCGCCGTTACATGGGAATCCATGATCGTGCCTTTTTCTAAATAGTTGCATTCTAGAATGAAAGAACTATTATGTAGTTGTTACATAATATGAATTACTTTAGAAAGAGCCTAACGCATACGCGCCTACTATTTCCTTTGCAATAACTCATATGATCTTAAAAAGACATGGAGGTATTAAGGATGAAAAAGTTAGACAAGAGTGAGAAGAAAAGATTAGCCCATTTGGCTGAATCAAAGGCTAGTAAAAAGGGTGCTGACATTAAGAAGTCATCATTTAAGGCATTCATGGATCAAATGAACCACGAATAATTGAAGAATATATTGAGACTACCATTTGGTAGTCTTTTTTTGTACCTTCTGAATAATTCTGTGAGAAAATAAATGTATGAGTTAATTTCGAGGAGGTAATTTTGTGGGAAATTTGTGTGAACAATTAATGAAAAAACTAGATGATTCGAAAGATGAAATAATCCAAATAAGAGAATATTTACATGCGCATCCAGAGGTTTCGTTTGAAGAAAAAAATACAGCAGCTTATATTAAAAAGTTTTATAAAAATCTAGATTGTAGTGTCAGAGACTGTGGGGATGGATATGGAATCATTGTTGATATTGATTCAGGTAATCCAGGCCCCAAACTAGCACTACGTGCTGACTTTGATGCTTTGGCAGTGCAAGAGGACAATGACTTACCATTTAAGTCACAGAATCCTGGTGTAATGCACGCTTGTGGGCATGACGGTCATACCGCTTACTTGATGATAGTCGCAAGAAGTCTTATTGAGCTAAAAGATCAATTAGCCGGGAGTATCAGGATAATCCACCAACCGGGTGAAGAAGTTGCTCCTGGTGGAGCTAAGTCTATGATCGAAGATGGTGCTTTAAGTGGAGTAGACAATGTTGTTGGAGTTCATGTAATGACTTCAATGGAAACTGGAACGATCGGATATCATACTGGGGAAACTCAGACAGGCCGTTCTAATTTCACGATTAAGTTCACTGGTAAGGGTGGTCATGCATCAATGCCACAATTATCAAATGATGCAATTGTCGCTGGAAGTTACTTTGTAACGGCGTTACAAACTGTCGTTTCACGAAGAATTGACCCATTTGATACGGCAAGCGTTACAATTGGATCCTTTGATGGAGTTGGTTCTTTTAACGCTATTAAAGAGTCAGTAGTTTTAAAAGGTGACGTTCGTGTAATGAAGGAATCCACTCGTAAAAGAATCCGTGAGGAAATAACGACAATTGCACATGGTGTAGAGTCAATGTTTAAAGTTAAGTGTGAAATTGATTATGACGATAACTATCCGGTTCTTGTTAACGATGAAACTTTGACTAAGCGTGTTGTTGACAGTATTAAGAATGCTGATATCCCAGAAGTTACTAAGGTCTTTGATTGTGGAGTTCAACAACCATCTGAAGATTTCAGTTATTTCGCACAAAAGTTACCAAGTACGTTTTTCTATGTCGGATGTATGACTGATGATCATGCCAATCATCCACATCATAGTCCGGATTTTCTAATGAATGAGAAATGTTTGATCATCGCAGCTAAAGCGGTCGGAAGTTTCGTTTTGGATTATCTCAAATTAGAAAATAATTAATTATTTTAATTTTAGTATTGACATATCTAATAAAAGGGTATAAATTTACAACCAATAACAAACAAGAAAGACGTTGATCAGGAACTTAACTATTTCAAGGTATCTCAGAAAGTTGTCGGTAGATGCGAGACAATATATTACCTAAATAATTATTATCACCTGATAGTTGTGCTTTGAATCCTATTAGAAGTCACTGGTTGCACCCATTATCGTGCTGACAAATTAGTATTAGTTTGTTCAAGGTGTATGTAGTGATATGTATGCAAATAAAGGTGGTAACGCGTTTAGACGCCCTTTGATGATTTAGTTCATCTTAGGGCGTCTTTTGTTTTTTATTAATTAAAATAAAATTAGAAGAGGTGAGTCTCTATGGAATCCAATATTAGTGAAGGTCAGATTAAAGGTCAGATTAATATATCGAATATAACAAAAATAAATGGAGGCTCTACCTATGACACAAAATACAACTGAAACCCTAACAAGTACAAGATTATCTACAAATGAAGCTGAACTAACACAAGCACTTTACAATTCATGGAAATCTCAAAACCCACTGAATGAAGATGACTGGTCAAATTACGCAACAAATGATGAGACAGCGTATCGAGTTCAAGATGAATTAACCAGATTGAAGAATGAACCAGTGGGAGGCTATAAAGTGTCTCTTACCAGTAAACAGACTCAAGATATGTTTGATTCAGATGAACCGCTATATGGAGCTCAACTAAAAAGTCACTTTCTACATGCACCAACATCAGTAAAACTAGATGACTTGATGGAACCACTAGTAGAAGTGGAACTTTGTTTCCGAGCCAAGGAAGATCTAAGTACAGATGACACGCTAGAAGATCTGTTGAACAAGACAGCAGTTGCACCAGCACTTGAGGTTCCTGATTCTAGATTTAGCGATTGGTTCCCTAGTTTATCAAAGTATATGGTTATGGCAGATGCCGCAGTTGGTGGTTTGGTAGTATACGGGGATGAATTTGATACTAAGCTGTTCAAGACAGTTGATGCATTGGAAAATGTTAACTGTACCTTGCTTCATAATGGGGAAGAATTGAAATCAGGTAAGTCAACAGAAGTATTGGGGAATCCACTCAAGTCACTCAAGTGGTTGGTGGATAAATTGGCAACGCAAAATAAGACCTTAAAGAAGGATCAACAAGTATCATCAGGAACCTTTGTCTTACCACCATCACTTACAAAGGGTGATTGGCAAGCAAGATTTGATAACGGTTTGGGTAACGTTGATCTGGAAGTTAAATAGATTTGATATCAAAAAAAGCCTTCAAATTATTTTGAAGACTTTTTTATTTTTCAATATTATTAACTACTATAATGCTCCCTTTATCATATCGATGTTTTGTATGTGAATATTCAAATATTCGCCCATCAGTCAAACTAACTGTTTGTGAAACCTGTAGTACTGGATCGTTATTCTTGCAATCTAGATATTTAATATCATCATCATTGGGCTTTTTAGCACTGATTTTTCTAGTTGAGCTACCAACTTTTAATCCTAAGTTGTTCTCAATGAAATTATAGATTGATCCTTTAGCTATTTGTTCTGTTAAATCAGTTATTACTGAAAGAGGCATTATGGATTGATCTAATTCATATGGTTCGTCATTCAAATTACGAAGTCTGAAAACGTCATATACCGGTGTAGTGTCGGATATATTGAGTCTTTCAGCTTCTTTTTTTTGTGGTAGTCGAATATCGAACCTTAAAACTTTTGTTGTTATGGTCCCTTTATCTCGAAATAATTGTGTGGTTCCTTCATATTGACTAGATAGAATATCCAATGTTGAAAGTGGATTAGGTGCGACAAAAGATCCACTCCCCTGTTTCCTTATAATTAAATTTTTATTTGATAATTCATCTAATGACTTTTGGATGGTTACTCTTGATGTTTGAAATTCCGTTGCTAAATCTTTTTGACTCGGGAGAATCTGATTTGGCTTATATTCGCCACTTTGAATTCTATCCTGAATGTTTTTAGCAATATCTTTATAGCGGCTAATGATCAGTCATCTCCTTTAATAGGTCAAGTTTATCATATAAAGAATTTGAATACATTACACATAATTTGAGTATTTTATTAATTATTTGACTTTACAAGTTAAATAATTGAGTTATCATGTATATGAAAGTGAACGGAGGATGTGGAATGAAAGACGAAAAATTTCTTTGGGGAAATTCAGTTTCAAGTATGCAGACTGAAGGAGCTTTTGATGAAGATGGTAAAGGCTTGTCCGTTTATGATATTAAAAAATCTACAGCTAATTCTAGTGATTGGAAAGTAGCAATAGATGAATATCATAAGTTCAATGAAGATTTTGATTTAATGAGTAATATTGGAATGAATTGTTATAGATTTCAGATTTCTTGGTCGAGAATTATTCCTGACGGGGATGGTGAAATTAATGAAGAAGGATTGGAATATTATGATCAATATATTGATGGATTATTAAAAAGAGGGATTGTTCCGGTAATTTGTCTTTATCATTTTGATATGCCACTTAAACTGGCTAATAAATATAATGGTTTTGCCAGTTCACATGTTACTGAAGCATTTGTTAGATTCTCTAAAATTGTAATTGATCATTTTTTCGACAAAGTAAAATATTGGTTAGTGTTTAATGAACAAAATTGCACAATGTTTGAAGAAGGTTTTGCAAATAGCGGTTATATAACAGGTGAAAGAACTATTGAGAATCAATATATTATTGCCACGAATAGCCTGATAGCCTATGCACAAGTCGCAGACTATATTCATAAATTTAAAGGATTACAAATTGGTGGAATGGTTGCATATCAAAAAATGTATCCAGCATCTGCTAAGCCCGAGGATGTAGCAGCAACCAGAAAAGCTGAAGAATTTATTAATAATGATTTTCTGAAGTTTTTCACCACAGGTAAAAGATCTTCAGAGGTCGTTTGTTATATGAATAACAATGGATTAGAAAAAATTGAGAGTACATTGGTTAATGCAATTGATAATCTTACAAACATAAAAAGTGATTTCTTAGCATTTAGTTATTATTACAGTTTGGTAATTGATTCTGAAAATATTCCTAAGGAAACTGCTCCTAATTACTTTATGAGTAAAGGAAAAGTTTCTAATGAATATCTAAAAACAAGTGAATATGGTTGGCAAATTGATCCGCTTGGTTTTAGAACAACAATTACTGAAATGTATAACCGCTATAATCTTCCGATTTTTCCGGTTGAAAATGGTATTGGAGCAAAAGAAAATTGGAATGGTAAAGATATTATTCAAGATGATTACAGAATTGAATATCATAAGGAACATATTCAAGCCATGGAAGATTCAATAAATATTGATGGAGCTAAGGTCATGGGATATTTGGGATGGGGATTGATAGATATTCCTAGTTCTACCGGTAATATGGAAAAACGCTATGGCCTTGTATATGTTAATCGTGGTAATCATGATTTACGAGATTTAAGAAGAGTTCCAAAAAAGAGTTATTACTGGTTCAAACATGTTATTCAAACTAATGGTAAGGAATTGGGTGATAAAGATGACTGAGCAGAGTAAGTTTGGGAAAAAATTTATAGATAAGTTTACAGAGATTTCAATTAAAATTGGTAATCAAATATATTTGAAATCATTAAGAGACGCGTTTGCTATGATAATGCCACTATTTATTTTGGCAGGTATTGGGGTTTTAATTAATAACGTTATTTTTACTTTATTTTTTAAAGGAGCTATATTAGTAAATTTTCAAACATTTGGTAATTATTTGGTTAACGGTACATTGAATATTGCAGGATTATTGATTGCACCGGTAGTAGGATATTGTTTATCACGAAATCGTAATTATTCTAATAAATTGGGTGCTGCCATTGTTTCATTGTCTGGATTGATAGTTATGATGCCGGCTGTATTGAGCGCAACATCAGTTGATCAGAAACATACCTTTAATATAACCGGGTATCTTTCATTCAATAATATCGGCGTTCAAGGGATGTTTGCCGGAATAATTATTGGGTTAGTTGCCACTGAAATGTTTATCAAATTATCCAATATTAAAAAATTTAAAATCAATTTAGGTGAGAATGTTCCTCCAGCTGTTGGGGATTCATTTTTAACACTTATTCCAACTGTATTAACATTGAGTATCTTAGCTATTATCGCAGCATTGTTAACAGTATTTGGACATACAGATATGATCAAATTAATCACGTCATTGATTCAGGAACCACTTCGTCAAGTGAATACTAGTTTGCCAGGGTTCTTATTGATTTACAGTATTGGTAATTTACTATTTGGGTTCGGTATTCATCAAGCAGTTATTAATGGTACTTTGCTAGATCCAGTTTTAATTATTAATACTAATAAAAATATGCAAGCTTTTGCTGCTGGTCACGATGTACCTTATATTATTACCAGTGTATTCAGAGATACTTTTGGAATGATGGGTGGAACGGGTAGCACCATATGTCTACTTATTGCAACACTACTATTTTCAAAAATGAAGTCTAGTCGTGAAGTTACAGGATTATCATTAGTGCCAGGACTATTCAATATTAACGAACCAGTCATTTATGGATATCCAATTGTTTTCAATTTACCATTACTAATTCCATTTGTATTAACACCTGTTTTTGCTTTGTTATTTGCATACTTCTGTACAGCTGTCGGATTTATGAATAGAACAGTAGTCATGGTTCCGTGGACCACACCTCCATTATTAAATGCCTTTTTAGCAACCGGAGGAGATTGGCGAGCAGTAGTTGTCCAAGGAATTTCAATAATATTTGGAATTTTGTTCTATATTCCATTTATGAAAATCAGTGAGACTGTCGCCATGCGTAGTGCTAATTTAGAAAAGTAGAAATGTAGAAAAAATCCAGCATCACGTATGCTGGATTTTTTGTGCCTATTTTATTATTTTACCCTAAAAAACATAACGATCGCATAAAGTCCAAATCCAATACAAGCAGACTTCAATAATTCCGAAATCCATAGTATTTTTGTAC
Source organism: Companilactobacillus allii (assembly GCF_001971585.1). Lineage (NCBI taxonomy): Bacteria > Bacillati > Bacillota > Bacilli > Lactobacillales > Lactobacillaceae > Companilactobacillus > Companilactobacillus allii. The sequence continues at coordinate 540,824 of NZ_CP019323.1, read as the reverse complement.
CGCTTAAATTCCCATTAGTGGACATTTGCCATTGGACAACGCCAAAAATCACTACTGAGAATATTAAAATCAGGATGAATCTGATTCGCTTCTTTAAGTAGTCCATAGATACTCACTTTCTTTTCTGGTTAGTAATACACTAACATAATATTGTATAATGTTACTAGTTGTAAATATGTGCGCTTGAGAGGTTTATTTGATGAAGATATTAGTAGTAGATGACGACAAAGAGATTGTTGAATTACTTAGTATTTACATAAAAAATGAGGGGTATGAGCCTATTTCTGCCAACTCCGGTCAAGAGGCACTTGATGCTTTGGCTAGACATAGTGATATTGCGTTGATGATACTTGATATTATGATGCCTGGAATTGACGGTATTGAGGTTGTCAAACGTGTACGTAAGACTTCACAGATTCCCATTATAATCGTATCCGCCAAAACAACTGATATGGATAAGATCCAAGGTCTTATTACCGGTGCGGATGATTATGTAACTAAGCCATTCAATCCATTGGAGATTATGGCTCGTATCCGTTCACTTCTTCGTCGAAGCGTACAACAAACATCAAAAAATGTCCCTGATAAATTAGAAGTAGGTCCAATTACTATCTATAAAGACTCGCATGAAGTTGTTACAAGTTCTGGTAATAAGGTACAATTAACAGCTCTAGAGTTTGGTGTTTTATATCTTCTAGCTAGCCATCCCAACCGTGTCTTTTCAGCTGATGAAATATTCGAACGTGTCTGGAAACAAGAGTCAGTTGTTTCCGCTAAGACAGTTATGGTACACGTTAGTCACCTACGAGATAAGCTTGAAGAGTCTACAGACGGTGAAAAAGTAATTGAGACCGTTTGGGGCGTCGGATACAAAGTGGAGGTTTGATGTTTGAATAAACGAATCAAACTGAATGTTAAAGAAAAAGGTGTCCTCCTGTTTGAAGGAATAGGCACCTTTCTTTTATTTCAGATAATAAATATAATTTTGATTGTTATATCTGACCTATTTTATAATAATGAGAATTTCAGTAATTTAAATCACATGTTTTCTCTCCTAAATGAAGATTTATCTAAATCAACATTTTGGGTGATTTGGTTCTTTTTTGGATTAGTTATCCTAATAGAACTAGTTATTTCCATTCATATGATGATAAAGTCTTATCGTCAATTTGAAGTATACAAGGTAGAAGCTGAATTGATTCAAATCGCTGCTGGAGATCTTAATCACAAGATCAATCTTAAGGTCAACAAGAGATTACAAAGTGTGGTCGATAGTGTCAATTTATTAGTTTCCAATACGAATAAACATATAGCTGAACAAAAGAAATCTGAGAAGAGTAAAGATGAATTGATTGCTAACGTCAGTCACGACCTTCGGACGCCATTAACATCAGTCATTGGATATCTAGGCTTGATCGAGAGTAACAATTATTCTGACCTGGATCAAATATTAAAATATGCCCATGTAGCGTATAAGAAATCTCTGGAAATGCAAAATTTGGTGAATTCTTTATTTGAATATGCCAATGTTGAACATGCCACTAGTACCTTGAATCTTACGCAGTTTGATATGGCGCAAATGCTTGACCAATTGTCGGCTGACTTTGAATTAGAGGCTAACAGGCGTGGTATGGAAATAATCGTTAATACTAAACCAAATAAGATCGAGATGTTAGGCGATACTGAAAAGCTCGGTCGAGTATTTAACAACTTGATAACTAATGCATTTAAATATGGTAAAGGTGCGACGCATTTGTGGTTAGAGGCGGAGAAGACCTCTAAGGAAGTTATTATCCAGATTGCTAATAACGGCCAGCCAATACCAAAGGATTCGTTGTCACACCTGTTTGACAGGTTCTATCGTGTAGAAGACTCTAGGTCAAAGGAAACTGGTGGAACAGGACTAGGCTTGGCCATTGCTAAGAGTATGGTTAAAGTGCATGGTGGTACAATAGCAGTTACATCAAATGAAGAACGAACAGCGTTTATTATTCATTTCCCAAATTCGGAGCCGAAAAAATAAAGTGTGTCGTTTTACTTCAGTTTTTAAGTGAGGAATCAAATGAAAAAAATTATACAAAAATTACTATTACTAGCATCAGTTATGATATTGATACCAGTTTTTCAACCACAAACTGTAGCAGCGGCAACAGAACCTGAACTAAATGCCAAGGCCGCAATGGCTTTTGATGAAAAAACTGGCCAAATTATGTATTCAAAGAATACTGATGAAAAAGTTGCCATCGGTTCCATAACTAAAATAATCACATTGTATCTAGTGACCAAAGCAATAGACTCTGGTGAGTTAAAAGAAACAGATATGTTAACTCCGACCAAAGAACAAGCGGATATGACTCAAGAAGCTGAGCTAACTAATGTAAGGCTTGATGCTGACAAGACTTATTCAGTCAAGAATCTCTACAGTGCAGCGTGGATAGTATCATCTAACTCGGCAGCTATGATGTTGGCCCAAAAAGTCTCTGGTAATCAGAAGTCATTTGTAAGATTAATGAGGAGAACTTTGAAGGACTGGGGAATCAATGATGCAAAAATCTACAATGTTTCAGGCTTGAACAATGATGATCTGTACAATGGGATGTATCTTGGCAATAAGGATAATGAGAACAAATTATCCGTCAATGACATAGCGATTATTGTTAAACATATTCTTGATGAATATCCTGAAGTTTTGAAAACTACATCTCAAGCAAAATTGGAATTTCCAGTTGATGGTGAAACCAAGACTTATAACTCGTTGAATCTTTTGTTGAAGGATCAACGTGACTACCAAGAAGGATATGAATTCGACGGTCTAAAAACAGGTACTACAAAAAAAGCCGGTGAGTCTTTTGTAGGTACTCTTCCAATGGATGGCACACGAGTTGTTACAATTGTTATGGATGTAACTGGGGATGAGTCGGATAATGATAAGAGGTTCCGGAGCACACAAAACTTGGCTCGTTATGTTAAAGAAAATTACACAAGAACTAAGATCATGACACCAGGGGATAAGGTCGATACCAAATACACACCACAAAAAGATGTTTATATGTGGTTACCAAGTGACTTTGATCTTGGAAGCTTGAAGTATGAGAAATCAAAGAATGATTTGGGATTCAAAACTACTTATAATGGTAAAACTGTTAAATTAAATGCAATAAATTCGCCGAATGGGTATATTCCATACACTAAAACGGAGAAAAAGATAAAAATCAAAAAAGTAGCTACCAAGACAACTAATTGGTGGGATAACGTAGTTCATTTCTTCACGAATCTATTCTAGGAGAGTAAAAAATGAGTTTAGAAATAAGTAAAGCTATTGATTTATTAAAAGAGCATGATTTGCTGGTATCTAGCAAAATACTAGATAAGGACCTTTTCGTTACCAATATTAGCTATAACTCAAGAGAAGATCAGAATAATGGGATATTCTTCTGTAAAGGTAATAATTTCAAGTCAGAATATCTAGAGCAGGCAATAGATGCCGGTGCAGCAATCTATGTGGCCGAAAAAGAGTTTGATTCTAATATCAGTAACATCATCGTAAGGGATGTTCAAAAGGCATTGTCACTATTGAGTGCAGCTTTTTATGGTAATCCAGAGCGCGAATTATTTATTATTGCCTTCACTGGTACGAAGGGAAAGACGACTACTTCATATTTTATCCATAATATTTTGGACAAGGTTTATCCAGGAAAAGTAGCATTATTTTCGACAGTCGACCGCATCACTGGACCAAAGCCTGAAGATAAGTTCAAATCAGACTTAACAACACCTGAATCTATGGAATTATTCCGCGATATGCGTCATGCGGTTGATTCTGGTATGACGAAGCTTGTTATGGAAGTATCATCTCAAGCTTACAAAAAGAATCGTGTTTATGGTTTGAAGTTTGATATTGGTGGATTTTTGAATATCACACCAGATCATATCGGTGAAAATGAACATCCGACTTATGCTGATTATTTGTACTGCAAAAAGCAATTGCTCATTAATTCCAAAGTCAATATTATCAATGCCCAAACAAATGACTTTGACACAGTTATTGATGCTGCCAGACAGACTAGTGATGACAAAGATATTTACTTATTTGGTCGTGACAGTAAGGATTCTGATATCAGCCTCTCTAGTAAGGAAGCTACATTGAGTGATAGCGTATTTGATATTTCATCAATAACTCAAAAAGGTAAGTCATTAGATGTTGATGGTGAATACAAACTAGGTGTTGTTGGAGACTTTAATGAAATGAACGCTACAGCTGCTATAATTGCTTCTAAGCTAGCTGGTGGAGATAATAAGGATATTGTTGAAGGATTGAGTACAGCACGTGTACCGGGTAGAATGGAGCATATCAATACAGTTAGCCATGGAACAATTTTCGTGGATTATGCTCATAATTATGCTAGTATGAAAGCTCTACTTGGATTCTTGAGAACTGAATATCCTAAGTCAAAGATCAAAGTTGTCGTGGGAAGTCCGGGTAATAAAGGAGTTTCTAGACGTGCTGGCTTTGCGAAAGTATTAACGGACTTAGCGGACAGTGCTATTTTGACTACTGATGATCCTGGATTTGAGGATCCAGCTGATATTTGTAAACAGATCGATGAAGGAATCGATCACTCTAAAGTAGAGGTCGAAACTATTATTGATCGACCCGCAGCAATCCGTAAAATGATTGAGACTAGTGGTGGGGATGACATCGTAGTCCTTGCTGCCAAGGGGGACGATCCTTATCAAAAGACAAATGGAGTTGATGTTCCATATCCGAGTGATCCAGTTGTCGCAAGGAAGATTTTAAAAGATATTGAGGGGTAATATTATGCAAAAATTCTTTACTGTTATTGGTGGTATGGGTTCACTTGCCACTGAGAGTTATATTCATTTAATTAATGAAAGAACGCAAACAAGTAAGGATCAAGATTACATGGACTATATTTTAGTCAATCATGCAACGGTTCCAGATAGGACGGCTCATATTATGGACCATAGTAAACCCAGCTTTTTACCTCCATTGTTAGAAGATATTAAGCAACAAAGTACGCTGAATCCAGCTTTTATGGTGATTATCTGTAATACAGCTCATTATTATTACAAAGAATTACAAGCAGCCACAGATATTCCGCTTATCCATATGCCTCATCTAGCTGTTACGACTATGAAAAAGAAATATCCTAATGCAAAAGTTGGACTGATTGCTACCAAGGGAACTTTGGCTGATCATATTTACGAAAAAGAAATAAAAGATGCCGGTCTTGAAATGACTATGGGTGACCAAGATATCAAAGATGAAGTTGAAAGTCTGATTTATGATGATATTAAAGTAAAAGGTAAGATGAATAAGGAGAAGTATTTCCATATTCTCAAACGGATGCATGATGAATTCAAGTGTGATGTGATCGTTTTGGGATGTACAGAATTATCCTTCGCTCAAGAGAAAGCACCGGATCATCCATATGCAGTAATCGATGCACAAAGCATTATTGCTGATAAGACGATCGAACTAGAGACAAAAATGCGCAAAAATGAAGAAATAAATTTTGATAAGATTTATTAATGTTTCGTATGTAACAATTGCATAAGTAATAAATCCCCATTTATAATAGAAAATAGAGCAGGGACAATTTGTTTGTCTGATTAAGGGAGGTACGATTATGTTCAAAAAAATCTCAATTGTGACCGTAGTTTTGGCGGGAGTTTTACTAACAGGATGCTCGCAACAAGCAACACAAACGACTGATTCTGGTACCAATACAGAAAAAACACAAAAGAGTACCAAGAGTGCTACACCAAAGAAATCAACTGAATCAACAACTAATAGTGATAGTAACAAAGCTACTAATAGTGACAGTAATAGCAATGATTCTGCTGATAATCAAAGTAACGATGCAACAACTACAAATAGTGATACAGATTCAAGCAAACAAGCAACAGCAACAACAAGTAATAATTCAGGTACAACAACTGATAACAATACAAATAGTCAACAAGCAACACAAACAACAGATTCAACAACAAATTTGACAACATCAGATCAAGCTGTTGAATATTTGGCTAATCAGTTGACTAATACTTATGACAAAGCAACAACTCAATACGTTGCTAATGGTAAGATCACATGGAATAATGTTGAGGGTTACCAAGTGAATATTTATTCCAAGAATTCAGATTCTCCAGTAGGAAGCTACCTTGTTCCAGCAAATGGTCAGTATTTCCAAATTTGGTAGAACTTGATTTGCTTGCCTTTGAAAGTAATATTAGATACTATTCTAGAGGTTGGGACTTAATCCCAAGCTCTATTTTTTTGATTTTGATTTGAAGAGGAATATATGCGAAAAAAACTAATTATAGTGGGAGTATTTGTTTTGATGTTGATCCTTGGCGGATGTGCTCAACAGAAGTCTTCTGGAAACATCATTACTACGACCGTTAATACATATAAGGAACCAGTTCAAAGTGTTGTTGGTAATAAATACAAAGTTGAATCAATTATAAAGTCAGTCAATGTTGATCCACACAGTTTCTCCCCATCGAGTAATAATGCTAAGCAAATTGCTGATTCGAAGTTAATAATCTCGAGTGGATTGGGATATGATGATTGGGTCAACAAAATAGTGACGGCTAATGATCAAGATAAGAACTTGATTGACTTCGCCTCAGATGTCCTTCACAAAAAAGATGGGGACAACGAGCATATTTGGTTTGGAGTTTCAAATGTGCAAAAGTTGAGCTACACCGTCTATGAACGAATGAGCAAAATCGATCCCAAATATAAGACATACTATAAAGATAATTATCATAAATATTATAAAAAATTAAATAAGTTGATAGTCCGTGAGAATAAATTAAAACAGAAGTTTAATGGAAAAAAAGCCTATGTAACTGAACCACTACCTTATTATTTGTTGAACGATCTAGGCGTGACGATAGATAATCCACATTTTGCTAAATCTATTGAAGACGACACGGATCCTTCTATTGAAGATGTTAAAAATATGGAAAATGGTCTGAGAAATCACAAAGTGGACTTTTTAGTTGTTAATAAACAAGTTACGAGTGGAATAATTACTAAGATGACTGGTTTGGCAAAGAAGTATAATGTACCAATAGTCTACTTTACTGAGACATTGCCAAGTAATCTGGGATATTATCAATGGATGAATGATAATCTCAATCAGCTGGAGAATATTTCTAAATAGAGCGTGATACAATAAATTTAGCTGTAAATGATAATTTTTACTATTTACAAATTAAGTTATTTTGTTTATTCTAGGTAATGTTGATTGATAAATAATTGGAATGAAAGGTCTGTGAAGGGATACTTGTGATTGAAGCAAAAAATCTAACTAAAAAATTTGGTAAACAATTAGTTTTCCAAAATGTTAATTTCAAGATTAATGACGGAGAATTCATCAGTTTGGTTGGTCCTAATGGATCTGGTAAAACTACATTAGTTAAGATCATTATGGGGATGGAAAAAAAGACTTCTGGCGAATTATTGATGGATAAGACACAGGTTGGTTATGTGCCACAATTTCGCAATATTGACATTGATTATCCACTAGATATCGAAAGTTTCGTGCGCTTAAATTTGAAATTCACTATGAACCCCAAGAAGCGTAGTGAAGATAATGAGAGAATCAAACAAATACTTGAGAAGACCAGATTGACCAAGTTACGGAAACGTCCGTTAGGCTTAGCATCTGGTGGTGAAAAGCAAAAGGCATATTTGGCTCAGGCTTTGTTGAATGATCCTAAAATCTTAATTTTGGATGAATCCACGGCAAGTCTAGATGTTGAAGTTAAGATGCAACTAATGGACTTAGTTCAAGAACTAAATGAAAAATTAAAATTAACTGTAATATTTATCACTCATGATTACGCTTTGACGAAGAAATATACTCATCGAGCACTTTTCTTTGAAAATAACACAATTAAGCCGATCAATGTCGATGAAATTTCAGAAGATATGTTTGAGTGAGGTTAGGATATGTTTGAATACGAGTTTATGAGAGAAGCTTTTATAGCAAGTACTTTCATCGCTATAACGGCTGGAATAGTTGGAGTATTTGTTGTTTCGCGTAATATGTCATTCTTATCACATACCTTGTCAGAGATTGGCTTCGCTGGAGCATCATTTGGTATTTTGGTGGGGATTTCACCACTAGCTGGTATGATCATATTTACTATGGTCAGTTCAGTAGCGGTTGGTTCTTTAAGCACGGAGTCGTCACGTCGTGAGGCTTCAATCAGTGCTATATCTTCATTGTTTATTGGTTTAGGGATTTTATTTTTATCACTATCATCTGAATCAAGCAGCTATGCGACAAACATTTTGTTCGGTAGCATAGTTGGTATCAGCGCTAAGGAAGTTAATCAATTGATGATTTTGGCATTATTTGTTATTTTTGTCTTCATTATCTTTTATAAGCCACTGGCCTTTGACTCATTTGATCACATAGGTGCTAGATCGGCTGGCTTGAGAACTAGATTATTGTCAATTGCATTCCTAGTAACACTAGCTTTGAGTGTTAGTATCGGTGCACAGATCGTAGGGTCATTATTGGTATTTATTTTGTTGACATTACCTGGTGCTACTGCCAAATATTTGGTACACTCAGTTCCTAAGTTAATTATGGTTTCAGTTGGTTTGTCGTTAGCTGGTGTCTGGTTAGGATTGTACTTGGCATTTGTCACGAATTGGCCAGTAACATTCTTTATCTCGGCCTTTGAAGTTATAGCGTACTTCTTTGGATTGATGTATAAAAACTGGAAATTAAGTCACTAGAATTGCGGGAGAACGGATCATTATGGATGTTAAAGAATTATGGAGTAAGTATAAAGATGCGATACCATATTTATTTTTTGGTGTTTTAACAACAGTTGTTAACTATGTTGGATTTTGGTTCTTCACATATATTGCTGAATGGAACTACCAATTAGCCAATGCTTTCGCATATTTATTATCAGTAGTGTTTGCATATGTGACCAACAAATTATGGGTATTTGATTCACATACCAATACTATGAAAGCATTTTTACTCGAGATGGGATCATTCTTCCTGTTTAGAGGAGGCTCATGGATAATCGATCAAGGTACCATGACGATTGGTGTTTCATTGATGCATATAAATGATATGATTGTAAAATTATTTGCGAATGTATTCGTTGTCGTTCTTAATTATGTGTTTAGTAAGTTTATTATATTTAAGAAAAAATAGAGCGCTACAAAACACGGGAATTTCCGAGCATTAACATAGAAATAGGTGCCATTCACGCCAGTGAATGACACCTATTTCTATATTAAGCGGAAGAAATTGTGTTTTGTAGCGCGTTTCCGAAGGAAACAACAAAGAAGAGGAAACAGTATTTTGTAACGAATTTTTGCAGGAAACAAAAAAGTGAAGAAAACCGTATTTTGTAGGAAAAGCTAGACGGGAGAAATTATAATTTGAAACGAAACGCGATAGGAAACAGCTAAGCAAGAAAATAATTTTTTAAATCACATTCCAAAAATATCATGACATAAAAACGAAATATACCAGTTGTCTATTAAATCCAGTACTCATTTTTTGATAAGTATATTAATATATTTAATACTTGTATAAACAAATTTATTCAAGTAGGTGAGTGCTATGAAGTGGATATTCGGCAAGAAACAATCGTATAGGTCGCTTGTACTTTGCATATTAATCTCATTTTTGGTGTTTGGATTATCATTATTTGCCAGTAATGATTGGAGAAACCTTTTTCCCTGTGTATTATTGGCAGTGATTACATTTATCGTTCTTGTAACGGTGATATATCCAATTTTTCTGCCGATGCATCTCAATTACGTAAAGATAGATTCCAGTGGAATTGAGTTTTATAAAGTTGAGAGCTGGTGGGATAAGATCAACTTGGTATTTAATCCTAATTTTGTCTTACCTATGAAAGTGACTTATCCGGAAATTAAAAAAGTCAGCGTTATAACGGATAAAAGAATTACAACACCACAGAAGTTAATTGATTCTCCGGCTGATATATCCGAAGTAGTAATGCCAAAATTACCTGATGGTATTGAAATAACTACAGTTAATCGTGAGAAAATAGTGGCTGAAACAAATTGGCCAAAAACTAGTGAGCGTTGTAAGTTGGATGACGCACTTGAGTTTGTTAGGAAGAATATATGAAAAAATAGGAGAAGTCTGCGAACACAGATTTCTCCTATTTTTTAGTATTTTTTATTATGCTTGTAATTCACGAATGGCCAAGGCAAAATCACCAAGTGTTGCTGAACCATTATCTTTAACAAGTGGCATAGTAATGTACTTGTCTAATGAAGGTACTTCCACATAATCATTCAATAATTCTTTGAATTGTGCACGGACTTTAACTAAGAATGCTTCACTAACAACTCCACCACCGAAGACAATCTTGTCTGGGCGTAAGATCAAGGTTGATTGAATAGCTGCTTGTGCAACGTAATAGGCTAGGATATCCCATGTGTGGTCGGTTAGAGGAACGTCTTTACCAGGTTTACCAAGTCTAGCATCAAAGGTAGGACCGGCTACTAATCCTTCTAAACAGTCACCGTGATATGGACAGATTCCCTTGAAATCTAGGTCATCAGGGTGACGTTTCAAGAATGTATGTCCCATTTCAGGATGTCCCATATTACCAACGAATTCACCCTTGTTGATAGCACCGGCACCAACACCGGTACCAATTGTGTAATAAACTAGTGAATCGATCTTTTCGTTAGACAATGTCGACATAACATATTCACCATAAGCTGAACCGTTAACGTCAGTTGTCCAGAACATTGGAACACTGAATTCCTTTTTCATGGCACCAATAAAGTCAGTATCTTTCCAGCCTGGCTTAGGCGTAGATGTGATATAACCATATTTTGGTGAGCTTTTACGTAATTCAATGGGACCGAATGAAGCGATACTTAAAGCTTCAATGTCGAATTTTTTAAAGTAATCAATTGTCTTTTGTAAAGTTTCCTCTGGTGTCGTTGTTGGAAAATGAACACTATCCTTAATTCTATAATCCTCATCACCTACGGCACAAACAAACTTTGTTCCACCTGCTTCAATACTACCAACTAGCAATTTTGTTCCCTCCATTTTTCAAAAAAAATCTGCAATCGTTTTCAATAATCTAAGATACCATTATGAAAACTCGTCGTCAATTACAATTGTTGTAAATATAATTTAGAAGTAGTTCACTACTGTATAATAGATTTATCAGAATCAAGGTATAGGTGAATTTATATGGTAGTGAAAATTGATGATGTAGCAAGACTTGCAGGAGTTTCTAAGACTACAGTTTCAAGAGTTTTGAATAATCGTGGATATTTGAGTGATGCCACAATAAAAAAAGTTCATGAGGCAATGGAATCTTTGAATTATCAGCCTAATGCGGTGGCACGACAGCTTTTTAAAAAAGAAACAAAATTGGTCGGTCTGATTTTCCCAACCGTAGATAATCCCTTTTTTGGACAATTGGTTGCAGCCTTAGAAAAAAGGCTATTTGATGCTGGCTTCAAAGTGCTAATTGGTAACTCAATGAATGATCCCAAAAAAGAAGAGACTTATTTAAAAGAATTGATCTCTAACCAAGTAGACGGTTTGATCGTTGGTGCGCAGAATAGAGGTATTGAGGAATATCATAATACGAATTTGCCAGTTGTTGCGATTGACCGTGTAATGAATGAGGATATTCCAGTTATTGCATCAGATAATTATATGGGTGGTAAACTCGCCACTGAATTGTTGATAAATAGTGGGGCCAAAAATATTATTAATACAGATGGTCCTGTTAATCTGGAGACACCGGCGCATCGTCGTCGTGAAGCTTATGAGGATGTTATGAAGGAACATAGGTTGGTTCCGCATACTCATATTGTAGATTTTAGTTGGGATATAGAAAAAAAGAGAAGTGCTGTTGAAGAAATGTTTGTTGAATATCCTGAAGTAGATGGAGTATTTGCTACTAATGATATGGATGCCGCACTAATTTGGCAGGTAGCCACAAGCCTAGGATGTCAAATTCCAAAGGATTTGAAGATTGTTGGCTATGATGGAGCTAATTCAACTAGAATACTATTACCAGAACTAACTACAATTGAACAACCAGTGGAACAAATGGCAAAAGTAGCTGTAAAAACTCTAGTTTCTAGAATTAAAGGTGATAGGAATATACCTTTGGAACAGATAATTCCAGTAAAGGTATGGAATGGTAAATCAGTTTAAATACGAAAGATGGTTAGATCATATAAGATCTAACTATTTTTTTATTATTTATGATAACCGGTTGACATAAGAAAAGATAACTCTTACAATGATTTTTGAAAACGTTTTAGTTATTGTATGTCAACCGGTTGGTATAAAATAAAATAGGAGAGCCATTATGAGAAAACAAGTTTATTTTAAGCTAAGTGCATTCTTCTTCTTTTTCTTCGTCAGTTGGTCCGCATGTTATTCGTTATTTGCCATTTGGCTAGGACAAGAGATTCATTTGAATGGTGCAGCTACAGGATTGATTTTTGGTATTAATGCAGGATTTACTTTATTGATGCAACCACTTTACGGTTTTATTTCTGATAAGTTGGGTGTACGCAAAAATTTATTGGTTGGTTTAAGTGGTATTTTAATCTTTACTGGTCCATTTTTCATTTACGTATATGGTCCATTGCTAAAATATAATGTTTTGTTAGGTTCAATCGCTGGTGGATTATTCTTAGGAATTGGATATTTAGCATCATGTGGAGCTATTGAGTCATATGTTGAAAAAATAAGTCGTAAGTATGATTTTGAGTATGGACGTGCACGTATGTGGGGTTCATTAGGATGGGCCGCAGCAACTTTCTTCGCTGGACAATTATTTAATATCAATCCAAACTATAATTTCTGGATTGCATCTATTGCCGCAATTATTATGTTTGTTATTATGCTATCTCTTAGAATTGAAGTTTCTGATGTTGAAGTAAAAAAAGCACAATCAGTAAAAGTAGTAGATGTTTTTAATCTATTCAAAATGAAAGATTTCTGGTTTTTCATTATCTTTGTTTTGGGAGTTACATGTGTATATGGAGTTTATGATCAGCAATTTCCAAGATATTTTGCAGAGCAATTCAACACTGTAAAAGAAGGTAATCTAATGTTTGGTTATCTTAATTCGTTCCAAGTTTTTCTAGAAGCAGGAATGATGTTTGTTGCACCTAAGATAGTTAATAAAATTGGTGCGAGAAATTCGCTATTATTAGCAGGATTTTTAATGGCATTTCGTATCACAGGTTCAGGAATAGTCAGTGGTCCAATTTTAATATCAATGATGAAATTAATTCATTCACTTGAATTACCAATTCTATTAGTTGCAGTCTTCAAATATTTGGATGCTAACTTTGAATCGAGACTTTCATCAATTCTATATTTGGTTGGTTATCAGTTCTCCGGTCAAATAGGAACTATCGTTCTATCATCATTAGTTGGTAAATTATATGACCAAATTGGATTCAAAACAACGTATTTGTACCTAGGAATCTTTGTATTTACGTTTGCACTAATAGCGGTATTCACTTTAAAAAAGTCGAATCACCAAGAAATTGATACACCACAAATCGGACATGTATAGGAGTTTATTATGCAAGAAATTTTAAAACCAATAGAAATAACAAATGATCGTTATAGGTTAGGTTATCATCTAGCCGCAAAATCAGGTTGGATTAATGATCCAAATGGATTCTGCTATTTTAAAGGATATTATCATATCTTTTATCAACATTATCCATTTGCTGCAGAATGGGGCCCAATGCATTGGGGTCATGCTCGTAGTAAAGATTTAGTACATTGGGAAACATTACCAATCGCACTTACACCAGGTGATAAAGAAGATATGGATGGTTGTTTCTCTGGAAGTGCCGTTGTTCATGACGATAAAATGTATTTAATATATACAGGACATCATTATTATGAGGGAGATGATGATCACGATCATTTCTGGCAAAATCAAAATTTGGCAATTAGTGAGGATGGCATAAACTTTAAGAAGTACGAAAATAATCCTATAATTTCTCAAGCCCCTGAAGATAATACTCAACATTTTAGAGATCCTAAAGTATGGTATGAAAATGGTAGTTGGTATCTAATTTTGGGGAGTCAAAGTAAGGATAATTTAGGCCGTGTATTACTTTATAAATCAGATAATTTAATTGATTGGAATTATTTAGGTCCAACCGCTAAATCAGTTGATCGTGAAAAAGAAGGCTACATGTGGGAATGTCCTGATCTATTTCCTTTGGGCGACAAGCAGGTATTATTAATGTCTCCACAAGGTATTAAGGCTGACGGAATTAGATATAATAATGAAAATGAAACAGGTTATATGACTGGTGATTTTAATTACAAATATAATAAGTTCGATCGAAGCAATTTCCAAGAATTAGATAGTGGGCATGATTTTTATGCTACACAAACTATGCTTGCACCTGACGGTCGCAGATTATTGTTTGGATGGATGGACATGTGGGGGAGCGAATTTCCTGAAAAAGAAGATGGTTGGTCAGGAGCCCTTATTTTTCCTAGAGAATTAACATTGAAAAATGATAAGCTTTATATGAAACCGGTTGATGAACTGAAGTCACTTCGTACTAACAAGTTGATGCAAGGTAACACTGATATTGACGGAGAACAGTTATTAGAATTTAACAGTAAGCAATATGAGGCATTAGTAGACTTTGATATCAGCGAGGCTAGTGAACTTGGCTTTTGTCTGAAAGATACTGACAATAATGAGATGTTAGAGTTTAAGTATTTTAAGGATAACAATCGTGTAGTAGTTAATAGATTTGGAGATGATGGGATTAGAGAGTCCGTAATTAATCCATCTAGTAAATTGAAGCTACATATATTAGTTGATACGAGTTCTGTTGAAATATTTATTAATGATGGTGATGCTACTTTTACTGAACGAATTTATAGTGAGGATACTCTTAAATTTAGTTTGTTATCAAATGGTAAATCATCAGTTAGTTATGATATTTATCAATTAGATAAAAATGCAATTGAATATTAGAAGACAATAAAAAAGCAGCCAATTGGCTGCTTTTTTCATCCATATTTAATCATAACGATAATAATAATGCTCAAAATTACGCTAATAAATCCCAAAAATGTCCATTTTATAGCACTTTTTTCTAAGTCCTGTTCTGATTTATCTTCTAATTTATTAATTTCATCAAGAAAATATACCATAGAAACAATGTTGGCTAATGCGCCGATATAAATAGCTGTAAAAACAGGCTTAGCCAAATCACCGAAGAGTCCAGTAGTAGACAGTGTGAACAAAAGGGCTACAAACGTTATAACTGTCGCTATTAAATGTTTATTCAATAGAGCAAGCTTGGCTTGTTTCTTTATATTATTAACGGCTTTTTTGTTATCTAACAATAGATCGTCTAAAGAAATATCATACAACTTTGCTAGTCTCACTAGAGTATCGATATCGGGGGTTGTTTTACCGGTTTCCCAATTTGTTATGGAACGTTTGGACACATATAGAGATTTTGCTAGATCATTTTGCGTGAGGTTTAATTCATTACGTTTATTTTTTACAATCTTGCTGATTTCCATTGTTATCTCCTCGTTTCTTGCATACTTTTAAATTACACTACAAAAAAGAGTTTGACGATAGAAAGTAGTTTCTATATAGGCGTTATAACGCAGAAGCCTTAATAAATATCAGTACCACGGATAGCTTTGAGGATCTTCAAAGAGCCATCTCTATAAGTTAAGTATCCATAAACGATAATACCGATAACGGCACATATAGATAGGATAATGGCGGCTCCAATCTTGGTTTGACCATTGATGAAGTTAGATAATAACACGTCAGCACCGTAGACGACTACTAACATAATGGCTGAATCAAGAAAGATCTTTAGTAAACTTAATCCTAATAATTTATCAATTAGTTGGTATTGTTTATTAATGATTCTGAAGGCAAAATGTCCCATGACCATGAAGGCGATTGTCGTTGCGACAACTGGGCCAAAAGCCCCCATATAAATGGTTAATGGATATTGAAGTGCTATTTTTATTAAATAGGCAAGTGCTAGGTAGATCATAGATGTCTTAGTCTTCTTATCTACTTGTAAGATATTTTCCAAAATCATGAATATACAATAGAAGAAAGCTTCAATACATGATACTGCTAGAATGGCTGTACCAAGTGAACTAGGTATATAAAATGCAGTCCAGAGGTGACGACCGATTCCCATCATCCCAAAGGTTGCAGGTAGAATAATGAAAATAGTGAATTGAACCATGTTTCTAAGCAATTTCTGGATATCTTCAAACTTAGACTTACGACTTATTTGTGCTGAAAGGGCCGGAATAACTGATGCGGAAACAGAGATTGCAAGAGATACTAAGACCATGATCAACTTGTTAGCTTGGAATCCAAACATAGAATAAAGATTATCGATAGTATGTTGGCTAGCGTGGAGAACATTTTGGTAGATAAGTACAAAGCTAGTTTGATCAAATAACTGCAAAACAGTCATGATCGTATCTACTAGTAAGAAAGGAATAGCTGATTTCAACATTGAGCCAAAGTTGACTTGTGTTAATTCACTATCAGGAACCTCAGCAGAGGTCTTAATGTCTTCTGCAGGAATTGACTTTCTAACACGTAACCTCATCCAGATAAGGAACAGGTAAGCTAGTGTAGCTCCAATGAATGATGCAAAGGTAGATTGGTTAACAGCACTAGTATAACTACCATTTTGAATGACCATAATGGTATATGTTGCGTACAACATGTAGGCAACACGGGCAATTTGCTCAATAACTTGTGAAAAGGCAGAGAATGATATGAAAGCATATCCTTGAATATAACCACGCATTATTCCTAAAGCGGGAATAATCAAAATCGCTACACTCAAATACTTGATGGGTGTAACAACACGCATATCTCCAGCGGCAAATATTATTGCGACATATTTAGAACCAAAGAACATCAACGCGGCAAGGACAATCCCTACCAAAGTCATATAAAACGTATATTTTTTGAGTAACTTTTCAGATTGATCATAACGCCCCAGAGCATTATGCGCGGCGACTTCTTTGGATATAGCAGATGGGATACCTGCTGTAGCAATGATCAAGAAAAGATTGTAGATATTATAAACTTTCCCATATAACGCATTGGCGGCACCAAGTGAAGCGGCACCGATCCAGATGTTCCAGGGAATAATGTAAATAACAGCTAGAATTCTTGAAAAAATACCAGAAATCGAAATCCAGAGTGAACTTTTAAGTAGTGAATCTTTTTTCATCGATAATTTCCTATCTGTTTCCTATTTGTAGAATACAATTACAAAAATAAGTGCAATCAATGCAGGTAATCCTTGTAAATAAAGAATCTTTTTAGTAGCTGTAAAAGCACCATATACGGCAACAACAATGATATATATCATCAAACTGATCATGATGATCTTTAAAACTGAACCAGTAAAGAAAAGGATCATTGCTAGGATAAGTACTCCCAGCATACCGTTATAAATTCCTTGGTTGGATAGAGCAAGTTGAGCATTTTTTTGTTTAACAAAATCTAAAGGCATATCGAAGGCGGCTGCTTGTTTTTTTGGCTCCGCAAACATTTCTAAAAAAGCAATTCCAATATGTTCTAGTGCAACTAGTGCGACTAGAAATAAAGTGAGAATCTCCATAAATTATTCCCTCCTCTTAGGGTATTCTACTATAATAAACCGTTTTCCTTTTGTTCACAATGTGTAAACGGCTTGCAATGAATTGGTAATCCTTTTAAGATATCTGTAATCTTAGACTTTTCAGGAGGATTTATATGGATGAATCAGGTAAATCAAATAATCAGCAAGTGAGAAATAAGATCGTTAATACGGTTATGAAGACTATTATGTCCTTTATTGGGATTATGATCTTGTCATTAGGAGCGGCCTTTTTGCGTGAGGGTCGAGTAGGTCTGGATCCTTTTACAGCCATGAATACAGGACTATCTGCTAGATTCAATATGAGTCTAGGAACATTTCAACTTGGAGTCAATTTGATTATTTTTGTTTTCATTGTCATTTTGGATCGTAAGAAGATCGGTATCGGAACTATTCTCAATATGGTCTTGGTCGGTTATGAGATCGAATGGTTCTCACAACTCTATCAACACTTTTATAGCGGTAGTGTAACGCCTTTAGTTATTGTCGCAGACTTAGTGATTGGATTATTATTGTTTACATTTGGTACATCGATTTATATGACACCAAGTCTGGGTGTTGCACCATATGATGCTATTGCGCCAATTGCATCAGCTCGACTACATATTAAATATAAAATTGCCAGAATGATCCAAGATATTCTTTTCTTAGTGGCCGCAGTTTTGGCTAGTGGACCAGTTGGTATCGCTACTATTATCGTCGCTTTCTTCGCGGGACCATTGATCACTTATTGGAATGGTCGTGTTAGTAAGAAGTTAGTTCAAAGTATCGATCATTTCAGTGAAAAGCCAAGTATGAAACAAGTTGGACACGGATTGGTCGCGTTTGGGCAAGTTAGTTATCGATATGTAAGCAATGTGTATAATGAAACGTTCCATGTACAGCTACATTTGTCAGATTATTCAGACGCGGAATTAGAGTCAGAATTGAAAAATGTTAAGCGTAATATGAATGATTCTGAGAAATTATATCTGGATTATAAGGAACAATACGACTTGTTGAGTAAGGAAAATATCAAGCGTCAAGAAAATGAGAAATAATATTAAAAAAATTATATAATTATCCCAACGACTTTATGATTTCGAAGGGATGAGTTATATGCAAGTCAGTACTAAGAGAATTCTGTCTGATTCACTAGTATCAATTCTTCAAAATGAACAGGTCGACAAAATCACCGTTAAAGATATCGTGACTAGTTGTGATTTGACACGGCAAACATTCTATAATCACTTTTCAGACATATATGAATTAGTGGAGTGGACTGCAAGTGAAGCGGCTGATAAGGCTTTGGCCAATGTTTCTGATTATGAGAATTGGCAACGTGGTTTCTATAATGTCATGATAGAAATCAAAAAGAATAAGAATTTGGTGTTGAATACTTATCAATCAGTCTATCGTGATTTGTTGGAGAAGTATTTATATGAGGTCATCTATAGCTACATTATCGTTGTCGTGGAACGTCAGGCCATTGATATGTCAGTTGAGCAGAATCATAAGGATTTCATTGCTCACTTTTATAGTTTGGCATTTATTTCTTTGATTTTTGAATGGGTCAAAGATGGAATGAAGGATGATCCTAAGGATATAGTTGAGCAAACTGGAGTCTTAGTTGAAGGTGATTTCAAAAAGGCACTTAATAAATATGCTAAATAGATTTACAGATAGAGGGATGTGTAAAGATAGTTTACATATCTCTTTTTTTGTAAATTGTTTCAATCATATAACGGTATTATCGTTGGTTCATGGCAGATACAAAATGAAAGAAGGCCGTAATATGAATATTTATAAAACTATGTATCATCCCAAAAAAGTTGTTGGAGTGGATGCTCGTAAAGCTAATATCGTCGGTGGAGGAATCGCCGGTTTAGCTACCGCAGTATTCTTGATTGATGATGCTAAAATGCCAGCCAAGAATATTACCATCTACGAAAAGAAGCCAGTTATGGGTGGTTCTATGGATGGAGCCAAGAGTAATCAAGGCTATCTCTGTCGTGCTGAACGTGAATTAGAACCATACATGGAGTGTCTTTGGTATCTTTGTAGTAAGATCCCCTCACTAGAAAATGAGGGAAGAACGGTACTTGATGATGTTGTTGATTTCAATCGTGATGAGCCTATTCATAGTGAAGCACGTGTAATTGTCGACCAGGGTAAGATCGATGGTCATTATCATGAATACAAGCTTGCTCCGCAATATGCACAAGCAATGAGTCAGATTGTTGCTTCTTCTGAGGAAGAACTAGCTGATAAGAGTTTGAATGATTTCTTTGATAAAGATTTCTTCAGAACTAATTTTTGGACTTGCTTCCACAGCCAACTAGCTTTCAAAGATTATCACAGTGTTATTGAATGTCGTCGTTATTGGCAAAGATTCACCTTTATAAGTCGTCATGAATATCTCGAGGGATTCATTCATACTAAATATAACGAATATGACGCAATTATTCTTCCTATCGAGAGATTCTTGATCGACAAAGGTGTTAATTTTGTAAATAACTTTGCTGTATACGATTTGGCATTAGATGATAAAAATGACACTGTTCAAGAAATACTAGCCCATAAGAATGGTGAAAAAGTGCAGATTCCTGTTGCCATGCAGGACTTAGTATTTGTAACTACCGGTTCTATCAGTGAAAATAGTACATTTGGTGACAACAAAACAGTTGCTATTACTAATACCGATACAAAGGATATGGGAACTTTTACTATTTGGAAGAATTTGGCTAAAAAAGATGTTAAATTTGGTCATCCTGAGAAATTCCTTGGTCAAATAGATAAAACTAAGTGGATCTCATTTTTCCCAACTGTTAAAGACTATCCGGAGTTCTTCAAACGTATTGAAGAATTATCTGGTAGTAAGGCCGGTACAGGTGGTTTGATGACATTTAAAGATTCTAATTGGGATATGTCATTTGAAATCCATCATAAGCCATTTTTCCCATACCAAGCAGATGATGAAGAAGTTGGCTGGGGATATGGTTTATACGGTGAAAATGTTGGTAATTACGTAAATAAGCGTATGTGGGACTGTACCGGCGACGAAATCATGACAGAACTCTTGTATCACTTGGGTATGTTGGATATTAAGGATGAAGTTTTAGCTCATACTTATATGTCTACAGCAATGATGCCTTATTGTACAAGTCAGTTCATGCCAAGAAAATTAGGTGATCGTCCAAAAGTCGTTCCCGATGGTTGTACAAATCTAGGTCTATTAGGACAATTCATCGAAATTGATGATGACGTTGTCTTTACAGTTGAAACTTCAGTCCGAACTGGATTAGAAGCGGTATATGAATTACTAGGGGTTGAAAAAGACGTCTTAGAAGTGAACCCTTCTCGTTATGATGTTCGTTATCTCTTAGAACGTATCAAGAGATTCAGAGGTATCAGCGGTAAAGTCACAGAAAGTGACCTGCCAACTATTACTCCTGAGTCGATTCCACTTGTTACTCAACAACTATTACATCTAGTCAATAATGTTCCGCCATATTATCAAATGTACTTGGGACGTGATAAGACAATTCCAACTAAGGAATCAGTCCTACACCCTAAAGCAATGCATACAAAATAATAACAAATATCTCACCTACCTAAAAAAGGATCCGACAAATTTCTTGTCGGATCCTTTTGATATTTAATTATCTTGGAGGTGCATAACATGTTTGCCTTCAAACTTACCATGTTGCATAACTTTTGATTGGCGAATGCTATCCATTTCTTCATAATTTATTGATGCATCTTCTAATATTGCACGCATAACTTCTTCAAGATCCCCTAGTTCTTCAACAAGGTTTGCGCGAGTTGTAGATAATTTAACCTCTGTGGCTTCTTCAACTAATTTGTCGCGAAGAAGGGACCGATAGTCTTGATTAGATAATATATCAAATTTTGCTTTGTCTCCGACAATGTCTGGTATTTTATCGCGGACCAATTTTTTCATATAACATATCCCCCTAAAGATAGTATGTACGAGGATTTTACCATAATTATTGATTCAGAGGTTTGATTTATACTCCAAAATGTCGCCAGGCTGGCATTCTAGTGCCTGACAAATCGCTTCAAGAGTGGAGAATCGCATAGCTTTGGCTTTACCGTTTTTGAGGATGGATAAATTGGCCATTGTGACGCCAACTTCTTGTGAGAGTTGCGTTAAACTCATTTTTCTTTTTGCTAACATAACGTCTAAGTTTATTACTATCATAGGTTTAACTCTTTTTCTGAATTAGGATTCATTACACGTGTGGAATTTTTTTGGAGAACATTGACAAATAGGCCAAGCATCAAAGAAAGCATAATTAAAAAGACATTTAACAATACTCCAATTGGCGAGTCGTCGTCAGAGACTATTTGCGTAAAAATAGGTGACAAGAGCACATAAATAATGGTAATAGAAAAGAATAGTTGTTTGATCCTCTTCAAAGAAAGTATTCCAGATTTGGTGAAAAGGTTCTTATTATCAACAAGATACAGTAATTTCCAAGAATAGTAAATTATGAGATAGGATATGATTCCGGAGAGATATAATCCCAGACTGAAGAAGACTTTGACGGCATTAGATGGCTTATTTTCATATCCACCAGAGATGAAATTAGGGAATAAGTATAAAAGAATCAATGTTAAGAAGATTACTAGAATAATAAGAATTATACGTAAATATATTGTTTGAGATTTAGACGGATCACTTCTGTGCTCTACAGTATTTTGCATGATTCTTTGTAATAGGCTGGTGAATACACCGAGTGTTGTGCCCAATATTATTAGGATAATTTCTACTACAAAGGGTGCGGGGATGTGTTGAATACTGATAAGTTTAAAAACACCAAATACGGCTAAGCAATAAACGATGGCGATTGTATAGAAAAGGTATTTGATGATTTTAAAGGTAAAGATGCTGGATCCTGAGAACAAGCGATTACGATCTATCAAGAACAATAAGCGCCAAGCCAAGATAATTATCCCATATGAACAGATTGCTGAAGCAAAAAGTAATATTCCAAAAGTTACTATATTGAAGGTCGTAACGCCGTTATCATGCATGAACATAAGGAGGGATGGGAACATTGACACTGTAAAAGATGTTAATAAGGCAGCGATGATACAGAGGATAAGTCTTAAAGAAATCGTTGATATTTTCATAGGAACCTCCTAGATAGTAAGGTCGTTTTCTGATTTGATTTCGATTGCATGGTGGAGGAGCTTTTGTAACATACTAGCAAATATTGCGATGACTAATGAAGCTCCTGCCAAAACGGCACAAACTAGGATTACCCCAGGGGCGTCGTCTCTATCAGCGAATACAAAGAAAACTGGTGATTCAAGAATATAGATTGCACACATGATATAAGCGTAGATCTTGATGGTTTTAAGTGCGATGACAGCCTTGTTGGAAAATGCTGAGTTATGATCGATTAGATTAAGTAGTTTCATAGCTTGATATAAAACTAAGTAGAATAAAATAGCAGTCGCATACAATCCAACACCAAAGATGATTGTTAGTATTGGTTTGTTTGGCATCAGGTTATTGGCTCCAATAATATAATGTGGAGCAACGATTATGCATATAGCTGCCATGATTAGTGCAAAAACATAGATTGTTATTCTCAAAAATATCGTCTCTTTTTTCATGAAGCACCTCGTAATGATTTGTAATTTGAGTATAGCATTATTTTATCGATAAACAATAAATAATTATTGAATAATAATAAAAAAGCGTAACAAATCATAATTTTCTAAATACAATTATGTCTGTTACGCTAATTAATTTACAAATTTGAGACCGATCACAGCAATGATGATCAGAAAAATAAAAAAGAATCGTTTGAAGCTTCTAGATTCGTGAAATATCCACATATTCATCAATGATCCACCAGCTGCTCCAATTCCCGTCCAAATGGAGTAGGCAATTGACATGGGTAGTGTCTGTAGTGATAAATACAATAATGAAAAACTGAAGACAAACGAAGTAACCATACCGACTAGAGCCAGCTTTTTCTTAGATGCAGAGTAAAATCCCAAAAAGGTCACTCCAGACATCTCACCACAACCGGCTAATATTAGAAAAATCCAATCCATTAATGTGCCTGTCTTTCTTCAATATCAGTTACAACTTTGAGCCCTATTACGCCGATAGTTAGGAGGATTATGAAAAACAGCCTTGCCCAACTAAATGACTCGTGATAGACCAAAACGCCTGCTAATACGACAAATAGCGATCCTAGACCAACATAAACAGCGTAGGTCGTACCAGCGGGGATATTCTTACTGGCGTCGATCATAAGATAAAAACTAAAAATCAAAATTGCGATAACGATGACTGCTGATATAAGTGAATGACTGTGTTTCATTGCAGAAACCCAGATCACTTCCAGTAAAGCACCGATGAAAATTTCAAACCAACTTCTGGACATAATTGCCACCTCGATAGATTGTGATAATAACTAATTTACGTGATATGTACTATTAGTCAATCACGTTTTGAGCGTAAGAATTGATAGAAAAAACTTTAAAATGATACCATAAATTTAAATAAATCAGACAAAGTAGTTGATAAAAATGGATAGAGTAAATGTTGAATTATTTAAAATATACGGAGGAATCGCTTTATTAGTATTGACCTGCATCATTTTAGCATTAATTGTAAATGATCTGTTAAGGCGAAGAATGATTTTTGCGTGCAGCACTTTATTAATAGACAGTCATGAAATATCAAAAGTCTCCATGGATGAAAAGACGGAGCGATATCTTATGAAACACCGTAATCACAAATTATATCGTATCAATGAGTCAATTGAAAAGAGAGATAATGTCTTGAAATATCAACTATGTCTTGAAAAACGGGCGTTTGAATTCTACTTGAAGAAGAGAAATATATGGAATTATGATGTCGTTGCCGTTAAGATGGATCGATAGTTTAGGAAGAGAGCGTGACAAAACACGTTCAGTTTTCGTTTATAAGTCCAAAAAGTCGTTATTTACGTAAGTAAATATAGATTTTTTGGACTTATAGGGAGAAAATTGTGTTTTGGCACGCGTTTTCACTGCAAGTTTGAGTAGAAAAAGAGTTATGTCACAAACTCTTTTTTAGCATTTAATTGTAAAAAAATATTTTTGAACTCATTTTCAATAAAAAAATGAAAATAAAAACTTTTTCATTTTTTCAGGATACTGGCCCGGTTTGATTGACTAACGCGTGAAAATCAGCTACCATGTTTATAAATTTTATCTATATATAATAGGTAAAACGAAAAAATAGGAGGCTTCTTCATGTCGGCATGGGAAACAAAATTTGATAAAAAAGGATTCACGTTTGATGACGTTTTATTGATACCTGCAGAAAGTCATGTTTTGCCAAACGAGGTTGATCTGTCTGTTCAATTAGCAAAGAACATAAAGTTGAATACACCAATCTTGAGTGCAAGTATGGATACAGTTACAGAAGCACCAATGGCCATCGCAATGGCTCGTCAAGGTGGTTTGGGTGTTATTCATAAGAATATGTCTATCGAACAACAAGCAGACGAAGTTTTAAAAGTTAAACGTTCTGAAAACGGAGTTATTATCGATCCAATCTATCTAACTGTAGACGCTCCGGTAAGTGCAGCTGAGGATTTAATGCATACTTATCGTATAAGCGGTGTTCCAATTGTTTCTAATACTGAAGAATTAAAACTCGTAGGAATTATTACGAACCGTGACCTTCGCTTTATCAGTGATTACTCAGTAAAAATTGATACTGTTATGACTCACGAAAATTTGATTACAGCTCCAGTTGGTACTTCATTAGAAGATGCTGAAAAGATTCTACAAAAATACAAGATTGAAAAATTACCATTGATCGATAAAGAAGGTCGTTTGGGTGGTTTAGTAACTATTAAGGATATTGAAAAAGTTGAACAGTTCCCAAATGCCGCTAAAGACCAATATGGTAGACTCCTTGTAGCTGCTGCAGTCGGCGTTACAAGCGACACATTTGATCGTGCATCTGCATTACTCAATGCTGGTGCTGACGCAATTATTATTGATACAGCACATGGTCATTCAGCAGGTGTTTTGCGTAAGATCTCAGATATTCGTGAAAAATTCCCAGATGCTACATTGATTGCTGGTAATGTTGCTACAGCAGAAGGTACACGTGCCCTTTACGATGCCGGTGTTGATGTCGTTAAAGTAGGTATTGGACCTGGTTCTATCTGTACAACAAGAATCGTTGCTGGTGTTGGTGTTCCTCAATTAACAGCCGTTTATGACGCTGCTAGCGTTGCTCATGAATATGGCAAGACTATCATCGCTGATGGTGGTATCAAGTATTCAGGTGATATGGTAAAAGCTCTAGCTGGTGGTGGTAACGCCGTTATGCTTGGCTCAATGCTCGCTGGTACTGATGAAGCACCTGGCGATTTCGAGATTTATCAAGGACGCCGTTTTAAGACTTATCGTGGAATGGGTAGTTTAGCTGCTATGTCACATGGTTCATCAGATCGTTACTTCCAAAGTGGAGTTAACGAAGCAAATAAACTAGTTCCAGAAGGTATCGAAGGTCGTGTCGCTGCTAAAGGTGCCGTTGGCGATGTGATTTATCAAATGTTAGGTGGACTACGCTCAGGAATGGGCTATGTCGGTGCACATAACTTAATCGAATTACAGGATGCACAATTTGTGCAAATTTCAAATGCCGGATTGAAAGAATCACATCCACATGATGTTACTATTACAAAAGAAGCTCCTAATTATTCAGTACGTTAAAACTCAGAGCGAGTCAAAACACGAATAATTTTTGAGCATTAATCTAAAAAAGGCTGATATTTGCGTATGCAGATATCAGCCTTTTTTAAATTAAGCGGAATAAATTGTGTTTTGACTCGCGTTTCATCAATATAGAGCAGGGAAAAATGAAAGGTCTAAATGTTTACAACATCGCTAAAAAATATGAAACAACTTATTCCATAACAAATCGAGCAATTTTTTTATAATCAAATGTTTTCAAAACAACTAATGAGGCAGTTGTATACCAGTGATTTTTGCCAATTGATCTAACAATTCTTCCTGCAAAGAAGTATCGTCTGCACGACTATCATAAT
The DNA here is from genome assembly GCF_001971585.1 of Companilactobacillus allii. Classification (NCBI taxonomy): domain Bacteria; kingdom Bacillati; phylum Bacillota; class Bacilli; order Lactobacillales; family Lactobacillaceae; genus Companilactobacillus; species Companilactobacillus allii. The sequence continues at coordinate 514,010 of NZ_CP019323.1, read as the reverse complement.
GACTAGGTTTCAAATGGTATAAGTATTGTCCAGTAATTGAAGAATCTTTGGTACTTGCTAACCAAACTTGGCCAGCATAACCCTGTTCCAAATCATCATTAGCACCACTTCCACCCATCTTGGTTGGTACCCAGCCAGGATCAATAGCATTTGTTGCAATATTTGGCCATAGTCTAGCTATTGCTTTGGCCAGTATCAAAACTTGAAGTTTGGATGAAGAATAATCAGTGTTTGTTTCAAGATTGTTAAGATCTAGAGAAGCTCCATTATGCATGCCTGATGAAACATAGATAAGTCGTTTCGGCTTATCAACCAAGGCTGTTAGTAAATATGGAGCCAATACATTTATTTTGAAAATCAATTGGTGACTGGCAGAAGCCACACCGGCGTTATAGATTATCGTATCGAAAGGTCCAATATCATTAATTTGTTTGGCCAAATTTTTAACTTCAGATTGGTTAGAAAGGTCCCCAATCAGTATTTTAGAATTTGGCAATTCTTGATGTACATCTTCGGCTCTCTTTTGATTGCGGGCGTGTAGAACAATTTCGTGACCCATTGATGAAAGCTTTTTTGCGGCCAATAAGCCGAGTCCATCAGTTGATCCAGTAATGAATATTTTTGACATGTTAGTAAACCTCCTTTTCATTCACTGATTTCATTATCCATTTTATGAAGTAACGTGAGTAATCCCTGAGTTTCTGTAGAAGATAAAGATTCAACAACTTGATTTTCAACCTCAGCAAACATATGTCCCAACTCTTTAATAACTGAAGTTCCTCTATCAGTTAAAAAAATCCGTTTATTACGGTCACTATGACGATCACGTCGTCTGATAACATAACCGTCACGTTCAAGATTCTTCAACATACTAGATACACTAGCATCTCGAATACTCAATGATTCGGCAATCTGACGCTGAATCATTCCGGGTGTCTTTTCGATCAGTTCAAGGGTTCTTGCCTGTTGAACTGTTAAGTCGTATTTGTTTGATTTTTCATTGAAGAGTCGTTGTTGATTAAAAAGTATTGAGTGTAATAAATCGTTTATCTCCTGGGCATACTCATCCATGGTTTCCTCCAGCGTTACATAATTATATAAATTATATCATAAGCCTGCTGTAATAACGTTTGATAGGTTAAGTTTCTTATAGTTAGATATTTAATAATTAAATGCTTGACAGTCAGTTACTTTGGTATTATAACTTAAATTATCGATAATTTAACGCTTAGATATCTAAGCATTAAAAAGTGAGATAAATAAAAAGTAAAGAAGTGAGAACAATGTTGTTACGTCATGCGGAAATGAAAGATCTACCACAAATCGAACAAATTATCTTGGAAGGAAAGGCCCATCTGGCGGCCCAGAATATCAATCAATGGAGAGGACAATATCCGAATATGGATGTCTTAGTCCACGATATTCAAAATGGGTACAACTTTGTTCTGGCGCAAGATGAGGAAATCCTAGGCACTGTTTCAGCGATTCCGGGTCCAGATATGAGCTATCAAACTTTGGACGGAAAATGGTTAACTGATGAGGGTGAATATATTTCACTACATCGTGTAGCAGTCTCCGCAAAGCATCGCGGTCTTGGTTTGTCTACGAAACTGTTCAATGCTGTATTAGATGAACTAGCACTGAATCTGTCAATTAAAGGCATCAGAGTGGATACACATCAAGAAAATCTCGGTATGCAACATGTTATTAAAAAAGCAGGATTCCAAGAAACCGGCTATGTAAAAGTACTAAATAGTAGTAATACTGATCAAGTGTTCAATATTGGCTACGAGAAACTTAACCTACCAGTATCACTACCAATGGCAAATTAAAAAGAGACCGGAAGGTCTCTTTTTTGGTATAAAAATCCTTTGTTGACTGTCACGTTACGTTACGGCATACAATGAAATGTATCGTGATGTGACAAAGCAAAGGAGAATATAAATGACCGAACAATCAAATGAAGCGCTAACAAATAAGATTATCTCACTAGAAAAAGGTGCACTAGACAAGTGGTTTAAAGGCGATACGTCTGGATACTTAGATATCTGGTCACAAAATAACTTTTCTTACTTTGATGGTGTTGTTGAAAAACGGGTCGATACTTATCAAGAAATCAAAAAAATGGTGTTAGCTAATGTTGAAGGGAAGTTATTTGCTGATAAATATGATATGTTGTATCCCAGAGTACAAAGCGGTGTGGATATGGCAGTATTAACTTATCAATTATTTGCAAAAACATCCCTAAATGATATGCGATACAATTGCATTGAAGTTTACCAAAAAGAAGGCAGTGATTGGAAAGTCATCCAATCAACATGGTCATTCATTCGACCAATGGATATGGAATTCGGTAGTAAAAAAGCAATTGTTTAAAAATATAAAGTTAGCGAGATGCAATAATGGACAATAAAATGAAGGCAATTCGTATTAGTCAAAAATCGAGTACAAAAGAATTGGTACCTGAATCAGTAGATCGACCAGTGATAAAACCAGGCTATGTCGTTATAAAGGTCAAAGCCTTTGGTGTGAATGAGTCAGAAGTAACTAGTCGTAAAGGGGAATCATCAGCTGATTTTTCTTTTCCAAGAATACTAGGAATCGAAGGCGTCGGAGTAGTTGCTGAAGTTGGTGAGAACAGTTCATTTGAAGTTGGTCAAAAGGTAGCCACGATGATGGGTGGATTGGGAAGATCCATTGATGGCGCCTATGCAGAGTACACACAAGCCAAAGAAGAAAACGTTATACCAATATCGACTGACCTTGACTGGGGAACTATCGGTGCTTTACCTGAGATGTTACAGACGGCTTATGGGTCACTTAGTCGTGGATTAGATCTACAAAAAAATGAGACGCTTTTAATTCGAGGTGGATCATCAACAGTTGGTTTAATGGCAGCTAGTCTAGCAAAATATCTTGGGGCAAAGGTCATTTCAACGACACGTCATTCTGAGAGCTTAACGACTCTAGAAAAATATGGAGCAACTTATCCATTATTGGATGATAAAGACTTTGAAAAGAACATGCATCAAATTATGCCTGATGGTGTGGACAAAGTGTTAGAACTGGTTGGTACTACATCCTTACTTCAAGATATTAACTTCTTAAAAGAGGGCGGTAAGTTGTGTTTCGTAGGTGCTTTGTCAGGCAAGTGGACCTTAGATGAATTTTCACCATTTATGATTCCAACAGGAACCTTTCTTACGAGCTATGCTGGTGAGGCTAATGATCTACCAGCAAAGGTATTTAATGATATCTTGAAGGAAGTCGAACAGGATAAATTGGCTGTTCCGATTGCCAAAGTCTATCATGGCCTAGCAGAAGTTGGTCAAGCTCAAGAAAACTTAGAGTCTGGTAAATATAGTGGTAAACACGTGGTAGTTCTATAAGAAAATAATACAAAAAACTAGCGTTAATGGCGATGACCATAACGCTAGTTTTTTTTGGTATCACTCAATTCTTTTCGGTATCATTTATAGTATAATGATACCGAAAAGGAGGGGATGATCTTGAAAGAATTCAATTACTCCGACCTAAATGAATTTATTTTTAACGATGAAATAGTGAATAAGTTAAATCAAATATATGAATTACGTGGAAAATTATTCAATGTTCAAATTAACTTTCAATCGGTATTAGACCATTTAGTCGATATTGCTAAAGTTCAAAGTACAGATGCTTCGAATAGAATTGAAGGAATATATACCAGTGATACTAGACTTAAGCAATTGGTGGAAGATAAAACGCAACCTCATAATAGAAGTGAGGCTGAGATTTCTGGGTATCGAGATGTGTTAACTTTGATTCATGATAATTTCCAATATATTCCTATTAGTAAGAATTCAATATTGGCTTTACATAAGAGATTATTTAATTACACAGATAGTACTTGGGGTGGTCATTTTAAAGATTCTGACAATCAGATTATTACAGAGTACTCTGATGGTAAAAAGGAGATACGCTTTATGCCACCGCCATCTCATTTAACGCCAGGATTAATTGAGAACCTATGTGATGAATATAATCACGCAGTGAAAGAAAAAAAAATTCCAGCATTAATATTGACTGGAATTTTTATCTTTGACTTTGTTTCCGTTCATCCCTTTAACGATGGTAATGGGCGAATGTCTCGGTTGTTGTTACTTTTGACAATGTACAAAAGTGATTTTGATGTTGGTAAATATATTAGTATTGAGCAGCTGATAGAGAAGACAAAAGAGAATTATTACTCATCTCTTAAAGCTAGTTCAATAGATTGGTTTGATAACAAAAATGATTATAAGCCGTTCATTAATTACTTCTTAAGCATTGTTTTACAAGCATATCGTAACTTATATGAAAGAATAGATACTTTAGAAGATCAGCCTGTTTCAGCATCTGACTTAGTTTTAAAATATTTACAAAGTGAATTGAGACCATTGTCAAAACGTGACTTAATTGAATTGATTCCTCAATATAGTGAAATCACCATCAAACGTGCTTTATCTGAATTAAGGGAACAATCTATTATTAAAATCATTGGTAAAGGAAGAGCTTCTAAATACGTTTTGAATTAGCTTTTTTCTTGTTGATCAAACTGTGACCATATCCATAACCGAAGTAAATCACTAGACCGATTCCAGTCCAAATACCGTACATATGCCAAGTGAATGGTTGTAATTGTGTCATCAAATAGATGCAGGCAAAGAATGAAATCAGTGGAAAGATTGGATATAGCGGTACTTTAAACGCCGGTTTCAAGTCGCGTGTGTTCTTACCATGACGAAGAAAAATGACACCGATCGAGGTCGAGGCAAAGGCTAGTAATGTTCCGATATTGACCAATTCAGTTATTTTTTCAATTGGTAAAACAGCCGCTGCGATTGCTGCAGCTAATCCTACCAAGACTGTGCTATTTGCAGGAATACTATTCTTATTGACGGACTTGAACCCCTTAGGTAATAAGCCATCACGACTGAATGAGTAGATCAAACGAGTACCACCATACATGATTACTAAAAGGACAGTCGTCATTCCCATAACGGCACCAAGTGAAATAATTCCTGATGCCCAATTTTGATTGAGGATATTTAGTGCATGTGCCACTGGATCGGCAACGTTTAGTTGCTTATAATTGACCGCTCCAACTAGGACAAAGGATACTAGACTGTACAAAACTGCGACTATCAATAATGAGGCAATAATTCCAATCGGCATGTTCCTTTTGGGATTCTTGACTTCCTCACTAGCAGTTGAAACGACGTCAAAGCCTAAGAAAGCATAAAATGCCACTGATGCTCCTTTACCGATACCACTCCAGCCAAATGGTAGAAATGGACTGTAGTTTTTGGGTTTAACGAAGAATGCGGCAACGACTACGAATAATAAGATGACAAATATCTTAACGTAGACCATGATGGCATTGATCTTGACTGATTCAGTCAATCCTTGAAGTAGTAATACTGTCGCTAACAAGACGATCACAAAGGCAATAATGTCGAATCTTCCTTGTGAATTACCACTTGTGTTAGCGGCCGATTGTAAGGCTTTGGGGAGAGTTATGCCAAATCCAGCTAATAGGTTACGAAAGTATGCTGACCAGCTGACAGCCGTTGATGCGGCCGCAAAGAGGTACTCAGATACTAACGACCAGCCAACTATCCAAGCAACTACTTCGCCATAAACTGAATAAGAGTATGTGTAAGCACTACCTGCTAAGGGAATAGTTGAAGCAAACTCGGAGTAACAAAATGCTGCGCCAATACAAACTAGTGCTGCGAAGAGGTATGTGAAAATAACACCAGGTCCAGCATAATTTGCGGCAATAATACCTGGGGTGATGAAAATACCGGAACCGACGATAACACCGACTCCCATAATGATCAGATCTTTTGAGCCTAGCGTTCGCTCCAGGACAGTATCCTTATTTTTAAGGTCATTTATAACGTCTTTTTTTCTGAAAAATGACGGCATATACTCAAGCCTCCCATTTTAATTTTTTTTTAATCATATTAGTATAATATAAATTTGAGTACTATAGAAGTTTTAACACAAACTTTTCTAGTGTGAAAGTGATAATATTTGAATCAATGAATACTGAGGGGTGAAATTATGTCATACGATTTTGATAAAGAGTTTGATCGTCGTAACACTAATTCTGAGAAGTGGGATGTTTTGGAAAATGAACTTCCTATGTGGATAGCTGACATGGATTTTCAAACGGCACCAGAAATTATGGAGGCTATGAAAAAATCAATTGATGGCGGGATCTTTGGCTATCAATTCGTTCCGGACAGTTATTATGAAGCTGTAAAGAACTGGTTTGAACTGGAGCACAATTTTAAACCGGAGACTGACTGGATGGTCTTCAGTACTGGAGTTATGCCATCTATTTCAGCAATAATCCGTCATCTGACAGATGTTGGTGATAATATTCTGTTGCAAGAGCCTAATTATAATTCATTTTATAAGGCAATTGAGAGTAATGGACGTAATGTCACTAACAGTGAACTTACATATAAAAACGATGCTTATCAGATTGATTGGGAAGATCTTAAAAATAAGCTATCTGACCCACAAACTACAGTTATGATCGTTTGCAATCCACATAATCCGACAGGACATATTTGGGATGCAAAGACATTGAGCCGTATTGGTCAATTGGCTAAGGACAATGATGTCTTGATTATTTCTGATGAGATCCATGGTGATCTATCAATGCCAAATAACTCATACATTCCATTTGCTTCACTGGATGAGTCAATTATTGATAACAGTATTTCACTGGTATCACCTACTAAGACCTTCAATCTAGCGATGTTACATGCATCAACTTTGTTTGTACCAAATGAGAATCTACGTAACAAAGTTAGACGTGCTATCTCTATAGATGGACATAATGAACCAGGGATTTTGGCGATCGATGGAACAATTGCGGCCTATACTAAGGGACATGATTGGTTGAGTGAATTGAGACAATATATCAGTATTAATCGTCAACTATTGTCTGATTATGTTGCTAAAAACATTCCTGAATTGACTGTTCTAAAAAGCGATGCCACCTATCTAGCTTGGATCGACTGTACTAAAGTCACAGATGATTCAGCTGAACTAAACGAGTTTATTAGAAAAGAAACTGGCTTGTATCTTGCTGAAGGTACTAAGTATCGTGGTAATGGTAGTGAGTTTTTGCGTATGAACTTGGCTACTAATAAGTCACGGGTTCAAGATGGCTTGAATCGACTAGAGCGTGGTATTCACGCATATATCAATAAGTAATATAACTAATTAATTGACAAAAAAATTGTCTTAATATAATCTCAATAATAACTTTGTATACAGTTCTTTTCTAATTGAAGGGAGCTGTATTTTTTTGAGGGGAGGAAGAATATGGATCTGTATATTTCAGCAGTCATTATTTTGGTATTAGTTGCCATTAGTAATTTGGCGGCCAAGTTTATCAAAGTAATACCTAGGACTTATATTAATTTATTTATGGGTATTATTTTTGCATGCATTCCTCTTATAAGTAAGCTGGTCATAGGCTTTGATTCAGAATTCTTTATGTCCTTTGTTATTGCACCGTTATTATTCTTTGATGGACAACAAACGAGAAGCTTTTTGGTTCAGAGAAAGTTCAAGGAGATTTTAGGGACCGCAATTATTTTGGCGTTGATTTCAGCAACGGTTGGATTGTTTGCAGTTAATAAGATATTCAAGGTTGGATTACCGTTGGCGCTAATTATGATCGCCATTAGTACACCAACGGACGCAACGGCGCTAGATTCAGTACGTGAGGGTAGAGATGTTCCTAAAAGAACTGAAGTAGTTTTGAAAATGGAGTCATTATTTAATGACGCTTCAGGAATCATCTTGTTGCAAGCAGCTGTCTTGTGGTTCAAAACTGGTGAATTATCATACACGAGAAATTTCGGAGATTTCTTGATTTCTGCAGTGGGAGGAGTAATTCTTGGTGCAGGTGTAGCGTTCATAACGATGGTTATTCGTCAGATGATCATCAGAAGTCGGTTCAATGAGACCTCATCACACTTACTTATTTACTTTGCAACGCCGATTTTGATCTATCTAGTGGCATAGAGAATCGAGTTATCAGGAATCATTGCAGTAGTTAGTGCCGGATTGATATTCAATGGTGAAATGAGCCGAAGTAGATTCTCGATACCTCGCTATCTAAGCTTTTTCAATCAGACGGTCAGTTTTGTTGGTGGAGTTTTGAATAGTTATGTATTCGTGGTACTTGGAATCTCAATTGCTAGGATTGTAACTGACCAACGGGTTGAATTGTCTACAACTTTGAAATGGCTGTGGATCGGAATAACTATCTATGTGGTTTCAACGACGATCAGGTATCTATATGCCAGGTTCTTGTCTAAGAACTCAAAAATTGAAGCTGTAACTTTTGCATTTGGTGGGGTTCATGGCGCCGTTACGTTAGCTCTTTCGTTTTCGTTATCAGAAATGGGCATCAAAGGGACTGATTTTGATTTGATACTTTTGACTGAAACAGTCGTGATTATTTTGAGTATGCTGGTACCAACAATATTGTTTAAGTTCATCTTGAATCCAATTTTGGATGATGATGACATCTTACTTAAGTCCAAAAGGGTTAGAGAAAAGATGGTTGGCGTTGGTATAAATTATGTTCGTGACTTAGAGATATCACCGGCTGTTAAAGAAAGTGTCACGTTTGATCTGTTGGATCAGACAAGAAAGACTACAGTTAAGGAATTCTTAGCTCAATGGCGAGGAGTCAATAATAGACGTTATGCTTTCAGTGGTTTTCAAGCTGTTGAGGAACGACAGATCTTGATGAATACATTTGAAAAAGAACGCGAATTTCTATATGAATTATTAGATGGTGTCGAACTGAGTGAGGCACAATATATTTATGATGTGTATAGTGAATTACTGATATCTGAATCATTGGTGTTGGATTATCGTGAATAAGGGGGATTATTATGAAAAAGGAGAGATTTGAGGCATTTACTGATGCCGTTTTGGCAATAATATTAACCATACTTACACTTGAACTACGATTGCCAGAGGATAATCATAGTATCAATGCACTTATAAGTGTAGTGCCACAATTTGTTACGTATATATTTACCTTTCTATCTATTTCAACTATGTGGATCAATCACCATTATCTGTTTGTCCATGTAAAAGAAATAGATAATAGAATTCTTTGGTACAATATAATCTTACTTTTCTGGGTATCGTTGTTACCAGCAACTACAGCTTGGGTGGGGTCGGATATTCTCGCCAGAGTACCTGCAATTTTATATGCTGTGAATATACTTTTGTATAATATGTCATTTGCCTTTTTACGAAACAGTGTAACCAAGAAAGTAGCAGATACTAAATCGGGGAAAATTATAAATAGAACAAAAAATTTGGAATGGATATCATTTTTTATAAACTTTATTTCTCTGTTAATAACTTTCTTTATTCCACCATTTGTATTTGTCGGAATAACGATAAATATGATCCTTTGGTCAATTTCAAATTTTAAAAATTAACTTTGTTTCCTTGTTTGCTTCGCAAACGCGTAATCATACACAATTTTTTCCGCTCAACTTAAATAGTCCTAGCAATCACTTTGTGATTACTAGGACTATTTAGGTTAATGCTCAAAAATTACCCGTGTATGGTTACGTTCTATTTGATAATCATCATCAAAACTGGAACCACGAACAAACTAAGAACGGTTGTTTCTGTGACCATAATAGCCGCATAATTAGAATCCGCATGATAAAGCTTGGCAACGACTGGAGCGTTGGTCATGACTGGCATGGCAGCTTGGATGATGAAGACTTGTTTCATTAATGCTGGGCCGGGAATGAATAGAAATAAGGCACTCATCAATAGTGGAGCACAGATGAATCTTCCAAATAACACTCCGACGTTTTCCTTGTGGAAGGTGACGTTGGTCAAACCGGCGTTAGAAATTGAAATACCAATGAATATCATTGATAGTGGGATCGTTAAATTACCAACATATTGGAAATCAGACATTAGAAAGTTTGGTAACTGAATATGTAGAATAACTAAGATCAAACCAATAATGAAACCCAATAATGGTGGTGATAGCAACTTACCGATAGTTGTCTTCCAATTGAAAGTTCCTTTTTTTTCGCCATCTACTTGGATTAAATAAGTTCCTAATGTCCAAAAGAAGGTCGTATTGGCCATATAGTAAACCAAAACATAAGGTAGACTTTCTGGTCCAAATAAGGCCATATTGACTGGTAAACCAACGAATACGGTATTTGAATTGAAGAACATTGATGAAAATAGTCCTTGATGATCCTTATCAATGTGAAGCACCTTTATCATTATGACCGATATTCCAATAAGGATAGTCATAGATAAACATGGAATCACTAGATTAGGTAATAACTTAATTAGTTTTGCGGCTGTAAAGTCGTGTGTGATCGTATAGATCATATAAGCTGGCAAAGCCACTTGTGTAACCAGTTTGGCGATCATTTTGGTTGATTCATCTGAGAACCACTTTTTTTGAGCCAAAACATAACCAACTGCAATTAAAATAATGATAATTAAAATTCCCTGAACACTTTGAAAAAATACTCCCATATAAATTGCCTCTTTAAAAAATATATGTGTTTTATATTACACCATAATCAATCTTGTGTGAAAACTAATCTTTTCTTACATTGTCATTTTTATCAATTCGATGTTCTCTAATGAAATATATCAGAGTCATAACCACTAGAAATACTACACCAACTAATAATGAAACTGTAGTTTCAGGATTGAGGAACATGAAGAACAAAATAACTACTAAAGCTGCAATGGAAAGGTAGTTACTAAGGGGATAAAAGGGCATTTTGAAGGGATGATCGACCATTTGTTCAGCGTTTTGTTTCCGGAATCTTAATTCACTGAACAAAATAACGAACCATGGGACCATACCAGGCAAAATACTAGAGCTGTATACGATGACGAAGATATTATTTGAAGTGTGAAAAATAAGTGGTAAGGCATAATTAAGAATCAAACCGATTAGAATACCAGTAGATATAACGATTACTGGCAGATAGGGAACTTTATGGCGAGATAACTTGGTGAATGCCTTTGGAAGACGGTTTTCTATACCTAATGTATATAACATACGACTAGAACTGAAGATACCAGAATTACAACCCGACAAAGCAGCAGTCAAAACAACAAAGTTGATTATTTCAGCCGCAAAAGTGATACCGAACTTGGCAAATGTCTCAGTAAATGGAGATCCCATTGTGCCCAATTTGTTCCAAGGATAGATTGTTACTATGACAAAGATTGCTCCAATATAGAAAATCAAAATTCTACCGACAATTGATCGAATCGCATGTGTTATGGTCTCTTTAGGATTTTCGGCTTCACCAGCAGTGATACCAATAACCTCGATACCTTGATACGAGGCAACTACGATCGATAATGCGAAGATGAATCCCTTAAGACCGCCGGTGAAAAATCCACCATTTGCCCAGAGATTACTGAAACCAACTGGATGACCATGATTACCAACTCCAAATAAAATTACCAAAAAACCTAAAACGATCATGAAGATAATAGTAACGACTTTGATAAGTGAGAACCAAAATTCTAGTTCTCCGTAAGCTTTAACAGAGGTTAAATTAGCGATACATAGTGTAACGACAACTATCACTCCAACGATCCATTGTGGGGCATTAGGCCACCAAAAGCTCAAATAAGTACCAACAGCAATAACTTCACTGATACCAACGACTAACCACTGGAACACATTACTCCAGGCGGTTAAATATCCGACCACTGGATGGATATACTCTGTACCAAACTTAGCAAATGAACCAGTTGAAGGATCAACATATAACATTTCACCAAGTGCTCGCATAACCATGTAAAGAATCAACCCGGCCAGTGCATAAGCTAACAATACTGATGGACCAGTCCACTTGATGGTAGAAGCTGACCCCATGAATAGTCCAACACCAATGGTTCCACCCAGTGCGATCATCTGCATTTGTCGAGATGAAAGACTTCGTTTTAATTTTTCCTCTTTCATAATTGTTATTCACCCTTCTTAAACATAAATTAATCTAATTTGATTTGTTTTAATAATACTATATATTTTCAGAAAAGTACGTAGTTTTATGAAAATATGCCAATTTAATATCATAATTATACAAAAATAATCCATAACCATTACGGTTATGGACTATTTGTATATAGATTGTTCGTAAATTATTTTTCGTCTTCTTCAGCGAAGGCTTCATCAGTTGAAGTTGCGTTAGTTTGTGTATGATCTCTACCACGTTCATGTAGGAAGTAGATAGCAGTCATTACTATTAAGAAGACCACTCCGACCATTAGTGACACTGTAGTCTCAGGGTTCATAAACATGAATACTAAGATTATCAGTAAGGCAACGATAGATAAGTAGTTACTGATAGGATATAGTGGCATTTTGAAGGGATGATTCTTCATATGTTCAGCGTTTTGTTTCCTGAATCTAAGCTCACTTATCAAGATAACAAACCAAGGAACCATTCCAGGTAGAACACTGGAACTATAAACAATAACGAATATGTTGCTAGAAGTGTGGAATAAAACTGGCAAAGTATAATTCAAGATCAAACCAATTAAGATACCAGCCGAAATTGTAATAACTGGTATATAAGGAACTTTGTGTGGAGATAACTTAGTGAATGATTTGGGTAAGTACTTCTCTAGTCCTAGTGTATAAAGCATACGACTGGAACTGAAGATACCAGAATTACAACCAGACATAGCAGCAGTTAACATAACAAAGTTGATGATCTCAGCCGCAAAAGTAATTCCCACTTTGGCGAATGTTTCAACAAATGGTGAACCAATTGTTCCTAACTTATCCCAAGGATAAATTGATACGATAACAAAAATTGCTCCAATATAGAAAATCAAGATTCTACCAACGATCGATCTGATGGCACGAACGATATTGTTCTGTGGATCTTCAGCCTCACCGGCAGTGATACCAATAACTTCAACACCTTGATATGAGGCAACAACAATTGATAACGCAAAAACAAATCCCTTTAATCCACCGGTGAAAAATCCACCGTTAACCCAAAGGTTGCTGATACCAACTGGATGACCATGGTTACCAACACCAAAAATAATAACTAAAAGACCAAGAATAATCATAAAAATAATTGTGACAACTTTGATTAAAGCAAACCAAAATTCCAATTCACCATAAGCTTTAACAGAAGTAAGGTTAGCGACACATAAAGTGACAACTACAACAACTCCGGCAATCCACTTTGGCATACTGGGCCACCAAAACTCCAAGTAAGTACCAACAGCAATAACTTCACTTATTCCTACTACTAAGTACTGGAAGACATTGCTCCAAGCTGTTAAGTAACCAACAACAGGATGGATATATTCTGTAGCATATTTGGCAAATGAACCAGTGGAAGGATCCACATAGAGCATTTCACCAAGGGCTCGCATGACCATGTAAAGAATTAGCCCTGCTAAAGCATAAGCCAACAATACGGATGGACCGGTCCACTTGATGGTGGAAGCTGACCCCATAAATAGTCCGACACCGATTGTTCCCCCAAGAGCGATCATCTGCATTTGTCTAGATGAAAGGCTCCGACTTAATGTTTTCTTCTCCATAAATAAATCCCGTCCTTTGAAGGTGTTCATTAATACTGAACACCTGTATTAATATCATGTGACTTATCATACTCCTTGTTGGTAGAATTGTCTTATTTTTTTCGAAGAAAACGTTTTCAAACAAAAAGTTTGAAAATTTGGTAATATTGACATATTGTACTAAGACATAGTTAAAATGCATTGTGAGGGGGATTTTTAATGAAAGCAGTAGTTATTAATGAGTACGGTAATGTAGATAAACTACAAATGGAAAACATCACTATTCCAGAAATAGCCGATGATGAAGTATTGGTTGAGGTGAAAGCTACATCGGTCAATCCAATTGACTGGAAACTTCGTGAGGGATATTTGGCAGAATCGATCCCATTAAAGTTTCCTATTATATTAGGTTGGGATGTTGCAGGTGTTATTACAAGAACTGGACGAAAGGTTAAAGAATTCAAGACTGGCGATAAAGTCTTGGCCCGTCCTGATTTAACAAATCGTGGAACTTATGCTGAATATACAGCAGTCAAAGAGGATAAATTAGCTTTACTACCGGAGAATGTCTCATATGAAGAAGCTGCTGCATTACCATTGGCTGGAATGACAGCTTGGCAGGGTGTATATGATTACTTGGAAGTTAAACCTGGACAAAAAGTTCTCATGCAAGGAGGTGCCGGTGGTGTTGGTATCATTGCCATTCAATTGTTGAAACATATTGGTGCACATGTGTATACGACGGCTAGTGCTAAGAACGAAGAATTCTTGAAGAGTCTGGGAGCTGAGCGTGTGATCGATTATCATGATACTGACTTTTCAAAGGAATTGAATGACCTAGATGCCGTTTTTGATACTGTTGGTGGCGATACCTTGGCTAAGAGCTATTCTGTTCTGAAACAAGGTGGTCGACTCATTACCATTGCAGGCAATATAGATGAAGATTTGGCGAAAGCAAAAGATATCACCGCCCAAAGTATTTGGCTGAGACCAAATGGTAAACAATTGACACAACTAGTTAATTTGGTGAGTGAAGGCGTTGTTAAAGTTATCATTGATAGCACACATCCATTCACTCAAGATGGTGTGAAAGCTGCTCAAGAGGTTAGTGAATCACATCATGCTAAAGGTAAAATTGTTATTTCTATGAAATAATTTGTTACAGTCTTCTAACATTTGTAATATCAACCTTGCACATACGTTCCCCCAAGATTATATTATAGGTAGTTATTATAATCGGAGGGAATACTAAGTATGAGAAGATCGATAATTTTAAGTGGTATTTTATTTTCAAGTTTGATTTTTGGAGCAACAACAACACCTGCAGTAGTTAACGCTGCTGAAGAAGTAACTGCAGCTGCTACAAAAGATGCTGATACAGACGTTACTGCTAATATCAGTTATTATGATGCAACTAACAATTTGGTTGGAACTGAAACATTGACTGGTGCTGTGGGTTCAACACAAACTTTGAACAGTATTCCAGCAGGATATGCATTACAAAATGCTGGTAATAAGACTATTACTTTGGTTAACGCTAATGGTGCTAAATCATATGAACAATCAGTTTTTGTTAACAAGGTTGTTTCAAACAATATTATATTCAAAACTGCAGACGAATCAGAAGTCGGCAGAACTACTGTTTCATCAGAAAAAGTTGGAGATAAAGTAGACTTAACTGATGAGCAGATTCCTAGTGGATATGCTGCTAGTGATAAGTCAGTAACCATCCAAACAGATGGTAATACACAAATCGTCACAGTAACAAAGGTTGATCCTATCTCTAGCTTTAAAGGTGTAGTAACAACTGGCAAAGATAATGTAAGTTTATATCAAGTCGATGGAAGTGCTATTAAGTCACGTGCCCTAGCACCAAATTCAGCTTGGTCAGTTGATAAGAAGTTGGTCTTAAATGGAGTAACTTATTATCGTGTAGCTACAAGTGAGTGGGCTAAAGGTTCTGATGTAACTGTTGAAGGTGACAGTACAAGTACAGACACAAATACTGATACAAACACGGATACTGACACTAATACAGATGCAACGCTACCTGATGGAATTGTAAAGGCTGATAAAACCGCTGTTACAACAATATCTGAGGGTAGTACAACTTTGTATAAAGCCGATGGAACTGCAATTAAAAACCGTGGATTAGGTGGCAAGACTAGCTGGTTAACAACTAAGATGGCTACTATTAATGGTGAAAAGATGTATAAAGTTGCTACAAATGAATGGGTTGCTGCTAAAGATATTAAATAATATTTAGAGTGTGACAAAACACGTTCAGTTTTCGTTTATAAGCCCAAAAGAACCCGTATTTACGCATGTAAATACGGGTTCTTTTGGGCTTATATTGAGAAAATTGTGTTTTGGCACACGTTTTCGCTAGAAAACCAGTAATGTCAAAATCGCCTTTTGGGCTTATATTGAGAAAATTGTGTTTTGTCACACGTTTTCGTAAGAAAACCATTTATGTGTCACAAGCGCTTAGCGAATTCTGTGAAAAAAGTGGAATTTTGTCACACGTTTTCCACAGAAAATTTAAGTAAAATTGAAGTTGTTAATAATTATTTTTGAGCGCATCAGCAAATTATAAGGTTATTTGTTTGATTAGAAAAATAAGCCTATAATTAATGACAAATTGTGTATGGTAATGGAAATCGTAGTTGAATGTTTTCTGAAATAAGACTCTGCACAACTGTGTAAGTCTTATTTTCATTTGTAAAAATATAAGGGGAAGAAGTAATTACATGAGTAGAAATCGTAAAATTCTGGTTACTTTTGCGTTAGTTTTGTCGAATATGATGGCTGGACTCGATGCAACAATAATCAATACTGCATTGCCAGCAATTATTAGTGATTTGCATGGTATTCAATACATGGGGTGGATCGTAGCCATTTTCTTGTTAGGGATGGCAGTTTCAACACCACTGTGGAGTAAGTTTGGGGAGAAGAAGGGTAACAAAGTTGCCTATATCACCGCTACAATTGTTTTCATGATTGGAGCCTTGTTTCAAGGACTAGCTCCCAACATTATTTGGTTTATCACCGCTAGAAGTATCATGGGGATCGGTGCTGGTGGGATGAACACTATTCCGTTCATCATCTACTCACAAATTTTCAAAAATATAAAACGCCGTTCACAAGTTATCGGAATTGCCTCAGCTGGATTCAGTGGAACGTCTATCGTTGGTCCACTGATTGGTGGTTGGATCGTTGATTCATTCAGTTGGCATTGGGTATTTTATATAAATTTACCTTTGGCATTACTTTCGATAACGATCGTTTCAATTTACTTCAATATTAAAGAGAAGTTGAATGAAGAAAAGGTCGATTATTTCGGAGCTGTTTTAATGGTTCTTGGATTAACGTCGTTTTTGATTGGAATTCAGTTACTTGGAGTTTCATCAATTTGGATTACGTTAGTGTTTATTATTTTAGGAGCGGGGTTAATCTTTTGGATGTCGCGAGTTGAGGAAAAGGTTGAAGACCCGATTGTGCCTAATCGTTTATTCAAAAATGAAAAATTAGTTATTGATTTGATTTTATTTGCTTTATTATGGGGATCGTTTGTAGCGTTTAATATCTATATACCAATGTGGGCTCAAGGAATTATGGGACTCACTGCTTTAATCGGTGGGATGACTCAAATCCCGGGCGCAATTGCTAACTTCATTGGCTCAGAGTTGGAGCCGTTTATGCAACGAAGAATGAGTCGCTATGTGATCATTGCTATTGGTACGCTTTCGTTTCTGATTTCTTTTGCCGGATTGTTTTGGGCTAGTCAAAACGCTAGTTATACCTTCTTATTGATAATGGGTGTTTTTGAAGGATTCGGTGTTGGTATTTGTTTCAATGCGTTATTGATTGCTGTGCAATTTGATGTCGAACAACGAGATGTACCAATCTCCACTTCATTTGCTTATTTAGTCAGGATTTTGAGTCAAACTTTCATGTCATCAATTTATGGAGTCATTTTAAACTTAGCCTTGATCAAGGGTGTCAGAGGAAGCCATGGACATATTACAATGTCGATGATGAATAAGTTGAGCAACGCGGCAGTTGCTAAGGAATTACCAAAGGCTGTCGTTCCAGAGATGAAACGAATCTTCTTTTCAGGAATTCATAATATTATGCTTTCGGCATTGATTTTAATTATTTTGGTTATTATAATTTTGGTTTATTTATTTAGTAGTGAAGCTCATAAAAAGAGTGCAATATAGAGATACAAAAAAACGAACTCGTTATACGGGTTCGTTTTTTTTGCATGGTTTATAATGCGTATTTTTATAAATTATTTTCAATACAATACATAAAACATATTGTATTGCTAAAAAATCTGTAATATATTGAGAGTGGTTCATGATACCAATGTTTATCGGATGTATTTGAATCTTATTTTATAGTGAAATCAATATTCTATAAAGTATGCATCGAAGATAATAGCGCTAAGATCTTGTCAGATATGTCTTCTCTTTTATCACGGGGAAGGTCAGCTAAAAAGTCGAGTAACTCGAGGTACTTGATACCATTATTTGCAGGCTTATCAAAAAGGTCGGGCAATTTCAAATCTACAGCAGTAGAGATTCTTTCCAATTTATTTATTGAGATGTTGCTATTAACACCACGCTCAAGCTGTGAAACTAAACTCTCACTGACATCAGCCTTTTCAGCCAATTGTTCAATGGTCAAACTTAGTGACCTTCTTTTGTCACGTATTATTTTACCGATTTCATTAATCATTCGTATACTCCTTCAGTAATTCAGACATGCTTGGGTCATTCTTTACCTTAGTTTAGAATGAATGCAATTTGAACAGAAGATAGTACGTGTTTTTTTGATTATTGGGTAATATAATACTTAGGAATTATATATTAAATATTTTAAACTAAAATTTCACGGCAATTAGGATCAGTTCATCAATAAAACATGTTATATAGTACGTGTAGTGAAAAATATAATGAAGATGGGGCATTAGAAAATGTTACAAATTAAATTGGTTCCGTATCATGAAGAAGCTGAGGAGTCCGAGAGACAGTATATTTTTACGGAAAATTTGAATATGACAATTGAAAGACTAGAGAAAAGTGACAATAAGGTGATCGATGTAGATTTTTTCAATACTACAGATACTTCTTATGCAGCCATAAAATATGAAGCAAAAAAGTAAAGTTCTAAAAAATTGAGTATGGGGGGTTATTTGGAATTCTTGGTAGCATGATTTAAACTTAAACAAGCAATCAGGATGAATATCAACAACAATAAAAATGCGTGTTGTGCGCCGATGGCAGTCTTAGCTGAATAAGTAAGGCTGCTGTTTGAGTTCTGGGAGAAGGCAATGATGGTTGAAACGATTGAAGTACCCACCGCTCCGGCAAATTGTTGGACGGTATTGAACATACCGTTACCATCAGCAATTTGCGTCTCATTTAGCTGTTGTAAGGCATTGGTCATTGTATTCCCCATGACTGACCCCATACCGAGCATCAAGATGATATAGATGACTAGGATCGTAGTGATAGTCAATGTTTTACCAAGTATAAAGAATAGTAACAAGGAGATGATTTCAAGTATTATTCCAGTCATTATAGGTTTTCTGGCACCAAGCTTGTCGTAAATAGTTCCACTCAATGGTGCTAGAATTGCTCCAATCGCTGCACCTGGTAGAACGATTAATCCCGCTATCAAGGCACTTTTGTTGTTCACCAATTGTATATAGTTGGGAAGGATAAAGGAAATACCTAAGGCAATTAGTTGAATCAAGAAGTAAGCACCAAGATGAAGTGAAAATGATTTGTTACTAAATACGTTGAGATTCAAAAGTGGATTGTCTGATTTAACGGAGTGTCTTAAGAACAAGAATAAGGAGATAACACCAATAACAAAAGGAATGAAAAAGTTCATCGGACTAGTAACGATAGTAGATAAATTACTGAAGCCGACTATGATCCCTACAAAGGTCAAAGCTATATAGATCAATCCAATGAAATCTAGCTTGGTACGTTTTGGCTTGGTTACTTGTTGAATAGATACAAGACCTAAGATAAGAGCCAGGATTACGATTGGTAGTAGGAATAAAAAGATACTGCGCCAGTTGAAAGTATCAACGACTAATCCACCAAACGTTGGTCCGATTGCTGGTGCAACTGCTGTGACCAGTGTTCCTAATCCCATTAAGAAGCCGATTTTATTAATTGGAGCTTGTTCCAAAATAATATTGAACATTAATGGTAATGCAATACCAGCACCGATTCCTTGAATTATTCTACCGGTAACTAGTTGGATAAAGGTTGGCGCAGTTACGTCAAGCAGTAGTCCAAGAATGAAGAGGATTGATGCAGTAGAAAACAGTTTTTTTGATGTGAAACTATTTTTTAGAAAAGCTGAAAGAGGCATCATGATTGATGCAACAAGTAGATATCCTGTAGTCATCCATTGAACGGTTGAAGTTGAGACACTGAATTCTTTCATTAAAACTGGGAAAGTGATATTTGTGGCGGTTTCGACCACAACACCGCAAAAGGAAAGAAGTCCTGTGGCGATAATTGAAATTATTAATTTTGAATTTAATTGACGATTCATATAAAATTCCTCTCTAGATTATTGTTAGAATTCAAACTAACTAAAGAAGTTATAACACAATTGACCCTATATGTGCTAGTATAAATTAAATGTTAGAATTATAACAATAGGAGTGAGAGACATGGATAGATTGTTTGGTATACTGATAAAAAAGGCAAATAATGCAGTTAATAGAGATGCAGAGAAATATGCGCAAACACTTGGATTGACCAGTGTGCAGATCAGTATTATTGATTATGTATCTCACGAAGAAAACAACCAAGATATTTTTCAAAAAGATGTTGAAAAAGAATTTAATATTAGACGTGCAACTGCCACTAGCTCATTAAAATTAATGGAGGATCGTGATCTATTAGTAAGAGTCCCTGTAAAGTCAGATGCTAGATTGAAAAGAATCATTTTGACACCTAAGGCACATTCACTGGCAAAACAGATCGATGATTACTTTAATGAAACAGAAAGGCGGATCATTAATGTAATGGGATCAGAGAATAAAGATATTGTAAGAACCGCTTTGCAACACTGTATCAAGGAATTATCAGACTAGTGTGGCGTTATAACGATTAAAAAGTGTTTGACAAATTTTGTAGATAGGCCTATTGTCATAAGCATAAATCAAACGGGAGGTTCTTCGATATGTTATTAATTAATATTCAAACAAAGAACAGTTGTTGTTGTGGAACGCACTTTATGCGGTCCACTAGTTTGAGTAATTAATTTTTCGATGAACTCAAAGTTTAGTGATAATCGTGTAGGGTGCAGATAAAATTATCTGCACCCTTTTTTTATATAATTTTAAGGAGAAGATGAATGTTAGTTGATAATATTTACCAAACTATTGGCAATACACCCTTAATGAAACTTGATATAAAGGTACCTAACGGAAGCAATATTTACGCTAAATTGGAAATGTTCAATCCTGGTGGGAGCATTAAGGATCGCTTAGGTGTCAATTTAATTGAGGATGGAATTGAAAAAGGACTTATTAAAGATAAAACAACAATTATTGAACCGACAGCCGGTAATACGGGGATCGGTGTTGCATTGGCAGCACAAAAGTATCATTTGACAGTGAAGTTAGTTGTTCCAGACCAGTTCAGTCAAGAAAAACAAGTTTTGATGAAAGCCCTAGGTGCTGAATTGATCAATACTCCGGCTGAAGATGGTATCGTCGGAGCAATAAAAAAAGCACGTGACTTGGCCTCACAAATAGATGATTCTTATGTACCGATGCAATTCGTTAACGAAGCTAATCCACAGACGTATTACAAGACAATGGGCCAAGAAATATTACATGATATACCAACGAAAATAGATGCCTTTGTAGCGGGGGCAGGTAGTGGTGGTACATTTGTTGGAACAGCCAAGGCATTGCTAGAAAAAAATCGCGAAATGAAGTCGATCACCGTTGAACCTGCTGGTTCAATTCTAAATGGAGGGCCTAAACATTCTCATCGAACAGAAGGTATAGGAGTCGAATTTGTCCCACCATTCTTTAAAGAAATCAAAGTTGATGATATTCAAACCATAGACGACGATGATGCATTTTACTACGTTAGATGGATGGCAAAAAATCTAGGATTGTTTGCTGGAAGTTCCAGTGGAGCGGCCTTGGCGGCTAGTTTAGAGGTAGCAAGAACCTTACCAAGCAATTCAACGATTGTAACGGTGTTCCCAGATTCTAGTGAACGTTATTTAAGTAAACATATTTATAACTAAAAATTAAAGGAGATATTTATTATGAAATTCAATACAAAACTTATTCACGGTGGCTTCAGTGAAGATCCAACGACAGGGGCAGTTTCAACACCGATTTACCGCTCTTCAACCTTTCACCAACACAAACTAGGAGCTGGTCCTAAGTGGGAATATGGACGCACAGGCAATCCCACTCGTGCTTCATTAGAGACTTTAATTGCTGAAATCGAAGATGGCAAATATGGATTCGCATTTGCTTCTGGATCAGCTGCAATTCATGCAGTATTTTCAACATTTTCATCTGGTGACCACATAGTTGTAGGAAACGATGTCTATGGTGGAACGTTTAGATTGATCAATAAAGTTCTAAAACGATTTGGACTAGAATTCACATCAGTAGACACTAGTGACTTTGATGCAGTGGAAAAGGCTATTCAAAAAAACACTAAGGCAATCTACCTTGAATCACCAACTAATCCATTGTTAAAGATTACTGACATAAAAGGAATCGCCAAAATTGCCAAGAAACATAATTTGGAGACTATTGTTGATAATACATTTGCGACACCTTATAATCAGAATCCATTAACACTAGGTGCAGATATCGTTGTGCACAGTGCTACTAAGTATCTTGGTGGTCATAGTGACGTTGTCGCAGGCCTTGCTGTTACAAGTGACGACAAGATTGCTGAAGACTTGGCATTCCTACAGAATTCAATCGGAAGTGTGCTGGGACCAGATGATAGTTGGTTATTGATGCGTGGAATTAAGACACTGGGTGTACGTATGCGTGTCCATGATGAGAACACTAGGATTGTTTATGATTATTTGAATAATAATGACAAAGTCGCAAGGATCTATTATCCGGGTAATAAGGAGTCAAAAGGATATGAAATTGCTAAGGAACAGATGAATACCTTTGGAGCAATGATTTCATTTGAACTACAACCAGGCTTAGACCCTAAGAAGTTTGTCGAGAGTTTAAAGTTGATTGATCTAGCTGAAAGCTTAGGTGGAATTGAAAGTTTGATTGAGGTTCCATCAGTCATGACCCATGCTGCCATTCCTCGTGAAATCCGCTTACAAAATGGTATTAAAGATGAATTAGTGAGATTATCAGTCGGTATTGAAGATTCAAAAGATCTATTAGATGATTTGAAGCAGGCATTTGATCAAATTTAGTCACAAAAAGGCAGAGTGCGACAAAACACGTTCAGTTTTCGAGTATAATGCAAAATAAGTAGACATCCACTTGCGTGGATGTCTACTTATTTTTTATTAAACGAAGAAAATTGTGTTTTGGCACACGTTTTCACTGCGAGTTTGAGTAGGAAAAGAGTCATGTTATTTCAAAACTAGTTTGATTTTTTCAAGACCATTCAGCAACTCTTCTTCACTCATAACAAGTGGTGGAAGTAATCTTAAAGTATTATATTTAGCTGACAGAGTTAACAAGCCAGCGTCTTGTAGTTGGCTGATTACATCACCAACAGGGAATTTATCATCAATATGAATACCGATCATGAGTCCCAATCCACTAATATCTGTAACCGAGTTTAGAGGAGCAATCTCGTTATTTAAATAATCCCAAACAGTCTTAGATTTATTTTGAACACCATCCAAAAATTCAGGAGTTAATTGTTGTAAAACACCAGTTGCAGCAGCAAGAGAAATTTTATTACCACCGAATGTAGTTCCATGAGTACCAGGTCCAAAGAACTTAGCAAACTTCTTTTTACCGATCATGGCACCGATGGGTGTTCCGTTACCAAGTGCTTTTGCTGAAGTGATAATATCTGGGTCAAGGTTGAATTGTTCAAAGGCAAACTTAGTACCAGTACGACCGATACCAGTTTGTACCTCATCAATGATTAATATAACGCCGTTATCATGGCAGGCTTTTTGAATACCTTGCAACCAAGACTTGTTACCGTTGTTGACGCCACCTTCACCTTGAATAACTTCTAGAATAACGGCCGCAACGTCTGAATTTATCAAGTTGATTGCTGCATCATCGTTATAGTCGGCAAAGATTATATCTGGTACTAATGGCTCAAAGCCACGTCTTATATCAGGATTACCAGTCAGTGACATTGAACCATAGGTACGTCCGTGAAATCCATTGTTAAACGCAATAACAGTTGATTTACCACTGGCTTTACGTGCCAATTTGAAGGCAGCTTCATTGGCCTCGGTACCAGAGTTACAGAAGAAGGCAAGTTGATCATCGTTACAAAGTTGGTCAGCAACTTTATCTTGTAGTTCACTCTCGTAAAGATTAGAAATATGCCAAACTTTTTTGATTTGTTCTTCAACACTTTGTTGAATTATTTCATTACTATATCCAAAGCTACAAACACCAATACCACTAGTGAAATCTAGGTATGTTTTGCCGTGATTGTCGTCCAGATATACATCATGTCCATTGACTAGGTCGAATGGAAAACGTGAGTAAGTAGGGAATACATGTTCCATAATGAACCTCCATTGATTTTTTTGTTTAAACTTATTGAAAATGAGTTCCCGGTTTACTTAAATCGTTTGTGATGAATGTCTGATCGACACCATTTTTGTGTGCTGCGAAAGAAGCATTGATTTTTGGCATCATTCCGGATTTGATGATGTCTTTTTTAAATAGATCATCTGCATCGGTTTCAGTCAATTGAGAAACTACTTTGCCGGAATTTAAGACGCCTGGGACATCAGTTATTAGAACTAATGATTCGGCGTTTAATTCCACTGCAATCTTAGCGGCAGCCATGTCAGCATTAACGTTTAACCACTGACCATCACTTGTTTGAGCAAGTGGGGCTAGCACACCAATTTGGTCTTCAAGGACTTCATCAAGCCATTGCTTATTGATACCAGTGACTTTACCAACTTCACCGTATTCAGATTTATTAAGATATTCACCTGTAATAAGATGATTATCACTGGCGTTCATACCGATCACTGGTAATCCAGATTCTGACAGATATTGGCAGATCTTGGGTTGGACCATGCCTAATAAGACAGCTTTTGTAACATCCAAAGTTGCATCGTCGGTAACTCTGATACCGTCAATTTTTTTGACAGATAGGTTCAACATTTCACTCCATTTGGAGATCTGTGGACCACCACCATGAATAATTAGGACATGTTTACCCATATCCCACCAATTCTTGATTTGTTGGAAAAATGTATCTGGTAGTTGATTACTAGCGTTTCCGCCGATTTTGATAACGATTGTACCTTCCATTATTAACACCTCATACTTTATTTTTTTGTTTTAGCTTTTGTATGTGGCGTTAATTCGGACGTAATTGTAGGTTAAATCACAGCCCCAGGCTTGTCCGGTACTAGTTCCAGAATTCAGATCTACTAGAATAGTGATTTTATTATTTGATAATGCTTGTTTCATTTCTTTTTCGTCAAAGTCAGCAGCTTGACTGTCAACAACTAAAGGTAAGTCATTTAGCCATATTGATGTGTGTTCAATGTCCACTGTAGCGTCGGTTTGGCCAATGGCGGCCACGATTCTACCCCAATTGGCATCTTCACCAAAAATTGCAGATTTAACAAGATTAGAACCGACAATTGCTTTGGCAACTTTTTGACCATCGTCGTGTGTAGCGGCGTTTTGTACGTTGACTTCGACTAGCTTAGTTGAGCCTTCACCGTCTTCGGCAATATCTTGTGCCAAGGTGCTCAATACTTCATGAAAGGCGGAAACAAAGCTAGGGTAATCTGGACTGTCTTTGGTTAATTCAGTGTTTTCAGCTTGTCCGTTAGCCATTGTGACAACCATATCGTTAGTAGATGTATCACCATCAACTGTTATCTGATTGAAGGTTGAGTCGACCTCTGAACTAAGTATTTCTTGTAATAGGCCATCTTCAATATTTGCATCGGTCGTAACGAATCCTAACATTGTTGCCATCATTGGATGTATCATGCCAGACCCCTTACAGAATCCACTGATAGTAACAGGTTTACCATCAATATCGATTTGAATGCTGATTGTTTTGGCATGCTTATCAGTTGTTAGAACTGCATTAGTAACCTCAGTGTTGTCAGTCAGTTGTAGTTTTTCGATACCTTTTGTGATGATATCCATAGGTAACTGATCCCCAATCAATCCAGTTGAAGCAACACCAACCAAGTCAGGGTTGATATTAAGTTTTTCAGCGACTAATTTTTGAGTAGTTAAAGCATTTTTTTCACCAAGTTTTCCAGTACATGAATTGGCAACAGCACTGTTCATGATAATGGCTTGTAAGGTGTGATTTTTATTAATAGTATTTTTAGTTAGAGTAGTTGGGGCAGCTTGGAATTGGTTAGTTGTATAAGTACCAGCTGCTTTTGCTGGAGTAGTTGAATAAATCCAGCCCATATCATTCTTTACTTTACGAAGTCCAGCGTGCAGACCGTCTGATTGGTAACCTTTTGGCCAAGTGAACTCGATAATCTGATATTCGCTGGTGTTTTCTAAAGATGTTTGCATAAAAAAATCCTCCTAAGGTAAAACAGGCGTTAGATCTAGGCCTGTTTCCGGTGTGTAGTTAAACATTGAATTGAAATTCTGAATTGCTTGTCCAGCTGCACCTTTTAGGAGGTTATCAATAACACTGACTATTACGATTTGATGGGTAACAGGGTTTAATTGATAACCTATGTCACAGAAGTTAGTTCCGACAACTTGTTTTAAAGTTGGGAAAACTCCTTCAGTAGCATTCACAAAGGTGTCATCTGAATATGTTCGAATAAAAGCATTCCGTACATCATCTTCAGTTATTTCAGGCTTTGCCTTTGCGTAGCAACTGGCCATTATTCCACGTGTCAGTGGTAATAGTGTTGTCGTAAACTGAATATAAGGTACGCTTTTGTCCCAAATCTGTAATTGTTGAACAATTTCTGGAATGTGTTGATGTTGGTTAACCTTATACAGTTGTAGATTCTCATTTGTTTTAGTGAAATGTGTCATTTCATTTGGTTTCTTTCCTGCTCCGGAAGTACCGGATTTGGCATCCACGACGATCGATGACGTATCAACTAGGTGATTTTGAATTAGTGGAGCTAGTGCCAGTAGTGTTGCTGTGGCATAGCATCCAGGGTTAGCGACATATTTGGCGTCGTTAACTTCATAAAAATCGGCTAGTCCGTAGTGTGACTTTTCTAGATATTCAGTCTTAGGAGCAGACTTTTTATACCATTTCTTATAAGTCTCACGTGATTTCAAACGAAAGTCTCCGGCGAGATCGATTACTGGAAAGCCGGCTTCAATAAATGGAGTGGCCAGGTTCGTCGTAACGCCTGCACTTGTTGCAAAAAAGACAACTTGATTATTTTTCGTGATTTCTACAGGATCATAAGGCAATATGCTAGATCGTGATCGCAGTTGAGGTAACACTTCATTCAAAGATTGTGCTACTTTTTGTGCATGTCCATATAAGTTGACTTGGTCAACATTAGGATGTCGTCGTAATAGCTCATAAAGTACACTTCCGCTATAACCAGTAACTCCGACAAGACCAACATTCATTGCTATCATCCTTTCTCGATGTGTGAAATATAATCATCCCAACTCTTCGTTGGAAATTAATAAAAAGAGTACACTCTTGTTCGCGATAAAACAAGGATTTTTTAAATGTTTATTACAGACTTTCTAATTTTATTATATCTGTTGTGACTAAGGGTATGCGCTTACTATCAACTTAACAAAAGAGATTTTCTAATAAATACATAATAAAAAAAACACCTCAATTGAGGTGTAATTAATTTTAGAAATATTCCAGTAGATCTACTTCTTTTAATTTGGATTTAGCTTCTTGATCTAGATCAAGAACTATCTTTCCTTTTTTTAGAACGATCAAACGATTACCATATTGAACTGCTTCAGATAGGTTGTGAGTTACCATTAGACAAGTTAATTTCTTTTCTAGAATAACTTTGTTTGTAAGTTCCATAAGTTCTTGGCTAGTTTGAGGGTCAAGGGCTGCGGTATGCTCATCTAGTAAGAGTAGTTGAGGTTGTTGAATAATTGCCATTAAGAAGCTCAAAGTTTGACGTTGACCACCAGATAATTTGTCTGTGAATGTATTCAAACGATTGTCTAATGTAGGAAGATCCTTCGTAAATGATTTGAATTCTTCCATATGATCCTTTAATCTGCGTAAACGTAAACGTCTGGGTAGACCACGTCGTTTGGCTAGTAACAAATTCTCAGCTACTGTCATACGTGGGGATGTGCCTAGTTTTGGATCTTGGTAGACACGACTGATATAGCGACTACGTTTTGGCAGATTTTTTTGAGTAATATCTTCATCATTCAAAAGGATTTTTCCAGATGTTAAGGTGTTGGCACCAGTGATAGCATCTAGTAGCGTGGATTTACCAGCTCCATTAGTACCTAAAACAACAACGAAGTCTTGTGGATTGATAGTAAGGTTGATGCCATCTAGGATATTCAGATTCTGATTATCGTTATAAATAGTTTTTACAGCATCTTTAATAGTTAATAATGATTTCATTTGCTTTTGACCCCATTTCTGAATGCTTGGAAAAATTGAGCTCTAATAGTAGGAAGAGCTAGACATAACGCTAGAATAATCGCTGAAATCAACTTTAAGTCATTGGTATTGAAACCAAGTTGAAGAACGATCATCAAGATCAAACGATAAACGATACTACCAATAACTATTGTGATAATCCTGATGCTTAATGGAACATCTGGATAAATCACCTCACCGATAATGATTGCTGACAAACCAATAACGATAGAGCCAATCCCCATGTTAACGTCGGCAAAACCATTTTGTTGGGCGATTAATCCACCAGTTAGCGCAACGATACCATTTGAGACCATGATGCCAATGAACTTCATCACGGTAGTATTGATACCCATAGAAGCGGCCATTGTTTCGTTATCTCCAGTAGCAATAACAGCCTGTCCTTTTTCGGTATTGAGAAAGATTATCAATAGTGAAGTGATGATAGCGATGATAATGATTCCTAAGATGATACCGTTAAAGTTAACCGGTAACTTGTCTAATCCGTAGCTGTTAAAAATATTGTTTGACTTAGTTAAGGACATATTAGCTTTACCAAGAATCCGTAAGTTAACAGAATATAACGCCGTCATGGTCAAGATTCCAGCTAATAAACTGGGAATATGTAATTTTGTATACATGAAAGATGTAGCAAAACCGGCTAAACAGCCGAATAAAAATGCGACCAGTAAGGATATTTCAGGTGAGTAGCCGTGTTGAATCATGATTACGGTAGTAACTGCACCAAGTGGGAAACTTCCTTCAACAGTCATATCGGGAAAGTCGAGAATTCTGAATGTGATGTAAAGACCAATGGCCATAATAGCCCAAATGAAGCCCTGACTAATAGTTGATATTATTAAATTCATTTTATGATCTTCCCTTCTTTTTGAGCTCTTTTGATGACTGATTCTGGGAACGTGATATTAAGTTTTTGAGCTTGTTTTTCATTCAATATCAAATGTCCCTTTTTAATAAATGTGACAGGCATTGTAGCGGGCTTTCCTTTACCACGAAGTATCTTAACAACGTCTTCACCAGTTTGTTCACCTAATTCATATTGACTTAGTCCATAAGTAGCAAGACCGCCGTCTTTAACCATAGTTGTTGCGGCTGGGAAAACTGGGATATTTTGTTTGGCAGCAATACTTGATAGAAGCTTCATACCACTGGCAACTGTATTATCAGTTGGGACGAAGATTGCTTGAACCTTTTGTGAAAGACTAGTTGAGACTTGCTCGAGATCATTTACATTACTGATACTTGAAACAGTGACGTTAAGTCCTTGTTTGGCAGCAATTTTCTTCATTTTTTTCATTTCAGTAGTGGCTGACATATCGCTTGAAGTATAGATGATTCCGATATTTTTAAGATCTGGCATAATTTCTCTAATTAACTTCAATTGACTTTCAAGTGGGGCTTGATCGGATACGCCGGTAATATTCCCACCTGGTTTAGTATTGCTGGGGATGATACCAAACCCTTTAGGATCAGTAACAGCTCCCATGACAATAGGAATAGTAGAAGTAGCATTCTTCAGTGACTGAACTGATGGAGTAGCAATCCCAACTGCAACATCAACGTTGTCTTGAACGAATTGTTTACTGATGGTTCTTAAGTTGCTTTGGTCACCTTGAGCGTTTTGAAATTCAATTTTGATATTTTTACCATTGATGTAACCATGCTTTTTTAGTGTATCGTCTAGTCCTTGATTGATTTGGTCCAAGGCCGGATGTGACATCAATTGAAGTACGCCGACTTTAGGAATCTTATTTTTGGCTACTTTTTCGTTGTGACCTGTATAGAAAAAAGCAAAGATCAAAAAGGCAAATAAGAAGATAATAGTTCCGTATAAACGTTTGGTATGTTTCATTTTTTCTCCCCCAAGATATTGTGTATTATAGAAAACAAAAAGACAATCTCATAGCGTGTGAGATTGTCTTTGGACAAAAAAATCCCACATAGATTTAAAGAAATTCCATGCGGGCTTAAGTTTTTTAAACTAGTTTAATAAGCCGACACGGATACAATCCTTTTCAGGTTATATCCATATCGGATCAACCTGAATTATCGGCTTTGCCAACGCTTATTGACGATGTTTAGAGAAATAATAGTTTTCATAAGTAAAATCTCCTAACAGTTTTTTTCAGCTGAACTCAGTTGAGTAGTTGATGTCAAAAAGCATATTTCAAACTCAAAAGTTTGTCAACATTTAATTGTTCGATTCCCTCACTTGATTATAATAATTCAAGTATGTCTTTCGTTGTACTCCTTGATATACAGGGGTTATACTCATTTTACAAATAAGTGATAATATAATTTTTAAAATAGTATAATTACTAAGTAATGTTAAGTAAATAATAATGTTTTGAGTGGTGGAAATATGAGTAAAAAATATCTAAAAATTATAATTGTTGTTGCATTGATGTCGGTCGCAACGATATTTACACATTTTGATTCCTTTTTATATTCGCAACCAGTTATAAAAGTGGAATCAGTAAAGATTTTGAATAAAGAAAAAAATACTGATGAGTATAAGAATACTGATACGCAGGTAACACAAAGGGTAAATGGTCGTTTTTTGAATACATCCAAACGTGGTAATAAAATATCTTTGAAAAATACCTATTATCAATCACAATTGACCGATCAACAATTCAGAAAGGGCCAACAGGTCCTATTGACTAAGGCGGGTGGACATTATTCTTTGAATGATGTTAAGCGTGATACAGTCGTGGTGTTTGCGATAAGTTTAGTCGTTATATTATTATTTTGTATGGAGTTCAGCCGTGGTAAATTGTTTACCAGCGTTTTGTTAAATTTAGTAGTTTATTATGGATTTATAAAACTATTAATTAATACGCGAAACAGTGCATTACTATTGTTAACAATCATAATGGCACTGTTGATATCAGCTATTGCGTTGATCGTCATCCTAGGTCCTACAATGGATGCTTTGATGGCATATTCCAGTACCGTTATAGCGACGACTGTATCTATAGTATTGAGCATTTTCTTAATGAAATTGTCTGGATATAGCAGCATCCATTTGGAGTTGACTGATTTTGGTTTGCAGCCATATTTTAGTGTCTTTATATCGCAGGTTATCCTCAGTGTTCTAGGCGTCATCTTGGATGAAACGATGGATATTTCATCTTCATTAATAGAGATGAAAAAAGAAGTTAGTGATGTGACTGAAAAGAAATTGTTTAAGTCAGGAATCAATATTGGTAGAGAACTGATAGGGCCACTGATCAACATCTTACTTTTTATCGTTATAGCGGAACATTTGAACGTTGTCTTATTGTATCTAAGCAATGGTAATTCAATTGGGTACACCTTTGAAATGACATTGAGTCTAGGATTTGCACAATTATTGATCAGTGCAATTGGTATCGTTCTAACAGTGCCAATAACTAGTTTTATTGCTAGTAAAATGATTTCTAGGAGGCCAGTTTAATGCTGTATTTGTTTGGAGCCTTTGTAATATTACTGTTATTAGTGGCTGGTGGACGTGGATTTTCTTTGTTGTTCGGTTTAGTTATTAATATTGTTTCTATTATTGGATTATTGATACTTATAGCAGATGGATTCAATGTGTTAATAACTACATCGATCGTTTCGATAATCATTTTGGTTGTTGCCATTTTTATGAATGTCGAAAACCCTAGTACAGCTAATATCGCCTTTAAAACTTCAATATTGATTACAATAGTTATTATCTTGCTTACTATTCCACTGGAATATTGGGCAAGTGCCCATGGTATGGGTGTGGAAGATCAAGAAGAATTAGAAGGATTTTCACTAGCGGCAGGAGTTTCGTTCCCTCAATTGGCAGTCGCAATTATTATTGTTAATAGTCTAGGTGTTATTTCTGAAACAAGTGTCGCAATCACTAGTGGATTGAATGAAATTGTTGAGAGCAAGCCAACTCTTACACCATCAGAAGTATTCAGTGATGGATTTTCAGTCGGTAATCGTATTTTAAACACACAGACTAACACCTTATTATTTAATTTCTTTGCTAGCACTTTTCCGTTGTTCTTTTTGATTCACTCATTACATGATAATGTCTTTGATATTATCAATGATAAGTTGGTTGTAGCAGAGGTTCTCACTATGTTGATCTGTGCAATTGGTGTTATTATGACTGTGCCGATTACTTCTTATTTGGTTTATCGGGAAGTTAAAAAATAGTTTCATTAACCACTAAACTCCTAGAAGCTCGAGAAAAGGCAGTGTAAAGTCTATTCTCACCCAGGTCTTTATCCAAGTAATATGTCGACCCAGCATCAGCGATAATAACGTCGTCAAATTCTAATCCTTTAGCCAGGATTAGTGGTAAGACGACAATACCTTTTTGAGGTAATCTATCGCTATTTGAAATAATGGGAATATTGAATTTTTGACCAATAGTCGTTGCTAGATCGCTATCGCTAGTAATGACAGCTGACAAGGTGTCTTTATTTAGGGATGTCATCTGGGCCTTAAGATGTTCCATTAGTTCATTGATACCACTATTAACAAGGAATTGTGGTTTAATACCACCAGTTTGAATAATCTTTATACGGTTAATTAGTTCTGTGGAGCCATGTGCAACAAAAGCCTTGGTTATTTCACCACTGGATCGATAACTAGTATAGAGATCTTTTTGTGTTGTCTTAATATTATTTTGTGCAAATAATTCTTTCAAATCATCAAATTTAAGTGGCGTGTTTGATTCTCTGATAGATTGGAATTCATCCCCAACAAGAGTCCATTTCACGTTAGGAAAGGCAGCAATCATGAAGATTATTTGATCGAGTGAATAATCTTGAATTTCATCTATCATGACGAATTTTAAGTCTTTTTTAGTCAAATTAAGTAGTCGTAATTTGGTATATGCATAGTCCAAATGATTTAAACTATCAGTATTTAAAATTAATTGGATGATACTTTTGATATTTAAATACTTCTTATGTTTAATTAAACTGATTAGTTTTCGGTTACGATAAAACAACATTTTTTTAGTTGCTAATTGAGTGGTCTTATCTGAATTTGGCGTTATGTTGTGGCCAAAAATTCTTTCTTGTTGCAGGTCAGTTAGTTCAGATAATTGAGATTGGAATTTACCATCTCGTGAATTGGACTCGATATTTTCTTCTATGATGCCTATCATGACAGTTGTCGTGGCATCGATTCTTTTATCAATCGTAATGGATTTTGACGTCTGATCAAATATTTTTTTGATAGTACTTTTGTTAAAAATACTTAAGCCATTCAATTTGATATTTCTGAATGACTTTTCGGGTATATTTAGATTACTCAAGTTATTTGAAATATATGATAGATGACTGGAATTATCTTCGAATTCGATTTTTTCATCTATATAAGGCTCAAGCATTTGCTCAAACGTCATTTGTAACGGCGCTTCCTCACCCAAACTGGGTAAGACCTTGTTGATATAGCTAGTAAATAAAGAGTTGGGTGTCAGTAGTAATACATTATTGGATATTATTTGATTTCGATAATGATACAGTAAATAAGCTATTCTCTGTAAAACTACAGAAGTCTTACCGCTTCCGGCGATACCATTAACTAGTAGAGCCTGACTGGTAGTATCTCGAATAATGGTATTTTGTTCTTTTTGAATCGTTGCAGTAATAGAGTTCATTTCGTTATTCTTACTTTTTTGAAGTGTCTCTAGAAGTAGTGGATCTTTTATCGCCAGATTACTGTCGAATATATTTTGTAATACATCGTCATGGAGCAAGAATTGTCGGCGTGTTTTAACCGTTACATTTATGGCTCTATTGTTAGCGTTATAGGTAGTCGATCCCATTTTGTTGTTGTAATATAAGTCAGCAATGGGAGAGCGCCAGTCTAGTATCATTGGATTTTCAGTTGTTTTAGAGAATCCAGCTGAACCAATGTAAAAGGAAGATATTTCTTCTTCATCGGGGTATTTTAGATCCATTTTAGCAAAGTATGGTGCCGGTAATAGACGTGTTATGTTTGATTTGATATTTTGCAGTTGTGTTTGCTTATTATTGAAGTAATCTATTTGTTTATTCATAGTTTCGATTGCTGCAAAGGTATCTAGATTATCGGCATAACTGTCAAAGTTAAGAGCAGTTTCTTGGCCGGATTTTTTCTTAAAGCTTTTAGCGGTGTCGGCATTTGTATCCAATGATTCGTTGATACTTTGTAAGGTGTCTTGCAGTGTTTTGTAAACATAGCTTAAGTGAGATTGTTCAGTTTTGAAAATATCTTCCATTATGATACCTCCTAATATTAGGTACCTAATATTAGTCCGTTTGATGTGTAAATAACAGTCTTGTATTGCTTCAAAAAAAGCTTCATAATATATATGAGGAAAGAAATAATTACTTAAATGGAACTGTTAAATAACTCTTTTTCTAATCAAATTTGCGGTGAAAACGCATGACAAAACGAAACTTCCTCCGTTTAGTTCAAAAAAGCCCAGCATTTACTTTCGTAAATGTTGGACTTTTTAGTACTATACTCGAAAGCTGGACGCGTTTTGTCATGTTCTGACTTTTGTTAATGTTCATTTAAAAGCCAATCGATTATATTTATAATTGGGATTCCATCAATATTATCAAATTCGTAGTGTTGTTGTGTGATGACAATCTTTTTGTAATTATCCGGTATTTGTAATAGATTGTCGGTTTCATGCGAGTTTTTAGGTAGTTCGTAAGTTACTTGAATGTATATAGTTTCGTCAGTTTTTCTAGCAATAAAGTCGATTTCCTTAGTGTCTAGCTTGCCAACTGAGACTCTAAAGCCGCGTCTTAGAAGTTCAATGTAGACAATATTTTCAAGTTGATTACTGTAGTTGCCATCACGTCTTTCAACAGCTAAACGTCTCAACCCAGAATCAACCACAAAATATTTTCCAGAGGTTTTTAAGTATTGTCTACCACGCAAGTCATATTGTTGAGCACGGTAAAATAAAAACGCGTTTTCTAATAAGCCTAAATATCTAGATATAGTGTGTGGACTGATATCTAAACCATTCGATTTTAACGTATTAGCAATTTTTGTAGGCTGAATCAATTGTCCTGTATTATCGGATAGAAATCCTACGAGTGACCTAAGTGCAACTAGATCCCTAATATTACCTCGCATTGAAACATCGTTTAACAACACTGCGTCATATATTCCTTTTAAAATCTGGTCTTTAACGGCCTCATTTGCGAGTACAACTGCTGGGAAACCACCATAGCGTGTATACTCATTAAAGGCAGAATCAACTTTGCGTGAATCTGTGGGTATATTCTTTGCTTCGAGAAATTCTGGAAAGGAGAGTGGGAATATTGGAATCTCCACATATCTTCCACTTAACAATGTTGCTAGTTCACCTGATAACATGTTTGCATTAGATCCTGTAACAACAATGTCACAGTTGAAACTAACACGTATACCGTTAATTAGGCGTTGCCATCCATCAACATTTTGAATTTCATCAAGTAAGATATACATTTTCCCATTTTCTTTTAGTTTTGCATCAAAAATGGTACGTAATTGTTTCTCAGTTCTTATTAATTGCATCTTATAGTCTTCAAAATTGATATAAATAATATGATCTTCGGGTACGTTATGTTGAAGTAACCAGTCTCTGTATAACATCATCAGTACTGATTTTCCGGAACGACGAACACCAGTTATTATTTCTATTACATCAGTATCTTTGAATGAAATTAATTGATTTAAATAATTCGGTCTGTGAATTAACATAATTGTACCTCCTAAATGCATTATACTGCATTTTGAAGGGAAAATAAGTTGAAAATGCATCATACTGCATTTTAAAGACAAAGTAAGACTAGAATGCAGTATGATGCATTTTGCTAAAAACTATAACCATCAAAAAAGAGTTCACCTTGAAGTGAACTCCTTTTTTTATACATGTTTATGATTGATCTCAAATCCAGCAATACCAATTAAAACAATAAATCCAATTAATGTAATTAAAGCATTTTGTTGATCACCAGTTTGAGGGAATTTCTTTGAACCACTGTTCATATATTCTCCAGATGATTCAGAGTTTCCAGATTGTCCTGAATTTACATTGTCAGGAGAACCTGTGGAAGGATTCTCTGTAGATGACCCACCACTTGATTCTTGATCATTATCATTATTTTCATTTGGTTCTTCGGGTTCGCCAGGAATGACAGGTTCACTAGGTTCACCGGGTTCTTCGGGTTCACCAGGGATAACGGGTTTCTCAGGTTCGCTAGGTTCTTCAGGCTCACCAGGGATAACAGGCTTTTCAGGTTCGCTAGGTTCTTCAGGTTCACCAGGGATAACAGGTTTCTCAGGTTCACCAGGAATAACAGGTTTCTCAGGTTCACCGGGTTCTTCAGGCTCACCAGGAATAACAGGTTTCTCAGGTTCGCTAGGTTCTTCAGGTTCTATTGGTTCCTCTGGCTCGGAAGGTTCTTCGGGTTCAGAAGGTTCAGTAGTAGTAGGTGTCTTTTCATCTTTAGCACTAAGTTCTACAACTTTACCTTTTTCAACAGAGAATTCAATAGGTTCTTTATTGATTTCATAGCCATCCGGAGCTTTAACTTCTGTCAAAGTATATTGTCCATCAGGTAAATTATCAATGAGTATTTGACCATTAGAATCGGTAGTATAGT
This sequence comes from Companilactobacillus allii, assembly GCF_001971585.1. Taxonomy (NCBI): domain Bacteria; kingdom Bacillati; phylum Bacillota; class Bacilli; order Lactobacillales; family Lactobacillaceae; genus Companilactobacillus; species Companilactobacillus allii. The sequence continues at coordinate 476,923 of NZ_CP019323.1, read as the reverse complement.
CGTTACCGATCACTGAACCGTCACTGTTTTTAAGCTCATAGACGGCGTCTTTCAAAGGTGTACCGTTGGAATCAGTTTTGAGGAATTTTACATCACCAAAATCTTCTTCGGTTTCAATAGGATTATCATCTTGTTCAACTTCGACAGTTTGATCTTTTGTAACGGTGAATGGAATCAATTCAGTTGAAAGCTCGTATCCTTCAGGAGCTTTGGTTTCTCTAAAGGAATAATCACCAGCTTTTAAGCCATTGACGACGATTCTTCCTTCGGAATTAGTAACTAGGTTACTTTGAATAACATTGCCACTAGAATCCAATAATTCAAACTCTGCGCCAGGTAATACCTGTGTTAGATCCGCAGATTTCTTGTTGAGAACTACATTACCAGTATCCGGTTCTTCGACTGGAGGGACGGTAGTAGTTTCTGGAATATCTTCTTGACTCAAGTTAATTGTTTGATTATTGGCTGCTCCAGAAATAGCAAAACTAATAGGTGTGGTATTCAATTCATAACCTTCAGGAGCTTTAACTTCTGTTAAAGTATAGTTTCCGACAGGTATATCATGAATGGCTAATTGACCATTCTCGTCAACAGTAGCTTCACTTATTAATACATTTCCTTCACTATTCTTTAGTTCGTAGACAGCTCCAGCCAATCCTTGACCGGAGGAGTTGATCTTTTGTAATACAACGTTTCCTAAGGCGTTAGTACCAGTACCGGAACCAGAACCACCATATTGAACGTTGCTACTTACGTCCCCAGTCAATTGATCTGATGTTAAAGAAGCATTGTTTTGCCAAACATTGTCAATTGATGGATCGACGTTGATCAATACTCTAAATGTTAAGTCAACGGCTGATGAAACATTACCAAAGTGGAATTGAAGATCACTCCCATTTTGAGTAACAGTTGGACTTAGAACACCACCGTCAGGAATGAAGTTACCAGTGTTGTTATATCCACCAGTGGGTGCATAAGCAGATCCTTCAACATATTTCTGATTAGGTCCTAGATTATCATGTATAACGACATTAGATAGGTTTTCACTTCTTGGGTTAAAAGCTATATTCCAAACAATATATTTGGGAAGGCCGTTTTCATCGTAATCATATAACCAACCAACTTTGTTAATATTCCAATCTAGATAGCCGGGATTATCGCTATCGGTGTTGGTACCATTAACGTGGAAATTCAAATGTCCACTTCTATCTATTGTTGTTGAAGATAAGACATTGTTGAATGTAATAGTACCGGTCTTAGAACCAGCTTTGATAGAGAATGTACCAATTTGGACATTGTCTTCATTGTACATAGGTACATTGTTCAAGTCAGCTGTTGGTGCTATGGAACTTGGTAACTCAAAAGTTGCTGTATCACCGACTTTTATAGGTACACCATCAGCAATGGACCAATTATAAGTTACATTGTAATTATTCCAAGTATAAAGTGGATCACTACTTGAAATGGGATTGCCATTTGGATCATAAATGATTGCATCGTTTGCCCCCAAACCAGATACATCAATACTACTTTCTGGTTGGGTATTTGTGTTAGTAGCTGCTTTTACAATTCCAGAATTAGGAACTATCCAAGCTAGAAGAGCTACTAGAATTGCAACCATGCTGATCAAAAAGGACGTCCTTTTGATTCTCATGATTAACATCTCCCTTAGTAAATAAATGCCCTTATTTGATTCACCATGAATTATAGTTCCTTACAACACTAGTATCTAGAAATTAGCCCAATTATTAATTTATGCTTGATATATAAGCGGTTATTATATATACCAATTTAAAAAATAGTAAAAAAATTGACTGAGAATAATTTCTCAGTCAATATATTTTTGATATTTTATGGTAAATCGTTACCTGCAGCGAAGTAAATATCATACCATTCTTGTTTGGTTAGATCGATATCTGCACCTTTTGCACTATCAGCAATATGCTCGGGATTCATTGTTCCGATAATAACTTGCATATTTGCAGGATGTCTCAAGATCCAAGCTGTAGCGATACCGTTTTTGGATACGCCATACTTGTCAGATAGATCTTGTAATTTCTTGTTCAATTCTGGGAATTTATCGTTGTTGATAAATACACCTTCGAACATTCCATATTGGAAAGGTGACCATGCTTGAATGGTAACACCCATACGTCTAGAGAATTCAAGAATACCACCATCATGGTTGATAGAACGTGTATCAGCCATATTTGTATGCATTCCAAAATCAATCATTCCTGTATGCATGATACTGAATTGTAATTGATTAACTAGTAGTCTTTGGTCGACAGCTTCTTGTACCATCAAATATTGTTGAGGGTTGAAGTTTGAAACACCAAAATGACGAACTTTTCCTGATTTTTGTAATTCATCAAATGCTTCAGCAACTTCTTCTGGTTCCATTAATGGATCTGGTCTGTGAAGTAAAAATGAATCCAAATAGTCAACGCCTAAACGTTCTAGAGATCCATCAACAGCATCTAATAGATGTTGTTTGGAGAAGTCATAACGAACACCAGAGACAATTCCACCTTTGGATTGAATATAGAGGTCGTCACGCTTAACACTAGTCTTCTTCATAGCCTCACCGAAGATTTTTTCGGAATCTCCGCCACCATAAATATCAGCAGCATCAATGAAGTTAATGCCACTATTATAAGCAGTGTCGATTGATTTTGCTGCTTCATCAGAAGTTAATGCGTTCATACGCATAATGCCCAAACCAACAGCAGAAGTTTCCCAACTTGTTTCACCAATATTACGTTGTTTCATTCTGTTTCCTCCTTCAGTTAATAACAAGTCTATTATCGTAGTTACTGGAAGGCTAGTCAATTAATTAGTGAAAGGGATTTCACAAAATATGATTTTATATATCTAAAATGGATTTTGCATTTGTAAAATATAGTTATAAATACGCTTGGAATAGCCAGCTTGATCAAAATTACGTCTTATTTTGGATTTTAAATCAGACAAATTGTCTGTAATTATTCCATCGACATCTAGAAACATCATTTGACTCATAGCCGAAGTATCATTGACTGTCCAAGCGTATACTTTCTTATTTATCGCATGTGCTCCATCAACAAAACTAGAATTCAAAGTGGTGTATTCCATTGTAAATCCATCAGCATCACTTATAGGAACCCCAGTTAGATTGAATGACAATATGTAGTCGGCAGGGACATTTGGCATGTCCTTTTTACTTTGTTCGATGTAGCTGTATTTCAAAGAATGTACCATATCACCATTTTTTTTCAGTTGGTGGCCATATTTCTTGGCAAAATTCTCTACAAACTCATCACTATTGCCTCGGACCGGTTTGTATTCAACGAGTAGTTTTTGGTGAAGTTTAGTTGCCGTAGCAAGATAGTCGTCAAAACTAGCAATGTGCGCGCTTTTACCATTCTCATGGATCACTACTGACTGTAATTGTGCCAGAGTCATTTGACTAGGGCGCTTATTTATTCCAGCCAGAGCTTTAAGAGTGTTGTCGTGATAAACCACATATTGGTGATCTTTTGTTTCTTGAATATCCATTTCAATATAGGAAGGTTTTAATTTAGAAGTGAGTTTGAGTGCTGCGATGGAATTCTGGACACCATTTTTATCGTCAACACCACGATGAGAAATAGTAGCAGGACGTTCCATCAACCATCCTTTAAAGTACATTGTGTCGTAACTCATAAAACTGAATATGGTGGCTACTGCCAAAATCATCCAGAACCATTTGTGAGAACGATTCTTGCGAGGATTATAAACATATTGGGTTTTTGTTTCACTAAGAATTAGGAGTGCTGACATTGAAGTGGCATATAGGCTGATCAAAATATTGATGAATTGGACTAAGGTCAAATTAACAATGGCAATTGGAAAACTAACGGTAGATATGTGATCAAAGCCCCATTGACCAGCTAGGATGATCCCGAATAATAGATATGAGAACACCGTTATAACGATAAAAATATAAAGAAAAGTGACCAGATAATGGATGGTTCTATTTCTAGTCATACTCCAACTTTGATGTATTGCGTTTTTAATTCTTCGATTGTCAAAAATCATTAGTGGGAGGACAAATAGCCAGCGAACACCAATGTAGAAAATAGCTAGATAAATAATAACTAGTGCAATTCCAAATGGTAAGTGTTCCGTAAAGAGCCAATCTAAAAGGAATTCTGGAACTTTTACTTTGCTCAGTAAATTAGATGAGAAGCCAATCCCGGCAAAAGGCGTGATAATCAGAAAGTATAACAAAAAGAATCCAAAAGCCTTGAATGGTAAACTCGTGATTTCTTTGAAAATAGTCTTTAAATAATCTCTCCAACGCAAGTTTGCCTGAGATTTAATGGCCTGAAAACTGATTAGTACTAGCGCAAATTGACTGAATACTAATAATAATATCAATAATAAAATCACTATTAATCCTATAAATACCAAGGGTCGCTTGGTGAGGATACTTAGTAAGTTAGTGTATGAGACATACTTGATGCCGCCAAGTGCAAGCACCCAATTTGTTAGAACGCTTAAGGCTGGTACCAGGATAAAATTAATAATCAATTGAACAAGAATAATAACCTGACTGTATTTCCAGAAATATCGCCAAAAATTACTATTTTGCTCTTTAAAAAGTCGAAAACTCCCCATATTCAATCCCCCGATAATTCTAATTACTTTGATAATAATACTAGAGAGGGATGAATTTGTAATTATTAATATTAATTAACGAATTATTTTCTGGATCAAAGAATACATTTCTTCAATGTAGTCAGTGATATGTTTTCATGATAATTGTTCTGTAAATAATCTTGAATCTCTGATACTTTTTCGTGATGTTTTGATAAAGCTTTGATAAAGATCTTAGCGTCATCAGTTAATTGACTTCTGGGGGAGTTAGTTTTTCTAAAGTCACCTTTGAATTCTAAGGAAGTCGAATATTTATCGGTGAAATCTAGTTGTATTTTTGGTTTTGTTTCAGCTTCTATAGTCTCTACAGGTTGTTGAGTAGAGTCAACATGTTGCAGTAGTGCGTCTTTTTCTACCAGTTCATGTTGCAATGAATCAATCGTTAAAACCAGATCAGCGGTGACAGTTTTGTATTGTTGAACTTTTTGTTCATAATATTTGGTTCTGGAAAGTAGGGTGTCGAGCTCTTTTTTTGTCCAAACAATGGCGTCATTGCTTAGACTCAAATATCCCAAATTATCGTTTTCGTGAACTTGAATAGGTTTTATCGGTCCGGTGGGATCTACTTCAAAAGTGTGGTAGGGAATATTCCTAAAATAGGCCTTAGTGTGTTGGGTATAGGCTTTAGTGGTGCCATGAATGTTGTTTTTAACATCATCAATAAAAGAAGAGATTATTTTTATTATCTTTTCTTTATCCTTGTAGTGAATTATTAGTATTGGGATATCATTTTTACTACAATAGTTGAGTCTGGCGGTTCCATTGGCACTTAGTCTCCTCAAAGCATCTTGTGCACTGTCGGTATTATTTTTGGCTTTATAATGTTGTGAACCATTATATTCAATTATTGCCAAAAATCCGTTGATATTTAATGCGAAATCAACAGGTAATAAGACGTTTTCTGTTTTGCTTATCAGATTGGAAAAAGTTCGTTCCCTATCAAAAAGAATGTGCATGTTATTCAAAATTCCAATAATCTGTGATTCTGGCTCTGACGGTTGCTCCATGATGAATCCTCCTCGAATAATCTAATTTTATTTTATAAGAGGTAGTTTAAATTCGTCTAATTTAAACGCTTGGAATTGGCGTAGAAAACGTTTGAATATATATTGTTGTTTAGATTTATTAAAATATATTGTAATGTTCGTTTTAAGTGATGATAATATCTTGATGTGTTGACAGTTTTATAAGCTGTTGATAGAATTAGGTTGTATTCAAAGCATCAAAAAGAGGGATGCGTGAACATCCCCCAGATAGCCCGTTTAAGACGGTGGCTTAATTATATTTTGAAACAGTAGACCGATAAACTCGCCAAAGTTATCAGCGGTCTACTTTTTTAATGTCTTGATAAATACACGCCACGCTTTTACTAGTAAAATCATAGATTCTAGCAAAATAGAACTTGTTAGAATAATACCTGTGAATTTTACGATCAAAGACGTAACGATATCTAGACCCGTAGTAGGCTACCCCCTTCATTTTGATGTGAACCACTTAGGCAAATTACACCATAAGCACCACCAGCCTTTCAGAAATAGCCACCGCCTTAACTTGCTACCAGTTAATATTATCTAATAGATGAATATCTATTAATAGTTATTTATCTAAATCTTAAGGTAATAAAAGTACTGATTATTTATATTGTCCAAGACACAAAAAAACTGACATATCGAAGTATTAAACTTCAATAATATCAGCTAAGTGTTATATGATGGGTGGCCAGGGGATCGAACCCTGGACCCACGGATTAAGAGTCCGTTGCTCTGCCAGCTGAGCTAGCCACCCATTTGTTAGATGTGTTGAATCAATCAACGAGATATATAATACCATACGAATAAAATAGTAAGCAAGTACTTTTTTAAAAAGTTTATTAAAAAAGTATAAAAAGTAGGTTATTTCTAGATTTCCACTTCAATAATGGGATTATTTGATGGGATTTTTAAAAAATCAGGGAATATTTTATATTTTCATTTTTAAGCTTATTTTACGTCTATTTTGTTTTAATAGGATATAACTAGTATAATGGTTACGTCAGGAGAGATAATATGGCAAAAAAAATTCTAGTAGTAGATGATGAAAAACCTATTTCCGATATTGTTAAGTATAATTTGGAAAATGAAGGATATGAAGTCATAACAGCTTTTGACGGTCAGGAAGCATTGGACAAAGTAGAAGCAGATGATCCAGATCTTATTTTACTCGATTTGATGCTACCAGTTATTGACGGTCTAGAAGTGGCTAGAACTGTAAGAAAGACAAAAGATACACCGATTATTATGTTGACCGCTAAAGATACCGAAATTGATAAGGTTATTGGTTTGGAACTTGGGGCTGATGACTATGTAACTAAACCCTTTTCTAATCGTGAATTAGTTGCTCGTGTAAAAGCTCGGTTAAGATCTCAAAGAAACGCACATAACGATGATAATAAGAATAGTGAGATCAAGATTGGTGATTTAACTATTCTACCCGAAGCTTATACTGTAACTAAAAATGGTAAAGAAATCGAATTAACTCACCGTGAGTTTGAATTATTGTATTACTTAGCTCAACACATTGGTCAAGTAATGAAACGTGAACACTTACTTCAAACAGTTTGGGGTTATGACTACTTTGGAGACGTAAGAACTGTGGATGTCACGGTTCGTCGTCTTCGTGAAAAAATTGAAAATAATCCTAGTCAGCCGGAATGGCTTATGACTAGACGTGGTGTGGGCTACTACCTCAGGGATCCTGATGCAGAAGTCTAACACTTTAAACTGACTCTTAATACGAGCCAGTTTTTTTGTTATCTCTAAAGCTGTATAATGTAGTGTATATATTGCAATTTATAGGTGGAAATATTTTGAAAAATAGATTCGTGTTTTTACATTCGATTAATTTCAAAATCGGATTATCTTTTATTTTAATTTTGATCGTCACAATTGAAATAATTGGGGCTTATTTCGTACGTCAATTGGAAGAACAAAATGTTAGTCAGTTTGAAGACTCAGTCGTCGTTCCAGCATATGACCTTAATCAAATTTCAACGAATTTAACTGATAATGATGACAAAACTAGAACTAACGTCAGCAACGTTATCCAAGACTTTGCTAGAAATGACTCCAATATTACTGATATTCAAGTGGTTGATCGTAATGGTATTATCGTTGGAACTAAGGATGTTGATAAATCTACTATCGTTGGGACCAAAACGATGAAGGACCAAATCAAACAGAGTATTAGTAGTGATAAGAAAATAACCCAGATATATTATGATAAGGGGACTGGTAGTTCATATGAATTGATCACGCCAGTTTCATCAACTGATAATAGTACTGTGGTTGGTGCTATCTACGTTCGTGCCAGCATGGAGTCAGTCTATCAGGGTATCAACAATATTATTGTTATTTTCCTTACGGCGTCTTTAGTTGCCGGTTTATTGGGAGCAATTATTGCCATTTTCATTTCTAGGGCAATCACACGACCGATTGATGAAATGAAACAACAAGCTGTGAGAATGGCTGAAGGTGACTATTCTGGACAAGTTCGTGTTTATTCACCAGATGAACTTGGACAATTGGCCATGGCTGTTAATGACCTGTCAGTCAAAGTTGAAGAGGCTACTGAGAATTCAGAGTCTGAGCGACGAAGGCTGGATAGTGTTTTGACCCAGATGTCTGATGGTGTTATTGCTACCAATCGTTTGGGTAACATAACGGTAATCAATGAAATGGCTCAGGAATTCTTGAATAAAGATGAAGATGAAGCTGATGGAAAGTCACTGGTAGAAGTTCTTGGTATTAGTGACAAAGTAAGTTTTGATCAATTATTAGAGAATCCCGATCCAATGGTTATCGAGACTAATGATAATAATGAAGACGCTGAAGATTACGATGTTAATGGCGATAATTCATTGATATTGAACGCTGATTTTTCTTTGATTCAGAGGAATAGTGGGTTTATCAGTGGTATGGTCTGTGTTTTACATGATGTCACTGAACAACAAAAGATCGATAGTGAACGTCGCCAGTTCGTTTCTAACGTTTCACATGAATTACGTACACCTTTGACAAGTATCAGTAGTTATATTGATGCTTTGAATAATGGAGCTTGGAAGGATCAAAAGCTAGCACCACAATTCTTGAACGTTACTGCAGAAGAAACAGATCGTATGATCCGTATGATTCAAGATCTATTGAGTCTTTCTAGAATGGATCAAGGTAGATCCAAGTTAGACGAGGAATTAGTTAACTTTAATGAATTCTTCTCATATATCCTTGATAGATTTGATATGATGTTGAAAAAAGAAAAAGCCGATGCTAAAGAAGACGATAAAAAAGTCGTTAAAAATTATCGTATAAAGCGTATTTTCACTAATAAAGACCTATGGGTTGAGATCGATACAGATAAGATGACTCAAGTGGTTGATAATATTATGAATAATGCCATCAAGTATTCTCCAGATGGAGGCGTTATAACGTGTCGCTTGCTTGAGACCAATAAGCATATCATCATTAGTATTTCTGATGAGGGACTAGGTATTCCTAGAAAGGATATCAAGAAAGTCTTTGATCGATTCTATCGTGTTGATAAGGCCAGATCTAGAAAACAAGGAGGTACTGGTTTAGGATTATCTATTTCCAAAGAGATCGTGGAACAACACAAAGGTAGAATTTGGGTAAATAGTGCCGAGGGTAAGGGATCAACATTTTATATTTCCTTACCATTTGACCCTAATGAGACTGGAGGAGAATGGGATGAAATTTAGCCGATTAATAGTACAAGTATTGCTAGTCATAGCAGTAGTTACAAGTATTGTCCTGTCCTTTTTCATTTGGACCAATACTGCCCGTTATCAGCGTGGAAGAAATATCGATGTTACAACAACTGAATCGGATAAAAATAAGATACCGATCGATCAAGTAATGAGTCCAACACAAGTTATTTGGCAAAATGGTACCAGTCAACATCTTATTTATAATAGTGAAGAAAATATTTCGATGAGTATGCAAAAAGTTATGAAAGATTGGAATATCGGTGAGCCTAAGAAATTGTTCTCTAAAGATGGAGCTAGATATCAAAAGACGATCCAACAATCTAATGCAGTCCAACTCGTTTATCCAACGAATATTTCTGTGAAGACTTTGGGATATTTACTGGATAACTCAACGTTACGACGTTCGAGCGATTATTCCTTCAATAGAATAATTTTTACAGTCAATAATAAAAATGATAAGTACGTTTATTTGGCCAATGATAAAAACTATGCTGTGTATCGTGCTAGAGTAAAGGACGCACTATCGAAGCCCATTTTGAAGTTAGCACGTAAGGCTAATATCAACTTGGCGGTACGTTTGAATCTAATGAAACATGGTGTATTCACCTTCTATACAGAGCCCGTGAAACTAAGAACTTATTCATACGTTATGAGTGAGAAGAAGGATAGTGAGTTTACGACTTCATTGTTTGATTCTGATAGTAATGATCTAGTAACTTCAAAAGACGACGATATCTATACTTATAACTATGGTGAAACTAAGCGCCTCATTTCTGATCATACTAAAGGCGAGCTGAGCTTTTATGATTATACAGATACTTCAGTGCCAAAGGATCGTTTAGCGTTTTTCCAACGTGGTTATAATAAGGCGATAAGTTTACAAAACTCTGTATCTAATTTGCGTTTATACGACGCTGATTGGGATGACAAAGAGTTGACGTATCGGGAGTATGTCGAAGGATTCCCAATTTTTAAGAAGAGTCAATTTGGCTCCATCAAAATCAAGTTCAGTCGTAATGGAACTACAGAATCATTCTTGAATAAGATATTGGAAGTTCCAGTTCCATCTGAACAATCTGCGACTACCTTGAAGTCAACGACTTCAATATTAAAAGGATTGGAAAAAGCTGGTTATTCACCTAATGATATCCAAGATATTCAAGCTGGGTATCAATGGGAAAGTGAATCTGACAACGAGGATGTAATCGACTTAACACCAACGTACTACATTAAAATCAACGGCCACTGGAAAGCATATGTTGACTGGACAAATGATACTGCAGAGGAGGAATAACAATGGATTTTAGAAGAATTGAAGTAATATTTTTGATTGTCTTCTGTTCACTGGATATTTTCTTACTGTTGTCATTTCGTAATAGCCAACAGGTTGTCTCTAGTGGTAGCACGACGACATCAACTGTTACTGAGATGCGTAAGCGTGATATTAGCTTTGGAAAACTAGATTCGAAGTCTGGTGCTGCTTATTACTTGGGTTCTCGTCCGAATAATGATTTGGCAGAGCACATTAATAAGTTGAAGAATCAAGAACTTCAATATGATGAGACTGATCATAAGTTGGACAGTTCATTGACTGAACCAATTTCTATTACATCTAATAATAAAGAATCTAAATTGAATGCTTTTTTGAAGAAAGAATCAAATGTCTTGTATGGTACGAAATATAAGTACGCACCACAGCTTTCAAGCTCCTCACAGATAGTTTATGCACAAACTGATGATGTTGGAGAGTTGTACGATAAGACAGGACGTGTTACCTTTGAGGTCGATAATAAAAAAGTCATTGGATATACACAGACTTATGTAGACGATTTGATGATTCTTCACGAAAAAGAAGTTACTAAGAGTGAGAAGGATGTTATTTCTAACCTTTATACGAATTCTGAAATTCCTAATAACTCTCGGATCGTCTATGCAAACTTAGCTTATTCTAAGTTAACAGAGGCCAAGGGAAGTACGATTTATATTCCAGTTTGGTTTGTGACAATTCAAAATAAAGATAGCAAAGTCGATACTTTGAAAAAGGTCAACGCCTTTACAGGTAATATTATTAAGGCAACGACAACTGAGACGACAACGGGAGATAGTGACGATAGTGAGTGATGATTTAAGGGTAAGTGTGTTAGTTAGTAGCAGTTCAGGTAATGTGACTTATATTGAGACACCCAAACATCATGTTCTAGTTGATGCAGGTATGTCTGGTAAAAAGATCAAGGAATCTCTTGATAGTATCGGCAAAGATATCAATGATATTGATTCTTTGTTTGTGACCCATGAACATTCTGATCATGTTCAAGGTGTTGGAGTTTTAGCTAGACGATATGATCTGAATGTTTATGCTAATCAAAAAACTTGGGACGCTATGGCATCCAAAATTGGTAAAGTACCAGATGAAAAGAAGAACATTTTTGAACACAACAAGATCATGACTTTAGACGATTTGGATATTCAAAGTTTTGCGGTGTCACATGATGCGGCCGATCCACAGTTTTATAAGTTCTATCATAATGGCAAGACATTTGTTATCTTGACTGATACTGGTTATGTATCTGAGAAGGTGCAAAAGACTATTGAAAATGCTGATGCATATTTGATGGAGTGCAATCATGATGTGGAAATGTTACGTAACGGGATGTATCCATGGCCTTTGAAACAAAGAATCCTGAGTGAAAAGGGTCACTTGTCCAATGATGATGGTGCCAGAACTTTGATGGATGTGATCGGTAATAAGACTAAGGAGATCTACCTTGGTCATTTAAGTCCTGAAAATAATACTAAGACTGTTGCCAGAACATCAGTAACTGATATCTTGGAACAACATGACTTTGGAGTTGGACATGACTTCAAGATTATGGATACAGATCCCAAAGTTGCGGATCCGTTGATAACTTTGTAATATTTACTATAATAGAGACTGTAAAAAGTCTCTATTTTTATATAAAAAATTCAAAATTTGTTCAAAATTTAAGCTTATATTAAGGTATAAAGACTATTGGGGAAGTGATTATATAATGGATAACGATAATAACCAAAATAACGATTCTAGAATGAGCAATAATGGTAACAAGCGAGATTCTAAATCGGGTAATTCTTTGTGGAAAATTAGTTTAGTTGCGTTTATTTCAGCAATGTTAGGTGTCGGTGTGGCATTTGCAGGATTTAATTACTTCGGCAATAACTCTTCAGTGTCGAGTAGTGCTTCAAACAATGCAGCTGGGACTACTCAAGTAAGTAATAGCAAGGCCAATACCGCTACTACGATGACTGGAGCATACAAGAAGGTAAATGGCGCAGTTGTTTCTGTTATTAACTTACAAAAGCAAAAAGAACAGTCTTCTAGTGATGGGAGCCTTTCTTCAATTTTTGGAGATCTGTTTGGTGATAGTGATAGTAGTTCATCATCGGATAGCTCAGATAGTAACAGTGATTCGTCTAACAGTGACTCATCTAATAGTGATTCATCAGATAGTTCTTCATCGTCGACTAATTCAACTGATCTGCAAGAATATAGCGAAGGATCTGGTGTGATTTATTCCAAACAAAACGGTAAGGGATATATCGTAACTAATAACCACGTTGTCGAAGGCTCGGATTCTCTTGAAGTAATTCTTGAAGATGGTACAAAGTTCTCAGCTAAATTAGTTGGTAGTGATTCTACAACTGACTTGGCAGTGCTAGAAATAGATGGTAATAAAGTTCCTGCCACAGCATCATTTGGTAACTCTGATAACGTTTCACCAGGGGATCCTGTAATTGCCATTGGATCACCACTTGGAAGCCAATATGCGACAACAGTGACACAAGGTATCATCTCAGCCACTAATAGAACAGTTGAAACACAAGATCAAAACACAGGACAAGTTACTGGTGAGGCTACAGTACTTCAGACCGATGCAGCGATTAACCCTGGTAATTCTGGTGGTCCGCTAGTTAATGAGGCAGGCCAAATAGTCGGTATCAATTCAATGAAGTTGGCATCAAATACTGACGGAACCTCAGTTGAGGGGATCGGATTCGCCATACCAAGTAATGAAGTCGTTAAGATTATCAATCAATTAGTTCAAAATGGTAAGGTTGAACGTCCTTCACTTGGAATCAAAGTAGTTGATCTTGATCAAATCACTGATGATTCACAGTCTAGTTTGAAATTGCCAAGTAAGATCACTAAAGGTGTTGTAATTTACAGTACTACATCAGGCTCAGTTGCTAAGAGTGCTGGGTTAGAAAAGAATGATGTTATTGTTAAATTGGGAAACAAAACTGTAAGTTCGGTTGCTGACCTACATAGCGCTTTGTATTCGCATTCAGTCGGTGACACAGTTAGCGTTTCGTATTATCATAACGGTAAGCTCAAAACCACAAAGGTTCATTTAACTAAAAAAACTTCTTCGTAAAATGAAACGTGAAACCACGAAATACTGGTTTCACGCTTTTTTTTGAACTTTTATTGGACAAAGTGTATATATATTTCGTGTTTTTATCGCGTGAATAAAATACGTTTATCCACAGATGTGGATAACTTGTGGATAAGTGGACAAAATTTAGTTAAACTACTGTCGAAAAGTTATCCACAGTTGGTAATAACCCTGTTGATAAGACTAATTTGATTGTATAGAAGTATCATGTAATCACTGGTATAATAGACTTTTGATATGTTCCACATATTAATACAAACTTTTTATTTTTGTGTATAAGTTGAATATAAATAAAATTCGTAATTAATTAAAAAGTTTCATAGGAGAGTAGTTATGAACATAAAACTAGTAACAGTCGGTAAATTAAAGGAAAAGTATCTAAAGTCTGGAATTGCGGAATATTCTAAGCGATTGGGAGCCTTTTGTAAGTTTGAAATTGTTGAATGCCCGGATGAAAAAGCCCCCGAAAACTTAAGTGCCGCAGAAGATGTGCACGTTAAAGAAGTCGAGGGTGAAAGAATACTGTCTAAAATCAAAGACAAGGAATATGTTATTTTGTTGGATCTGCGTGGTAAAGAGTTGACCTCTGAAGAATTAGCTAAGAAAGTCGATGACTTATCCACATATGGGACTAGTGATATTACCTTTGTCATTGGTGGTTCTCTAGGCGTTAGTCCACAAGTCACTAAGCGGGCTGATTATAGTATCTGCTTTGGAAAATTCACTTTGCCACATCAGTTGATGAGACTTGTTATGACTGAACAGATCTATCGATCATTTATGATCATCAATCATAGAACTTATCATAAGTAATTAATTTTTGTAAATATCTGGTAAATCCTTTAGAAACTTAGTTCTAACTTCGTCACTGGTGATATTTACCTCGCCAAAGTGAATCCAATTTGTATTTTCAGGTTTGAGTCCAATATCGGCAAGAGTTCGGTTGATGAATACACCTTGGATTGGATCGCCAGATTCAGTTTTTAGATACTCTTTGGTTATTGTAGAAGTTGTGATTACGGTGGTCTTCTTAATATAGGTTAATAGTCCAGTCCAACCGTTGTCTTCATTGTATGCGAATCCCTTGACCATGGTTTTATCTATGAACCCTTTTAGTATTGCAGGTAGATTATGCCACCAAATTGGGAAAATAAAGATTAATTCATCAGAATCACTGATCATTTTTTGATACTTTTTAACGAGTGGATCGAAGCTTTCACCTTTGCTATAGTTACGAAGCTCTTCAGAAGATAGTACTGGATTGAATCCATCTTTATATAGATTAATTATTTGATAGTCAGCTTTTTGATTGTCGAATGTTTTTGTTAGTCTATCTAAAATGGCATGGTTGAAACTGCCATCGTATAGGTGTGAATAGATTATTGTTTTCAAAGTTATGTCTCCTTTTAGTTGATAATTGAAGTATATGTTATGCTTATCCAGTAAACAAGTACGGTAATTAAAGTGCGGTACTAACCCAAAGGAGAGTGTAATGGAAGATATTTCGAATATTAAAGATATTAAATTATCAGATACTGGCTTTGCCTATACACTGAATTTGATTGGTGGAAAATATAAAATCGTCATTTTGTATGCTTTGTCGATGAATAAGAAACCAATTAGATATAATGCTCTAAAAAGAGCAGTTGGAAGTATTTCCTTCAAGACTTTGACCAACTCTTTGAAAGAATTAGAATGTGACAAGTTGATTATTCGAAAAGAATATCCACAAGTTCCACCCAAAGTTGAATATAGTTTATCTACCCGTGGTCAGTCATTGGTTCCAGTTATGGATGCAATCTGTAATTGGGGTGTCGATGAGATGGAAAAATAGTGATTGAATACCATATATAGTGTACAAATTATTTACCATACCATATGTTCCATGTGAAACAATTGGAAAATATAATGCCAAATGAAATATCTATTTTACAATTCCTAAATCGATCATTGATTGAGCTGTCGCAATAATGGCAACGCGTGAACTACGTGGATGCCAGTCTAATATTGTGTCAGCTTTTTTATTGCTTGTTTCTGCATATTCACCAACTAATGAAGCAATCATTTTCAATTGTTGGTTACCCATTGCAGCAGTCTTGACGGCTATATTGGGAATGGTTTTCTTGGGTAATTTATTGGCATATTTAGGGAATTCTTCTCGTAAAATGTTAGCGACATCAAGCATAGACAGTGTTTCTCCGGTAGTTGCTAGGAATCTTTGATTCTTAGCTTTTGGTGAAACCATGGCCTTCAAATGTAAACTGGCCACATCCCTGACATCTACATAACCAGAATCAACATTGGGTACAGCTTTGATTTTACCCTCGAGTAATTCTTGGATCTGGATGTTTGAATGGGAATAATCCGATGCCAATACTGGGCCCATTACAGCAACTGGATTAACAGTAGCTAGTTCTAAGGAATCTTGATTCTTGATGAAATCCCAAGCTGCACGTTCCGACATTGTCTTTGATTTTTGGTAAGGATGAATTTTTTTGGAAGATAAATCTGACCAATCTTTTTCGGTATACGGTGTAGTACGATTCTTGTGGCCAGCAAAGATCGCACCATATGCTGAAGTTAAAACCACTCGTTTTACGCCAGCATTTTTGGCTGAACGTAAGACTCTTAAGACACCATCTACAGCGGGGCGAATCATCTCATCTTCATTTTTAAAATTCAAAGTTGGTGTGGGAGAAGCGGGGTGGATTACATAAGTTGCACCAGCCATGACTGCTTTCCAATTATCATCACTTGTCAGATCAGCTTCCATGAATGATAAGTTTGTAAAGTCAGTAATTCCTCCATTAGTTAACAATGTTTTGATTAGGTCGATTTTCTTGGGAGAACGAATTGTTGTGCGCACTGAGTATCCTTGTTGCAATAATTGGATAATAATGTGTGATGCGATAAAGCCACTTCCACCGGTTACTACTACTAATTTGTTTGTCATTTTAAATTCCTCTTTTTTTATTGTCGTTACACTTGTAACGTCTGTAGATGAATATTACAATGACAGTAATGTGTTTTCAAGGAAATTGAAGGCATCTGTGACAGAATGGAGAAATTGTAATGGCAGCTACCAAGCATGCACAATTAATTAAGCAGGATTCCAAAGAATATCTAGTTACGGCATTGTTGCAACTGTTGAAACATAATGACTTGAATCAAATAACTGTCAGCCAAGTAGTAAAAAAAGCTGGAGTCAGTCGAATGGCGTTTTATAGAAACTTTGATACCTTAGATGATCTATTGATTAGTTATTTTGAACCACTGATAACAGCGCAATTTGATGAAGTAAAAGAAAAGTCTTCAAAAGAGGATAAGCTAAGTAAAGTTGGCGAATTTTTCGTTAGATATGCTGATGTTCTTAAATTGTCGATTGATAGGGGATTTGAGTATATTATTCAGAATATATTTGACGATAATATGTTAGAGTTTTACGAAGGACTAAAGTTGCCTGTTGAAATAACTGCGACTCAGCATAAGTACTGGGTTAGTTTCATGAGTGCTGGAGTTTACTCTATCTGGCGAGTTTGGTTGATTAATGGGGAAGTTGAATCCCTAAGTTCAATGCATGACCTGATTGCAAAATTTCAAAATTCGACTATGAGTTCGTTAGTAAATTAGAGGAGGAATATTTACATGCCTTGGTATTTAGTAATTATCCCCGGTATTTTGGCTGGATTAGTTCAAGGACTGACAGGATTTGGTCCAGCAATAGTTTTGATGGTATTTTTACCAAGTATTTTGCCCATGGCCAAAGCAGCTGGTGTTGCTGGGATGATACCTGTTATTTCAGTTGTTATGATGGCGTATCATTATCGTCACTATATCAAGTTAAAGAGAATAGTCTGGCCGTTTATTTTATATGCAGTCGTAGCATCGTCATCGATTCATCTAGGTGGGATGATGAATGTTCAAATATCTAGAGTGTTGTTGGGATGCTTGTTGATAGCATTATCATTGTATTTTTTGTTTACACATACTTCAGCACAAAAGAAGTTCCCACTTTGGGTAGCGGTCATATTTGTATTGATATCAGGATTTTTCAGTGGCCTGTTTGGTATCGGTGGACCGTTAATGGCGTTATATTTCTTGTCATTGTCGGATTCCAAAGAAGAATATATGGCGACCGTTCAGTCTTTTTTTGTGTTTGATATGTTATTTACGTCTTCATTTAGGATTTTTAATGGAATCATAACTTTGAATGAATTACCGATTATTTTAATAGGAATAGTGGGTGCCGGAGTTGGAACTTTTGTTGCCGGCAAATTACTTGACCATATGAACTTAGAGTTAGTAAGTAAGTGTATTTATATTTTTATTGGATTAAGTGGTATTTATTATTTTGTATCTTCGTTGATGAGTATTTTGTTAAAGCTAGAAAGATTCACTATTGCATTTTAGAACATGCGTTCGTATAATGTGATTAAGGTGATAGAATGCTTTCTGATGATGAATTAAATAAGTTTTTTGCCAACTACAATGATCGTGGGATGAAGAAGTGGCAGGGGTTCTACCTCAGTGATCATACGATTAAGTGGGCCAAACAAGACAAAGAGCGAAATACCATTATTGAGATACTTCCGCAACAAAGTGAAGAAGAGATAGGACAGATATTGTTCAATTCCTTTAGTAGTGGATTAACAGTGATCGTTCAAGAGAACAATCTTGACTTAGAGGGGAAAATACCGTGTGAAATTGACGGAAATGTACTCGGATATAATGAAGAATCCGTAATGGTCAATGAAACAAAGGTCAAACTTGATAATATTAGAAACGTGAGAACGGTAGGCGATAGAAGTGTATGATTACAAAAATGAACCACGCAGATTGATATTTGCCATTGATAACAAGTCATTTTATGCAAGCTGTGAATGTGTCGAACTGGGAATCAA
Organism: Companilactobacillus allii; assembly: GCF_001971585.1. Lineage (NCBI taxonomy): Bacteria > Bacillati > Bacillota > Bacilli > Lactobacillales > Lactobacillaceae > Companilactobacillus > Companilactobacillus allii. The sequence continues at coordinate 458,150 of NZ_CP019323.1, read as the reverse complement.
TCCACTTGAAGCAGTACTAGTCGTGATGTCGAGGGCAGATAATACCGGCAGTGGATTGGTACTAGCAACTTCTCCAATGGCGAAGAAAAAATACGGCATTAAGAATAATGTTTCGCACGGATGTGACTTACCGATGTTAAAAGAAATGATAATTGTCCCACCTCGGATGAACTTGTACATACATCGTAACTTACAGATCAATAATATCTTCAGAGAATATGTCGCTGACGAAGATCTACATCCATATTCAATTGATGAGAGTATTTTGGATCTGACCAAGTCTTGGAGGTTATTTGGCAAGACACCTTTTGATGTCGCTAGAAGGATTCAAAGGGAAGTTAGAGATAAATTGGGCTTGTATACGACCGTTGGTATTGGAGATAATCCATTGCTGGCCAAATTAGCACTAGACAATGAAGCCAAGCACAATGAGAGTTTCATGGCATATTGGTCCTATCAAAATGTACCGGATAAGGTTTGGAAGATCGATAACTTAACTGACTTTTGGGGAGTGAACAAAAGAACAGAAAAACGCTTGAACAAATTAGGTATCTATACGATAAAAGAATTGGCCAGTTATGATCCTTACTGGTTAAAAAAAGAATTCGGCGTCGTTGGTGAACAACTTTTCGCACATTCTTGGGGAGTGGATCGGTCAATATTAACGCAAAAGTTCCACGCTAAGTCTAAGTCATTTGGTAATTCACAAGTATTGCCACGGGATTACACTAAACAACGTGATATTGAAATTGTCATAAGAGAAATAGGTGAGCAGGTGGCATCACGTATCCGTTCAAGACATAAGATGGCACGAAATATCCATTTATATGTCGGGTTTGGTTTCAATCAGATCAGTGATAAAAGTGGGTTTGGTAAGTCTAAGAAAATTGAAGCCACTAATTTGAATAAAGATATTGTAGCGCAGTTATTGTTGATGTTTAGAGAGCTATATAACGGTGAAATAGTTAGGAATATCAGTGTCAGTGTTGGAGATCTAACTGATGATAATGACCTGCAGCTGGATATTTTCCAAAAGGCAGATAAACAGATCAAGGCACACGACTTGGATTATTTGGTCGATGATATTCGTAAACGTTTTGGTTTCAATTCACTGATCAAGGCTAGTTCACTTTTGGATGCTGGAACTGCTAAAAGTCGAGCTTCACTAGTTGGTGGGCATAGTGGTGGCAATGCTTATGATTGATTTAGAGCGTAATAACACATGGGCAATTTTCGAGCATTAACTTAAATATTCCTAGTAATCACATCGTGATTGCTAGGAATATTTAAATTAAGCGGAAAAAATTATGTGTTATTACGCGTTTGCGAAGCAAACAAGTAGAAAGAATATCGAAATGTGTCTTGAACTTTAGCGGAAAAAGCCATGCGTTATTAGACATTTTAACTCAAAAATAAAACCCCATGTGAACCGGAAACAGTATCACGATAAGTGAATTTAACACCATGTTTAGTTAAGTTATGTTCCATCGCATGACGGACAACGGCATTATTCTTGATGACGCTACCTTCAATGGCAAGATTTGTATTTTCAGGATAAGTAATTACTGATAGTACCATCTTGCTCAATTCAAGGCCGGCATAGTTCAATAGTTTTTTAACATAAAGATTATCTGGGAATTCAAGCGTTATTAATGACAGATTTGCGACATTTTTCTTAGGTCGTAAATAAACTGTATCGATAATGTCTTTTCTATCTTTGAGTGTTTCTTGAAGTTTAGGAACCAATTCTTCAAATCCCTTTTCAACAGGGTTATCGTCCATATATTCAGTCAGTTGTTTAACGAAGTGAATGCCAATCCAATAGGCACTACCTTGATCACCGATTGTTGGTCCCCAACCACCTTTTTTGATGAATTTGTCGTTGCCACGATTGATGACGGCTGACCCAGTACCAGATATTAACAAGACACCGTCTTTGTTGTTGAATGTGGCGATGTGGCTCATAACGACGTCGCTTTTTATAATTATCTTAGTTTTATATTTCTTCTCAAACGAGTGCACCATAATTGGAACTAATCCAGATGAATCTGCGCCAGCACAACCGATTCCAATACAAGATACATCTGTAGACGATATGTTTTTATCGTGCAAAACAGAGTCGATTGCATATTGAATATTGTTCATTGCCAAATCATAATTCTCTACTGGATTACCCATGTCAGTGATGGGTTCTGAAATTACAGTGTCTCCATCGAATAAACAGGCTCTAGTCTTGGTCCCACCGGCATCTACTCCGATGTTAAACTTCTTTTCACTCAATGATTCATACCTCTATTATAGTTTGATGTTAATTCCAATATATCACTAGTTTAGTAAACATTCTGTTTATGGTGTAATTATTATATTTTTGATAAATGAAAAACTGGAATTCCTTGGCTTGATAAATATGCCTAAAGAATTCCAGTTTATTGAATATCCGAATTAATCATTAGCTTTCAAAATACGTTGATCTCGTTTAATGATTTCGTATAATCCAAATAATAATAAGATTAGAGCCAATATTATAACGCCTGCCTTTGTATTTCCCACTAACAATTCATTGCCACCGAATGCGTAAAGAAATGAAACTGGTAAGGAACCAATTAAGATACACATAGCCTTGTTTTTTAACGATATTTGCATTTCTAGTGCTGCGTAATTGACTAATAGAGTTGGCAACATTGGCACAGCATAGCCGATACTAAGTCCTAATCGGGGATGGCGCATATTTTTGAGATGATCAGCTACTGGACGAAAGCGACTTGGTCTAATTTTGTGTGGAAATTTGCCTAAAATGTATAGTGATAGTAAGTTTCCAAGGAAAATACCAACTACATTTATGGCAAATCCAAGCCAGTTACCAAAGCAGACCCCCGTTAGAACCGCTACTGCCGCAATTGGCATACCGGGAATAGCTGATCCAATAGCTATTACTGCCATGAATAGAATTATATTATGTTTACCCTGATGCCGTAATAAGTTGATTAATGTTTGGCGGTCGAAAGTATAGGTAAAGAAGGTCTCAATAACCTCACGATAATTAATCCAAATGACAAAGCAAAGACTGATGAATCCAATCAGACCTATTGTGATGAAAAATATCTTATGCCATAGCTTCATTGACTGCCCCCAAATAAAATGTTTATAGTTTCAACTTAGCATAGTTATTTGTGAAAGTAACCAAAGGATTTTTAAAGTATGTATTTTTTACCAAAACACTAAATAAAAAATCGTTATTACATGCCTAAACAGCGTGAGATAGCGATTTTTTTATTTTGTCTAACAATTAAATTATATTGGTACTTGAAATATTAGTACCAACAAATTATACTAGTGCTTGTAGAGAAAACGGTTTCATAAAATTAATATAGAAAGGTGCAAATTATATGTCTGAAATGAAATTTCCAGATGGCTTCTTGTGGGGAGGAGCTGTTGCCGCTCATCAATTAGAAGGTGGCTGGCAAGATGGTGGTAAAGGTGTATCTGTTGCTGACGTTATGACGGTTGGATCAAATACAACACCACGTGAGATCACTGATGGAGTGATCCCGGGTAAGAATTATCCTAATCATGAGGCAATAGATTTTTATCATCATTACAAAGAGGATGTAAAACTTTTTGCGGAAATGGGATTCAAGTGTTTCAGAACATCTATCGCTTGGACAAGAATCTTTCCACAGGGGGACGAGCAGGAACCAAATGAAGAAGGGTTGAAATTTTACGATGACTTATTTGATGAATGTCACAAATATGGAATCGAACCAGTAATCACACTAGCTCATTTTGAAATGCCTTATCACCTAGTTGAGGAATATGGTGGTTTTGCCAATCGCAAGGTTATCGACTTTTTCGTTAAATTTGCGACGACTTGTTTCAAGCGTTACAAGAACAAAGTTAAGTATTGGATGACCTTCAATGAAATTGACAACCAGAGTTCGTTTAACAATGAATTCATGATGACAACTAATTCTGGACTTATCTTCTCAAAGGACACAAATAACGAAGCAGCAATGTATCAAGCTGCCCATTATGAATTAGTTGCTTCAGCACTAGCAATCAAAGAAGCCAGAAAGATCAATCCTGACTTTGAGATAGGTTGTATGATCAATTACACACCAGTTTATCCTAAGACTTCAGCACCAAAGGATATCTTATTGGCACAACGCGTTGACCAACGTCGTAACTGGTTCTCAGATGTGCATGTATTCGGTGAATATCCTAAGGAAACTGAAGCATACATTGAGCGTAACGGCTACCGTAGTGACATTACTGAAGAGGATAAAGTAATTCTGAGTGAGGGTGTCGTTGATTATGTAGGATTCAGTTATTACCAATCAATGACTGTTTCAGCTGACAAAATAGATGCCGATCACTTGGTAGATCCTAGTGATGTCATCGCCAAAAATGATTATTTGGAAGTTAGTGACTGGGGTTGGCCAATTGATCCAATTGGTTTGAGATATTCATTGAATCTATTGACTGATAGATATCACTTACCATTATTCATTGTTGAAAATGGCTTAGGAGCATTTGATAAGGTTGAATCCAACGGAGAGATCCACGATGACTATCGAATCGATTATCTAAGAGCTCACTTAGAGGAAGTAAAAAAGGCCGTTGTCTTAGATCACGTTGATCTAATGGGCTACACACCTTGGGGTTGTATCGATCTTGTTTCTGCCGGAACTGGTCAGATGGATAAGCGTTACGGCTTTATCTATGTGGACAAAAATGACGAAGGTGTTGGTACAATGGAACGTTCACGTAAGGATTCATTCTATTGGTATAAGAAAGTTATTGAGTCCAATGGAGCAGATTTAACTTAATTCAACTATTTATGGAGGAATATTTAATGACTGATGCTGAAAAGAAAGATTTCGAGAGAAATAAGAACAAGGTGAGTATTCGCAGTATGTATTTTAATCGATTCTTACTGATTCGGTATCTAACAGCCGGATATTTCTTCGCCAATATGTATTGGTTTATATTACTCGCAGGTTATCACAAGCCTGCCGCTATTATTCCCGCGCTACTTTTGATCAGTTCTATTTTTGTGATAGTTGAACAAGTTAAGAAATATCATGATCGAGGAAACGATGTACCGCATGCTTTCAGATATTATTTGGCACAGTTATTAGTTAATCTGATAATGGCTGGATTAAGCTATACATCAATGTTTTCAGAGATATTTCCATTTGTACGTCCAAACGGAGCCAATTTTATGATCAGTATCCTAATAATTGGGGCTTTGGGATGTCTGGTACTTGAACGCAAAATTTACAATATCAGTAATGGATTAGACAAGTCATTATCGAGAATTAAGGATTATCGCAATTCGATAAATCTATAAAATATATTATAGGGAGAAGTAGAAATGGATAGTAACAATAAAGTATTCCAGTTTATGGAAAAATACCTTATGGGGCCAATGGGTAAACTATCTCAATTCAGAATCGTTCGTGGTGTTATGGCAGCTGGTATGGCCAGTATTCCGTTCACTATCGTGGGTTCAATGTTCTTAGTTTTGAATATTTTGCCAGATACATTTCCTGCTCTAAAGGGATTCTTCGACGCTACATTTTTCAAATTTAGTGACCTATACATGTTAGCTAATACATGTACAATGGGAATCTTGTCGTTATACTTTGGTTTGGTTTTTGGTTACGAATATACCAAGATTCAAGCTCATGAAGAGAAAATCTCTGTTAATCCGCTTAACGGTGCTCTTTTATCAATGTTCGCATTCTTCTTATGTCTACCAGAATTGGTAGTTAAGGGTGGAACATTGAAGCTTGTTAACTCAATCACTTCTACAGAAACAGTTGTTAATGGATTCCGTATGAGTGCAACAATCGATAGATTAGGTACTAGTGGTATTTTTACAGCAATTATTATGTCGATTCTAGCTGTTAAATTATATTGTCTCTGTGTTAAACGTAACTGGATCATTAAGATGCCAGATACATTACCAACAGGTGTTTCACGTTCATTTACAGCTTTGATTCCAACATTTGTTATTGTATTTGTTGTTTTGATCATCAACGGAACTTTGGTTGCTCTTGGAACAGATATTTTCAAGATGATCTCAATTCCATTTAGTTTCGTTACTAACTTAGCTAGTTCATGGCTTGGTGTCATGGTCATTTACTTCTTGATTCATGCTTTGTGGATCGTTGGTATTCACGGTGCTACAATCATCACATCATTCCTTACACCTATTGTTTTAGCAAATATGGAAGCTAACCAAGCTGGTGGAAATATTCCATTCGCTGGTGAATTCAACAACATGTTCGTTACAGTTGGTGGTTCAGGTGCTACTTTAGGTATGGTTATTTTCATTACATTATTTGCCAGATCTACACAATTGAAGACTCTTGGTAAGGCTGCCATTGTTCCATCGATCTTCAATATCAATGAGCCTATTATCTTCGGTATGCCAATGGTTTATAACCCATATTTGGCTGTACCATTCTTCCTAGCTCCAATGGTAGCTGCTTCAATCAGTTACTTTGCTATTAAGTTCCATATGGTCCATGCTGTTATTGCTCAAGTTCCATGGCCATCACCAGTTGGTCTAAGTGGATTTATTGGTACCGGTGGTGATTGGAGAGGTGCAGTGTTGGGTGTTGTAACAGCACTAGCTGCCACAGTGATTTACTATCCATTCATCAAGTTTTACGATAATAAGTTATATACAGAAGAACAAGCAAAAGGTGCAGAAATCGCTGCTGATGCAGGGGATGCTGTTACTGATTAAAGATAGTGTGAAATATAAAGTGTGCCAAAGCGCGTTCAGCTTTTGAGTATAGTACGAAAAAGTCTAGTATTTACGAAAGTAAATGCTAGGCTTTTTTGAACTAAACGGAGAAAGTTGTGCTTTGGCATACGTTTTCGCTGCAAATTTGAGTAATACTACCATCACATTTTTGGTTGAAACGAGTGAAAAATACCAGATGTCTGTGCTTGCTACGACTATTGAATGTATCATTTTGTGATACATTCAATAGTCTAGGCACTGCTCGGCATCTCCCGGTATTTTTCACTCTCTAGTTTAGGTAGTTACTTACATGATAATAAAGTGTCAAATCATCTTGGAAGTAGCAAGTTTTAGAATAATTGAATGGACGCTCGCTTTTGAGATAATTTATTTCCTCAATTCTCAAAGCTGGTGAATTTTCAGTGCGTTCAGTAATCTTGGCTTCAGTGGCTGTTAAATTATGAATAGTAACATATTCATCGGCGTTTTTAATCGAAATGTGGTAATTTTCGATGATGAAGCTGAAGATAGATTTTTCGCAGATTTCTTTATTAAGATAGGGGATGAACTCCTTTAAATAATATGTCGTTTCTAGTGCATAGAGTTTGTTGTTACTGTGGCGAAGTCGTTGTATGAAATATACTGGCGCACCGACTTCGCATTCGAGTATTTTAGCCAATTTATCGTCAGCTTGAATTGATTCTAACTTCAAAACTTTGGAAGTTATCGGATATTTAACGCCAAGCGAGTTCATTCCTACTTTGTTGGCTAGGTTCATAACGTAATCTTCACCGTGTAATGCAGTGTTGACGAAGTAGCCACTACCTTGGATACGTTTGATCAATCCTTGATTATACAAAATGTCTAGTGAGTTACGAATGGTATTGCGACTGGCGTCATATTCGGTCATCAATTCACCTTCACTGGGAAGTTTGTCAGTGTAGTCATGATTATTAACTTTATTAGCTAAGTCACTTGCGATTTCTTGATATTTTAGTACCATAATTTGTTCTCCTTTATAGAACTTGTTGGTACCTATGTGGAATATACCAATATTATAACTATACGGTTTCTAGGTTGATTTATCAAGGTGAAACATTGATTTGAGACGTAATATTTTGAAATTGGTTTTGGGTGTGAGTGTATCGTGGATCCAAAATTCAATATCGAAAATATCTTGTGAATATTTCAAAATAAAATATTTATTTTTAGTGGTGAATTCGTTCATATCAAGGATTACTTTGGAAAAAGGTATTATATATTTTTTGATATTGTGAAGGGATTAATTATATGATATGCTCAAGCCATATTAAGGAAAACGATTCCAAAAACAAAGGAGAATTCAAAATGAAGATTGGTATACCTAGAGAAATCAAGAGCCAAGAAGATCGTGTAGGAATGTTCCCAGCCGGTGTTTCAGACTTAATAAAGGCTGGACATACAGTAGTTGTTGAAACCAGTGCGGGTGTAGGTTCCGGATATCTCGATACAGACTATGAATCAATAGGTGCCACAATTGGAAGTGCCAAAGAAGCTTGGGACTGTGAAATGGTGATTAAGGTCAAAGAGCCGATAGCTTCAGAGTACAAGTATTTCCGTGAAGACTTAATTATTTATACATATTTACACCTTGCCGCAAATAGACCTTTGACAGATGCACTTATGGATAACAAAGTAACTGGGGTCGCTTATGAAACAATGGTTGGACCAAGAGGCGGATTGCCATTGTTAGTTCCAATGAGTGTGATTGCTGGGAAAATGTCAGTACAAGTTGGTGCACATTTCTTAGAAGAACCTCATCAGGGAAAAGGGTTGTTACTAGGTGGAACACCTGGAGTTCGACAGGGTAAAGTAACGATTATTGGAGCCGGTACAGTGGGATTCAATGCTGCTAAGATGGCAGTTGGAATGGGTGCTGACGTGACGATTCTTGATATCAATGCACAGAGATTGGCTGAATTAGAGAATATCTTTGACGGTAGGATTCACACTTTGATGTCCAATCCTCACAATATTGCTGAGTGCGTCAAACAGTCTGACTTGGTTGTTGGAGCTGTCTTAGTTCCAGGTGCGGTCGCTCCAAAACTTGTTACAGAAGAAATGGTCGAGAGTATGGAACCGGGGTCTGTTGTGGTGGATATTCCGATTGATCAAGGTGGGATGTTTGAAACTAGCATTAAAGCTACAACACATGAAGATCCGATCTACTTATCACATGGAGTTGTCCATTATACAGTTGCCAATATTCCCGGAGCCGTTCCAAAGACTGCCACAGAAGCATTATCCAGTGCAACTCTCCCGTATGCGATTCAGATTGCTAATGAAGGGATTCAAAGAGCCAGTGTTAATCATACTGTTATGAGCGGTATTAATACTTACCATGGTAATTTAACTGAGAAGGCCGTTAGCGATAGTCTGGGAGTTGATTATACTGAGCTTTCCGGCGAATTAGTCTAAGAAAATTTCAAATATCAAATTAATAATCTCCTAATAATTCATTCTATTAATGTAAGCGCTTGAGTTAAAATAATTGTAAAAACAAACGATTAAGTTACAATAAAACCGTAACTCAGGTGTAGTTTATTTCAATTCTTTGAATATTAGGAGCGATTAAAATGGCTTATAAAACAGTTAATCCATATAATAATGAACTTGTGAAATCATACCCAGATGCAACGGCTGATGAAATCGAAAAGGCCTTGAGTACTGGGCATGCACTATATAAAGAATGGCGCGATGAACCTATAGCTGATCGTGCTAGAATTTTGCATAAAATTGCGGAATTATTGAGAAAAAATGAAGATGAGCTAGCAAAAATTGCCACAATAGACATGGGTAAACTTTTGAATGAATCAAAAGGTGAAGTGGAGTTGTGCGCGATCATTGCTGATTATTATGCAGAAAATGGCGAAGACTTGTTGAAACCAACACCAATATCTACAAAAGCCACTGGTGCCGCTGAGATACTTCATCAAGCAACCGGTGTATTGATGATGGTTGAACCATGGAACTTTCCGTACTATCAAATAATGCGTGTCTTTGCACCAAACTTCATAGTTGGTAACCCAATGATCTTGAAGCATGCTTCAAATACTCCTGGATCTGCTGAAGCGTTTGAAAAGATTGTTAAAGAAGCAGGTGCACCAGATGGTAGTTTGACTAACTTGTTTGCCAGTTATGACCAAGTTAGTGACATCATTGCAGATTCTCGTATACAAGGAGTTGCACTGACTGGTTCAAAACGTGGTGGTCAATCAGTCGCAGCCGTTGCCGGTAAAAACTTAAAGAAAAACTCAATGGAATTAGGTGGATCAGACGCTTTTGTCGTGTTATCCGATGCCGATGTTGATATGGCTGTTGATCTAGCTTGGAGAGTTCGTATCTACAATAATGGTCAAGTATGTACTTCAAATAAGAGATTTATCGTTGCCGATAACTTGTATGATGAGTTCTTAGCCAAATTAAAAGTGGCTTTTGCAAAGTTGAAACCAGGAGATCCAATGGATCCAAAGACTTCTTATGCACCAATGAATTCAGCACGTGCGAAGTCTAAATTACAAGGGCAGATTGATAAGGCTATTGAAGGTGGTGCAAAAGTTGCCTTTGGAAATGAGCCTATTGATTTACCTGGTCAATTTATCCAACCAACTATTTTGACAAATATTACTAAAGATAATCCTGAATTTTACGATGAATTATTTGGACCAGTGGCACAAGTGTTCAAAGTAGGCAGTGATCAAGAAGCAATTGACCTAGCTAATGATTCAGAACTTGGTTTGGGTGGCATCGTACTTTCAAGAAATCCTGCACATGGCAAAGAAATTGCAAGTAAAATTGAAACAGGTATGGTCTTTGTAAATTCATTCTTAGTATCCTTGCCAGAGCTACCATTTGGCGGTGTTAAAGGGTCAGGTTATGGAAGAGAAATGAGTCAATTAGGACTTAATGCCTTTGTGAATGATAAGCTAGTTGTTACCGCACAATCACCAGATTGGAGTAATCCAGCTGGAGGACTTGCTAAGTTCTAGAGGAGCGCACCAAAACACGAAAATTTCCGAGCATTAACATAATATGGGGCGCCATTCACGAATGTGAATGACGTCCTATGTACGTTAATCGGAAGAAATTGTGTTTTGGTGCGCGTTTAAGCCGCAAATTTGAGAAGTAAATAAGAGGAGCACTAGTAGTTTAAAAGAAAGCAAAAAAACACCTTAGAAAAAATAAAAACCGACATTAATTGTCGGTTTTTTCGTTACCAATTTATTTATAAGAAGCGATAGAGTCAAACAGATATTGAACAAAAGCTTCACGGTCAACATCTTCCAAAACTTCGATATTGTTGTGTTCTTCAGAATAAACTCGGCGGTCAGGATAAGTCATACCACGGAATTGATCATTTGAAAGTGAGACATCAATTGAATAATTGGTACTCTTGGTGAACAATTCTGGAGCAAGCATGCTCATAACGGCGCAAGCATCGTGAACGGGAATTTTTGTCATACCTTTAGCAAGTTCAGCTGAAGAATAAAACTCAAGAATTGAGCGTGCCATAACGCCGACTTTACCTAAATCCTGGATATGATCAATCTCATCCATTGTCATGTAGGCTTTGTTCTCAGTTAAATTCAAGCCAGAAAGAGTAATCGGTAATCCAGAATCAAAGACTATCTTCATAGCCTCTGGATCGACATAAGCATTGAATTCAGCAGCAGTAGTTATGTTACCTTGCAAGGTTGAGCCACCCATAATATAGATATGTTCAATATTTTTAGAGACATCTGGGAAAGTCTTTAGTAACAGAGCAATATTGGTAAGTGGGGCCGTTGCAACAATATTCACTTTTTGGTCACAATTAGAAATTTTGTCATACATGAATGTAACGGCGTTATGACTTGTTAATGGATAGTCACTGCTCTCTTTAGGGAAGTCATAGCCATCCATACCAGTCTTACCGTGAATTTCACCAGCAGTTTCTATCTCTTTAACTAGTGGTTGTGATTGTCCAGAGGCAAGTTGTGTATTGGAACCCAGAAAGGTCAGTAATTTTTTGGCATTTGCAGTAACTTTGTCTAGTGAAACGTTGCCACCTACGGTCGTTAGACCAATAAGGTCGACTTGTTTTTGATGTGCCAATAGAACTGTCAATGCAATAGCATCGTCGATTCCGGGATCACAATCCATAATAACTTTCTTCATTTAACTAGTACCTCACTTTTTATCTGATTTGAGTTTTTCAGGTAACTTTTGTAATGCACGGGTGAAACCGAGACGTTCAAATGCGCCAAGACTTGAGAGAATCTTTTGATCATTTTCTTTCATGAACTTATCGATTGCACCTTTTAATTCAGTTGATTTAGGTAAAAGGATGATTTTTTTTAATCGTGAATCACTTGAAACTTGGACACGTTTAATAAGATCCTTTTTTTCCATATTCTTAAGGATATTGGTTGCGGTTGAACGTCGAATATTGAATTCAGCTTCAACGTCTTTTTGAAAAATATCTTTTTTCTCCGGTAGACTAGTTAGAAAATCTATTATTTGTACCTGTGTACCGGTCAGATTATATTTAGACGCAAAATCATTGATACTACGTGAGATCTCATTTGAAGCAACCTTGATTAAGTGGGCCACATTGTTTGTCATGATAAGCCTCCTTGAGACAATATATTACATCCAAATTATAGCATGTGGAAATGACTAATTGTAAAAAGGACGAATAAAGGTGAAATTATACGTTAGATTTGATCAAAATGTATACAAAATACGGTGCACCAATAACTGCGACGATGATACCGACGGGAAGTTCGGTCGTAGTACTTATGATTTTGCCAAGTGTGTCAGAGGCGATTAGTAGACAACTTCCTAAGAATCCAGATAAGATTAGTTGCTTACTACTTCTAAATCCAATCACACGACGAGCAAGATTTGGAGTTATCAATCCAATAAAACCAATAGATCCAGAGATGGATACACTGACACCAGCCAAAATGGCAGCTGAACCAATTAAGATGATACGTTCTTTTTTGAGTGAAATTCCAAGCGACTTAGCGGAGTCGTCACCAAGATTGAAGGTATCAAGAATCTTTGATTTACTGAAGATCAAGGCAGTGAAAATGACAAACCAAGGGATAAATATCAAAATAAACGACCAGCTAGTTCCCCAAATACTACCAGTCAACCAATTCATGACGAATTGATAATTCTCTGGTGATAATTTCAAGGTGAACAAGACCATAACGGATGAAAAACATCCGGATAATGCGACACCAGTCAACAATAAGCGATTTGCCGTTATACCGGTGTCCTTTTTGTATGCACAAATAAAGACTAGTGCAGTACTGAAAATGGCACCAAGTAAGGCCAAACATGGCAATAAGAACAAGTTAGCATCTTGATCCTTAACAAAAGCGATGAATAACATAACGGCCAAGCCACTTCCAGCATTGATGCCTAAGAAACTTGTGTCTGCCATGGGATTTTGAGTAGTTATCTGTAGTACATTACCAGCAATCGCCAAGGCAAATCCGACAAGAATAGCAACAATGATACGTGGTAGTCTAAAGTTGAAGATAACAATAGAATTCTCATATGTACCTTTACCGATGACCAATTGTAAGATCTCACTTGGCGAAACACGCATCTCACCAGTGTTCAAATTTATAACGGCTAGAATTATTATTAAGATAATCAAACTTGTTATCCAGAGGAACAACTTTCTATTTTTCATATATTTTGACCATCCTTTCTGGCCAAATAAATGAAGAATGGCACACCAACTAATGAAATAATGATGCCAAACGGTGTTTCATTTGGTGGATTTATTGTGCGGGCAACTAGATCAGCACAAAGAGTCAAATTGGCTCCAAGAAGCAGTGTCAATGGCATTACCTTGCGATAATCTGTGCCGACTAGAAATCTAGCAATATGTGGAATGATTAAACCAACAAAGGCAACAGCGCCCACTAAGGCTACTGAGATTCCTGACAATATAACGACACAAAGTAGTGAAAGTAGACGAACCAGATTCGTATTTTTACCGAGACTTTGGATCGAATCGTCACTTAGATTTAACAGATTCAAACTTGGTGAAAGTAGTAGTGCGACAATAAGTCCAATAATAATAAAAGGTCCCAGATTAGTTAGTTGTGACCAACTGACCGAAGACATGCCACCAAAGTGCCAAAAGGCCAAGTCCTGCTTGAGGTGGGTAATAAGTGCTAACCCTTCACTTATAGCGGTGAAAAAGGCACTAATTGCCATACCAGCTAGTACTAGGATAGCTGGATTCATCTGTGAGTGTTTCATTGAGCTGATTCCAAAGACTAGAACCGAAGCTACCAAAGCTCCAATTACTGCGAATACAGTTGTTTGTTCGGTTGAAAATTTGGGGAAGAAAATAAAGCAAATCGTCAACATCAAAGCAGCACCGGAATTAATTCCGAGTAGTCCAGAGTCTGCCAAGGGGTTCTTAGTGACACTTTGCATTAGAGCACCGCTACAAGCTAGAGCACTTCCGATGATTGCGGAGCCAATGACACGTGGAAGCCGGATCTGTCGGATGATCTGTTGATCAAGATTTCCTTTTTGATAGTTAAATATAGAGTTAAAAACAGTACCGTTACTATTTTGATTGGCGCCATAACGGATACTTAAAATAAGCAACACAAATAGTATGATTAGTTCGAAAACTAAGTGGAAAGTGAATTTTTTGGTTGTCATATAGCAACACCGTTTTTCCAACGATTATAGGTGAGGATCATTGGTTTGTTGTCGTCTTCAATGATCTTGGCATCAATATTAAAGATACTCCGAAGATTGTCACGAGTAATGACTTTTTGAACCGGACCACTTGTTTGAAGCGTACCATCTTTAATAGCAATCAATTGGTCAGAGAATCTAGCGGCATGATTGAGGTCGTGTAACGCCATGATGATGGTACGATGTTCTTTTTCGTTGAGATCTTTGATCAAGAGCATAACATCTAATTGATGCGTCAAGTCTAGATAAGTTGTTGGTTCATCAAGTATGATCGTATCGGTATCTTGAGCAATTGCCATAGCAATAAAGGCACGTTGTCTTTGACCACCAGAAAGGGTACTGAGATTTCTGTTCTGTAAGTCTTGTAATGATGCTTTTTCCATGGCCCAGTCGATTTTTTCATGATCGACTTTTGATAGTGGTGCAAAGTGTTTACGATATGGAATACGGCCAAAGGTTACTAGATCTTTGACTGTTAGATCATTTACAGTACTACTTGATTGTGGAAGAACTGCCAGTTCCTTGGCGATATTACTGGTTTTTTGATTGCAGATATCTTTGCTGTCTAGAAATACAGCACCGTCACATGGTTGTAGTAAGTGAGCTATCGTTCTGATCAAGGTAGACTTTCCAGAACCATTTGGCCCGATTAAAGTAGTTATTTGACCCTTTGGAATTTGGATAGACAGGTCATGAATAGTCAGCTTCTTTTCGTAGCTTACACAGACATTTTTAGTTTCAATTATATTCATAATATCTCCTCCAAATCCCAATCACATATTACATATTTTAGGTATAAAAGTAATATACTCAGGTTATATTTTATGGCCTAATTTTACTACATTCTATTGACTTTTGTTAGCTATTCCGTTGATAATCAGGGTATCTACTAATGTTTTGTGGTAACAAGTGAATTTGGGAGGGAATATTTTGAAGAAGAATAAATTTGTTCGAGTATTATTGATGATGACAGTATTTTTTGCGGTATTATTAACGGCTTGTAGTAATAGTAGTAATAGTTCAGAGTCGACACGTTCTTTGAAGGATAACATGGGACATAGAGTGTCCCTTCCAACTCATCCCAAAAGGGTAGTTGGTAGTTATTTGGAGGATTACTTGGTGGCATTAGGTATTAAACCAGTCGTACAGTGGTCAGTAAAGAATGGTTCTGGAACCCAGGAATATTTGAAGAAGGATTTGAAAAATGTTCCTTTGATCGACTACACTTTGCCATATGAGGCTGTGACTAAAGCAAAGCCAGACTTGATATTAATGGGAACTAATAGTGCAGTGGAAAATGGCAAATATGCACAATACAAAAAAATCGCCCCAACTTATGTCGTTAAAAATGGAGAAAATGTAAGTTGGCGTGTTCAATTCTTGGATGTGGCAAAAGCAGTTAATAAGTCCGATAAAGCTAAGTCAGTCTTGAAAAAGTATGATAAAAAAGTTAAGAAGACTCGTGTAAATCTTAAGCAAAAGGCCTCTGGAAAATCAGCCGCTGTATTGTGGGTAACTAATAATTCGGCATTTATAGTTAGTGACAAGTCAGCCAGTGGGGCATTATTGTATGGTGATCTTAAGCTGAAGGAACCAGCTTTAGTTAAGGAAGTTTCTAAAAAAGCTACAGCTGATTGGTCGTCAGTTTCACTGGAGAAGTTAGCCAAGTTAGATGCTGATTATATCTTCTTAGTTAATAGTGATAAGGATGCTAGTTTGTTTAAGAATTCCTTGTGGAAGAATATTCCCGCTGTTAAAAATGGTAACTTGTTTCAGTATGGTGACGACTCTAGTTGGCAATATAAAGGACCTATCGCCTACGGTCAGATGATCGATCAAGTTCAGAGTGATATTTTGAAGTAAAATATATTAAATCATTGTAAATTGGGACTGCTTCTTATCTGTTTGATAAAATGGAAGCGGTAACTAATAAATGACAGTATAAATATAATTATCAAAGTTATGTCTATTTTAATTTTGCGAGAAGCTATTTTTGTATTAAATATTGATCTAAACTATAGTGAGAATGTAAAGAAAACAGGGGGATATAATAATGACAAAAGTATTAATACTTGGTGCTAATGGTAAGATTGCTCGCCGAGCAACACAAATATATTTGGATTCAACTAATAATAGTTTGAGATTGTACTTGAGACGTCCCGAAAGATTACGTGATATTGATAATAAATTGGTTGAAATCGTTGGTGGAGATACTACTGATGAAAAGACATTGGTTGAATCAATGAAAGACGTTGATGTTGTCTATGCTAACCTTGCTGGTGGAAATATTGAGCAGCAAGCTAAGGCAGTTGTCGAAGCCATGCACGCTACAGGTGTGAAACGCTTAATCTGGATTTCAACACTTGGAATTTATGACGAAGTTCCCGGCAAGTTTGGTGAGTGGAATAACAGTACACTTGGTAGCTACATTACTACTTATGCAGCCGCTGCCAAAGTTGTCGAAGATTCAGATTTGGAATATACAATTATTCGTCCAGCTTGGTTGACTGATAAAGACGAAGTTGATTATGAGACTACACAAAAAGATGAAACCTTCAAGGGTACTGAGGTTTCACGTAAGTCGATTGCCCAATTGGTTGTTGATATTACACAAGCACCTGATAAGTTTAACCGCGAGTCTGTTGGTGTTGATAAACCTGGTACTGATGGGGATAAACCTGCTTGGTATTAGATTGGTTTGATTTGGCATGTCCTTTGGGATGTGCCTTTTTTTGTTGGGTTAATATAGGATTTAATTAAGTTATGGTTAGATACCAGCGGGCATAATTATTTCTATTAATATTTTAACAAATTGTGTATTTTTAAAAATATTTAGAAAAAGAAATCGTTTATTCATGTAATATAATACTATATGTGGATTAATCATTGAATTGTATTTGTTATAATACACATGTAAGCGCTATATTGGATGATAGTTGTTAACCATTAGGAGGTTATAATGATTTCTTTGAATGAACTTATTAATAAAAATGAAGTTGTGAAAACTAATGCAGTAAAAAAATTGAGTATTTCAGGAGTTGACAAAACTAATTTTGATGTTTATAGAATACCTCTTAAGTATTTATATTATAACAATCAAAATGGTCGAATAAATACGGCGTATAAGCGTTTTATCGTAAAGCGTGGGATAGATGATTTTGCGCCTGCCACAGACAACCAAGACCCGGAATATAATCAAATACTTGAAAATCTTATATATAACTCTAATAAAGAATCAATGCGCTTGACTATGGACTCAATAGATGAAAAAGGTCAGCAAGAACCAGGAGTTGTATTGAATGATGGGCGAGTGATTGATGGAAATAGGCGTTACACGGCACTTCGTAAAATCGAAAGTCGCAAGGAGATTTCACAATATTTTGAAGCAGTTATACTTCCACTTGACATGTCCACTGATATTGATAAAAAGAATATTAAGTTATTGGAAGTAGATTTACAGTTTGGTAGAGAAGAAAAAATTGATTATGATCCTATTGACAGAGTTTTTGATGTTTATGATGCGGTTAAAGTTCAAAAGATAGTTACAGCTAAAGAATATGCAGCTAAAAAAGGAAATAAAAATGTACGAACTGTGAATACTGATATTGAAGAAGCAAAATTAATAATTGAGTATTTGCAGTTTGTTAACGCTCCTGAAAATGCATATTATTTAGCGAAAGATATGAAATTGGATGGACCAATGCATGAAATTTCTAGAGCACTACGAAAATACAAAGGTAAAGACAAATCAAGTGTTAGAGAGGTAATATTTGCAGTTTTGAGTTCTTTATATTCAAAAGGTGGAGATATTACTAGAGATATTCGTAAAATTCTGGAGAATATTATAGATACCCCTCAGAAATCTAAATACTTGAACCAAACTCAAGATTTTGTTGATGATATATATGATGCGTATCATAACGAAAAGAGCAATGTGATTGAGAATGCTGAAGATGTATCCACTAAAATAGTTGAAGATAAGAATGCAGGTGATTCAGCAGAACAATTATTGATATATTCAAATCAGTTAGTACGTCGTGGAAAAAGTGATGAAGGTAGAAAAAAGGCACTAAATAACATAAGAAGTGCCTTGAATGATGTTACTGACGTCAGTAATGAAGATATAAAAGCTTTAAATGCCGATGAATATAAAGATGCGATTGATGTTCTAAATAAACTTTATCATATTGTCGGGAATCTCAAGGAAATTAAATACTATGATTAGTTGTAAGGTGAAAGATAGTATTAAAGGATCTTACACAACATCATTAGATAATTTAGCAGAGGAACTTTATGTTCCTCTACTTAGTGGAGCAAAATATTATCAAAGAGTGTCCGCATATTTTTCGATTAAGGCTCTTAGTTTATATTCGATAGGTCTTGATAGATTAGCGGCTAATGGCGGTCAAGTTCAGTTTATACTATCAAAAGATATTTCAGAATCTGATTTCGACGAGATGAAAAAAGGCTATAAATATCGAGACGTTTTAAATAAAGTGTCATATATTGAAAAGAAAAAATTAAAATTAAATGAAAGTTTGAAATCAAATCTAGGCGATTTGGCTTATATGATTGCAAACAATCAGGCTAATATAAAAATTGCTTTTTTAAGGAATCATAAGGGAATTTTTCATGATAAGTTTGGTCTTATAACTGATGAAAATGATGCAACTGTTTTTTTTACTGGTTCAGCGAATGAATCAATAGGTGGACTAAGGGACAATTATGAGAGTCTTTCCGTTGATACATCCTGGGATTCTGGGGAAAATGGTAGACAACGTATTCTACAGAATAAAGAGCGTTTTTCAAAATTATGGAATGGTGTAGAACGAGAGATAATTACCATACGTATTGATTCTTTAATATATCAGAATATAAAACAATACAAGAATTTTGCACATTCAGGAGTGAAAGAAATGAATAGTAAACTTATGTCTTCTGATGAAGTCACGGATTCTGATAAAGATATCTTTAAACTAGAATTCATAGATAATAGTGACAGAATTATTTTTAAGGATTTGACAAAAGATAATATTTCACAAAGGGATAGACGTCTTCGTATGGAAGGAAACCTTGGAGAATACTGTGACGATAAATCATATGTCCTTAAATCTGATTTGGTTTATCAAGACATTCAAACTGTTATTGATTTAATAAATGAGAGATTAAAAAGATTGAATAAAAGAAATAATCGGATAATACAATTCGTTATTGATCCTAGAATTATTGATATGATTAGTAAAGAAAAATATTCTATCAAGGCATATAAAACCCAAGGAATGGTGCTGAAAGACACTACCGACTCAAGATATGATGATGAATTTATACATTTTTCTAATATTGTACAGTCTGAAGTTGTAAGAAAGTTTAAATCTCTTCATTTGAAAGCCGCATTTTATGAATATATGATGCAAAGAGCAGCAAATTTTTCCGTCCCTGGTTCAGGTAAAACAGCAATGATTTTGGGTGTATTTGCTTATTTAAATAGGGATAAAATACAATCTGAAGAAAAAATAAATAGAATTTTAGTTATTTCTCCAATTAACGCATTTCAGTCATGGAAGCGAGAATTCAAAAGTGTTTTTGGAAATCATTCTGAAAAAAAGCGATTAGTATGTATAGATACACAAGATTTGAATTTTGATGGTGACATTAGAAGAAATTGGAACAAATCTAATTTAGTGTTGGTTAACTATGAATCTTTAGAAAAATATATGGATCAATTAAAGGACTTGATTAATTCAGATACAATGCTTGTGTTTGATGAAGTTCATAGAATAAAAAACCCAATTGGTAAGAGAGCGTTGCAAGCATTGGAACTGTCGAAGAATGCAAAATCTAAATTTGTATTGACAGGAACACCACTACCCAATAGTTATATTGATATATATAATTTTCTACATATATTGTATGGTAATGAATATGAATCTTTTTTTGGATGGTCTACAAGTGATTTGAAAAAGCCCAATTATTTTGAAGTGCAGGACATAAATAAAAAAATTGCACCATTCTTTTGGAGAACAAATAAGACACAATTACAAGTTCCTCCGGCTGATCCGGATATTTTTCTGGTAAAAAAGCCGTCTCTAAATCAATCAGAATTAGCGGAATCTATATGGTCAAATGAAAAATCATCTTTAGCTATTTTTATTAGATTGATTCAGGTATCAACAAATCCGGAGTTGTTGAAGAATAAAATAGATTATTCTAATATGGGTTTTGATAATGATATAGATATGATTAGTAAAGAAGATTTTTATCAAGAAATAGATGTTCCTAGTAAGAAGGAAAAATTAGTAAAAACGTACTCTGACTTTGATTTAAGTAATATTGATTCTCCAAAATTTGATGCTGGTATTGAATTAGTAAAAAAATTGGTTATGGAAAACAAAAAGATCTTGATTTGGGGTATCTTTGTAGGTACACTAGAAAAGATAAATAATCAGTTGAAAGAAATTGGTATAAAATCTTATATTGTATATGGGGCAACTAAGCATGAAGATAGAAAGGGATTAATTGATGAATTTTTGGACGTAAATTCTGAAGTTAATGTTTTGATTTCTAATCCACAAACTTTAGGTGAATCAGTATCGTTGCATAAAAGTGTTCATGATGCTGTGTATTTTGAATATAATTTTAATCTTACATTCATGTTACAATCACGTGATAGAATTCATAGGTTAGGCCTCCCACCCAACCAGCATACCCGATATTATTATTTACAAACAAAAAATGAATCTAATAGTTTAGGATTTATTGATGGCCAAATATATAATAAATTGAAAGAAAAAGAGGCCAGAATGGAGGAGTCCATTGATGGCGATGTTCTAAAACCAGAAATTTCTGATGATTATTTGAATACTGTGAGAGATTTAATTAATTCAGAACGTAAAAGGATGAAACTATAGGGCAATGAAAGATATTCGTGTGGCAGAACTCTTTGCAGGGGTCGGTGGATTTAGATTGGGATTAGAGAATAGTTCTGATAGATTCCGTGTTGTTTGGGCTGATCAGTATGAGCCGGAACGAAAGATACAGGCTGCATATGAGGTTTATAAAAAAAGATTTGGTAATAAGGAAATTGTTAATGAAGATATTTCCCAAGTCAAAAAGTCGGAAATACCTGATTTTGATTTATTGGTAGGTGGATTTCCATGCCAGGATTATTCAGTGGTTCAAGCCGTATCACATTCCATGGGCATGCAAGGTAAAAAAGGTGTACTTTGGTGGGATATTATAGGAACAATAGATGAAAAAAAGCCGAGATTCGTTTTCCTTGAAAATGTTGATAGACTATTGACATCACCTGGTGTAAAAAGTAACAATCCAGGAAGGGATTTTGGTATGATACTAAGAACACTTTCAGATAGAGGATATGGGGTATTCTGGAAAGTAGTCAATGCTGCTGATTATGGATTTCCTCAAAGAAGAAGAAGAACCTTTATTTTCGCGTTCCATAAAAGTACTAATTATTTCAATGATATTAAAAATGAATTTAACGTAAAAGTTCCTGCTGATATGTTAAACCATTCGGGCCCATTTAACGTTAATTTACCAAATGAAAAAATTGAATCTGTTCAGGACGTGTCGTTAAACAGCGATAAACTAAATAAGTTATCGGATTTTTCTAAAAACTTTAGTATAAAGGGTGGATTTAAGAAAATTGGTTTTATGATGGATAATCATGCATATTTTTCTAACTACGTTGCGAAAACAAGAAACTCAATAACAATTAGGGATATAATTGATACTGATGTTAATGATGAATCTCTGTATCTATCTGATAAATCTATTAATAGAATGATGAAGCTTAGAGATAAATCATCTGTTTTTAAGAAAACTAAGGATGGTCATAGATATCCTTATGCAATGGGGAAGGTTCAGTATCCTGATAGCATAGACAAACCTGCTAGGACAATGGTTACATCTGAACATAGCATTAATAGAATGTCACATGTAATTGTTGATCCACAGAATAATAGACAGAGATTTTTGACACCAGAGGAAGCCGAAAAAATCAACACTTTTCCATCAGGTTGGACAGATATTGATGGAATAACTAAATCAGCAAGATATTTTCTTATGGGTAATGCTCTGGTAGTGAATTTGGTTACTGAAATTGGTACAGAAATAAATAATATTCTTGATAAGGAACCAGAGAAAGCAAAAAAAATTTCTTTTAATTTGTCGTCTAACAATAAATTGTTAAAAAAGAAATTATAATGTATTGAGAATGATTTCATTAAGCTATTAACGAAGAAATCTATATTTTTTTAAATCATAGGGTGCAAATTTTGCATCCTTTTTTTATCTAGTATTATCGTAAATTGCAGTTGGTGGTTCTTCTAAAATATCTACCTGTTGGATATCCTCCAAAAATAATCTAATGCCGAAATGGCCCGCTTTTTTTCTTGGATTAACAGTTGCCTTGATAATCTAGATTTGGAAATTCTTTGTAGAATTTAGAACATTTTTTTACTAGCTGTTTTGCTTGAGGAACAATTTTTATCGACAAATCTACTCCTGAGTTGTGGTAATAATAATTAAAGTCTGTGAGCATAGATGTCAGATATGTTTTTTTGTTTGATGCAAGTATAGATTGATTATCATTTCATACTTCGTATTCACCAAGTATTTTATTCTGAATCGTGAAGGGATGGGTTCAACAGGCTTAAATTCATAATGTAATCTCTTACTGGTAACTCTTAATAGCTGTTTCTTTGTTATCTGCTTACCTATCTATGTGGTCCTTTAAAAGAATATTTACATTTTATATTATTTAAAATGTAAAATTGGCAGTTACTAGCGCAAGTTTTATTTAGGAACCACATTTTTTCTAATTAAGCAAACGTTTGCTTGACTATAAAGATGAAAAGGTTTACATTCTAATTAAGCAAACGTTTGCTTAATTAGAATGTATATAAAAGTGAGGAAGATTATTTTGAAAAATTGGTGGAAGAATTCAGTAGTTTATCAGGTTTATCCAGCTAGCTATCAAGACAGTAATGGTGATGGAATTGGTGATTTACCAGGTATTACGAAACGATTAGATTATATTAAGAAGCTAGGAGTCGATATTGTTTGGCTAAGTCCAATTTATAAATCACCACAAATTGATAATGGATATGATATTGCTGATTATCGTGCCATTAATCCTGATTTTGGTAATATGGAAGACTTTGATGAGTTACTCAACAAAGCACATAAATTAGGATTGAAAATAATGATGGATCTTGTTGTTAACCATACCTCTGATGAACATAAATGGTTTCAAGAATCACGTAAAGGTAAGGATAATCCATATCGCGATTATTACATTTGGCGTGATGGAAAAGATGATAAGGCACCAAATAATTGGGGTTCATTCTTTACTGGTCCAGCGTGGAAATATGATGATCAAACTGGTCAGTATTATATGCATCTATTTGCACCACAACAGCCGGATTTAAATTGGGAAAATCCCAATGTACGCCATTCAGTATATGACATGATGAATTGGTGGGCTGATAAAGGGATTGATGGTTTCCGTATGGATGTAATCAATTATATTTCTAAGCCAAATGGATTGCCTGATGCCAAGAAAGCATCCGATGAACTTTATGCCAATCCTGAACCACTAGTTGCAAACGGTCATCGTATCCATGAATTTTTACAAGAAATGAATAAGAACGTAATGAGTAATCACAATATGGTAACAGTGGGTGAAGCTCCAGCAGTTACGACTGAGGAAGCTAAAAAATATTCCAATTTGAGCGGTAAAGAATTAAATATGGTATTCCAGTTTGAGCATATGGGGTTAGATGGTAATAAAAATCCAGCCTTAGGTCACTGGTCAGATAGAAAAGCCACATTAACTGATTTACGTGCCAATTTAACTAAATGGCAAACTGCACTGGCAGGGGAAGCTTGGAATTCATTATATTGGAATAATCATGATCAACCTCGTGTTGTATCAAGGTATGGAAATGATTCAACTGAGGAATACCGTGTTTTGAGTGCAAAAATGTTAGCCACTATCTTACATTTCCAGCAAGGAACACCTTTCATATTTGAGGGTGAGGAAATTGGTATGACAAATGCAAACTTCAAGAGCTTGGATGATTATGTCGATCTTGATTCTATTAATTCTTACCATCAAATTGTTGATGAACAACATTTACTTGATGGACCAACAATGTTGAAATACTTAGGAATTCATAGTAGAGATAATGCCAGAACTCCAATGCAATGGGATGATACTGAAAATGCTGGATTCTCAACAGGTAAAACATGGGAGCATTTGAATCATAATTATAAGCAGATAAATGTTAAAAAGGATTTGGCTAATCATGATTCAATCTTTTATTATTATCAAAAATTAATTAAGCTTCGTCATGAAATGCCTATTATTACAGATGGTATTTATGCATTAGTGGATGGAAATGATAAAGATCCAGATGTATATGCATATACACGTAAGAGTCAAGATGGCACATTACTTATTATTGCTAATTACACTGATAAAGAATTACAACGTGAATATGACATTCCAGATAATGCCAAAGAAATAATCTCCAATTATTCAAATGATCAAGGTGATAAAATACGTCCTTATGAAGCTAAGGTGTATCAATTTTAATTAGTAAAGGAGAAAGTCAAATATTGAAATCTTCAGATGCAAAATCCGACAATATGTCGGTAAAAGTAGAAAAGAATGAAAAATCATTTGGATTCGATAATTCATTGCCAACATTACCAATGAAAACAATTTTTGCTATGACCTTTGGATGTATAGGTGTAAATATGGCATTTACATTGCAGGGATCACAAATGAGTAGAATTACCCAAACAATTGGTGTAAATCCAAATAATCTTGGATGGTTCTTCTTATTACCTCCATTATTGGGAATGTTTGTTCAGCCATTGTTAGGTAAATATTCAGACATCACTTGGACTAAATGGGGAAGAAGAATTCCTTATCTATTAGTTGGTGCTCCGATAACAGTTATTGTAATGATCATGTTGCCATTTACTGGTTCGTTAGGGTTTGGATATGGGTCTATGACGGCTCTGATATATGCAGCCGTTGCTATTGCATTAATGGATTTATTTAGTAATGTTTGTTTAGCTCCATACAAGATGCTTGCCGGTGACATGGTTAATGAAGGTCAGAAAAATATTGCTTGGTCTTGGCAACAAATTTTTTCATATGCTGGAGGAATTTTAGCGGCATTATTACCATTTATTCTTACTAAATTTGGTGTATCGAACACTGCTCCTAAAGGACAGGTACCATTAACAGTAATATGGGCATATTTAGTTGGTGCAGCGATGCTCCTAATTACAAGTTTAATCACTATTTTTAATGTTAAAGAATATGATCCTGAGACATATGCTAAGTACCATAAAATAGATGTAAAGAAACAAAAGGTTACACCAAGTTTATGGAAATTACTTAAAAAGGCTCCAAGATCTTTCTGGGAATTATCAGTAGTCCAATTATTTAGTTGGATTGGAATTATGTATACATGGACATATGCAACAGGTGCTATGGCCAATAATATTTGGCACACAAGTGATCCTGTATCTGCAGGTTTCCAAGCTGCAGGTAATTGGTACGGGGTTATGACTGCATTTTACAGTGTTGCTGCTCTACTTTGGGGATTGTATTATGCCAAAACTAAGGAAACAAAACGTAAGTTCTGGTATTCATTTGGTTTGTTTGCAGATGCAATCAGTATTGTTATTGTTGCTACTACAGGAAATCAATGGGTAGCACTCTTCGCATTTGCATTATATGGGATTGGAAACTTTACGATCAACACACTTCCATTTGCAATGTTGACAACATCATTGGATGGACAAAACAATGGATCATATTTAGGACTATTTAATATAGCTGTTTGTTTACCACAGATTATTGGATCATTGGCCAGCTTTATTATTTTCCCAATGGTTGGAAATAGTCAAAGTATGATGATGATTATTGGATTTGTTGCTATGGTCATTGGTGGATTTTCAGTCGCCATTGTTCATGAAGGTAAATAATAATATACTTAATGAAGCGGTTATATAAAACCGCTTCTTTATTGTTTAGAAATTGAAATCAATTATAAAGTAGGGAGATGGTTGAATGTCAGCAACAATAAAAGATATTGCACGAAAAGTCGGAGTCGCGCCATCAACCGTTTCTCGCGTTTTATCTGGAAAATCCAAATACTATACACCTGAAACTGAAAAAAAAGTAAAACAAGCAGTTGAAGAACTGGGATATAAAAAAAACCAAGCTGCAGTTGAATTGGTTAAAAAGCAGAGTAATGTTATTGCGGCAGTTGTCAGTTCTGTTAAGACAAATTTTGCCGGTGAAATAATCGATGGAATACAAGCAGAAGCATCAAAAAACGGATACAATTTAATTGTCGTGTATTCTGGTAGTGCTGACACTGAGGAACAAAAAAAGGCATTATTAACAGTGATCGAACGTCCGGTTATGGGAGTTTTATTGCTATCCATTGCTTTATCAGAGGATAATTTAAAGCTATTAGATGAATCAAATACACCCTATTGCTTCTTATCCATGGGATTTGATGATGATAGACCCTTCGTTAGCTCAGACGATGAAATAATTGGTTATACTGCTACTAAATATTTGATTGAACATGGTCATCGTAAAATAGGATTAGTTGGATTGGATAAATATCCGTATACTGGTAGATTAAGAACTGCTGGATATACGAGAGCATTGTTAGAAAATGGTATAACTCCTAAACAATCCTGGTTGGAGTATGGGGATTATAGTTATGTTGCCGGAGAATTAGCTATGAAAAAATTTGGAAAAGACACTGAGATTACAGGAGTCGTTGCCGCAAGTGATTTAACCGCGATAGGAATATTGAATCAGGCTCGTAACTTTGGATTGAGAGTGCCCCAAGACCTATCTATCATAAGTATAGATGGTACTGAAATGTGTAAAATCGTCCAACCTCAGCTAACTAGTATTTCACAGAACTTTTATGAAATGGGAGTGATTGGAGTACGACAAATTGAGCAGAGAGTCAAAACACTTAATAAAACATTTGAATCACAGTGTCTTGTTCCCATTAAGATTAGTGAACGACAGAGCGTATTCTGTATTGAATAGTAATTTAAATTAGGCATCGAGTATTAAACGAAAGCCGTCAGATTTATGATGGCTTTTATTTTGATTGTTGTGTATTTATCTTTTTAGTAGAAATTAAAAAATAATCGTTTTAACAAGGTTAAACTGTATTTATTTGTAAATGGTGCACATATATATGCTGTTAAGAATTAACAATTTGGATTCTATCAGAAAATATTTATGTCAAGAAATTACAAAATTTTAAAAGAGATGATTTTTGGATGGCCATATTCCTAAGTTTTAGGGATATGGCTATTTTTTTGTGTATTCAGCATGAAAGTTGGTAGCATAAGATACCTTCCGTTTAGTGGGAAAAGTTTCCTACCTATAGGAAAAAAATGTAACTTTGTAAGCGGATACTTAAAAAATATAATAGGAACTGTTGATGAGCAATAGTAGTTCTTATTAATAACTTGGTTAGGAAAATACTATGAATAAGAATATTAATAAAATGCTAGATGTGCTGCTGCAACAAAAAGACTTTATTACTAACAAACAGTTATCTGAATTAGTTGGTGTAACAGAGAGGAGCATAAGAAATTATGTAGCTAAAGTTAATGAGCTTTCCAATGGTGAGAGGTTAATTATTTCCACCGCCAAAGGATACAAAATCGATAAAAGTAAATATGATTCCAAAGATATTAGTGAAAATGATTCGGACAGTGATGATGAAATCTTATTTAAAATTGCATTATTACTTATAAATAGTACTGGGTATACCCAGATTGATGTAATTGCTGATCGACTCTCGTATTCAAGTGAAAGCATTCGTAGTAAAATCCAAAAATTATTTTTGAAGATAAAGCAGTTTGATATTGGCCTGTCATTTGAATCAAAAATTTTTACGGGGGTTAGATTAGTTGGAAGTGAAGAGTCTAAAAGATTGGTTCTTGAGGAATTGGTTCCATTAAAGATATTCTCTAAAGATAAATTGATTTCACGATTATATAATTTTTTTAATGAGATGACCAATATTAAAGAACTAACTAAAAATATAAAAGCAATTGATAATATTTTGACGGCGCATAATTGCACCGTTGAATATTGGACTTATGTCAAGCTAATCATTCATATGATAATTATGAATGATCGTATAAAAAATCAAAATCATGTGAAGGAACTGGCCAGTTATGAAAATGTCGTTTCTGAGTTTGCAGAATATAAATTGGCTAGTGACTTGATAGATACTTTCAAACTTGAACGGACTAAAGAGGAATTGCTAAGTCTAACATATTATCTTTTGGCACTACCTTTAGATATTACAAATCCAAAAATAATTTTGAATGATGAGTCAACGATTTCAACAATAAAGAAAACACTATTCAAAGCAGAAAAGTATTTTGATATTCCGGTGTATTCCAATGAAAATTATCAGAATCAAATTGTAAATCATATTGCTAGACTCTTAAATCCAATCAAAGAGAAGATACCAATTTTCAATCCTTATTTTACTGAATTAAAACATGAATATTTATTTGCCTATTCTATTTCGAGTTTTATCTATGACGATTTAAAAAAGCGACTTTCATTGTCTATACCAGAATCTGAAATCGCATATTTATCAATACATATTCAATTAGTTTTGAATGAAGGAAAAGACGGAATATTAAAAGTGCTTTTGATCGTAAATAATAAGCAAATAGAAACAAGGCTAATTAAGAACAAAGTTGAGATGTTTTTCCAAAATATTCAAATAGTAAAAATCGTCCACGATTTTGAATCAGTAGATTTTGAAAAATTTGATTTAGTTTTAACTACAATTGTCGAATATCCTGATCCTAAATATTATACAAATGACAAATTAATACATATTTCAAGAAATTTTAACAGTATGGATATTCAAAGTGTTCAAAGATTTATTTCAACAGTTGGAACTTCAAATTTAATAAATGCTGCTGACTATTTCAGAATAAATGAGGATTCGAATATCTCTGCTATAGAAAAATTATTAGAATTAGCTGGTTATTCAAGTTTATTTACTAATTTTAAGGATCGGGAAGGGATGTCTAGTACGGATGTTGGTAACTTTACTGCTTTGCCACATCCATTTTTAACCAAGTTTTCGTATAACCCTCATGTAATAATTGGTATCAATAAATCCAATATTACATGGGGAAATCAGAAAGTTAGATTGATTATTGTATATATTCCATCTGAACAGTTGGAAGTTAATAAGGGTTTTTTTAGGGACGTATATGTACATACCAATAACTTAGATACGGTATTGAAATTACTAGAAACAAAAAATAAACAGGATTTTATTTCTGTATGGAATAAAGAAAGAGGATATTAAAATGTTAATGAATATGGTTGATTTACTAGATGTAGCTTACAAGAATGAGTTTGCGGTTGGGTCATATAATGTTTCAAATAGTGAGTTTGTAGAGGCCATTATTAATGCTGCTGAAAAGAAGAATGCTCCAGCAATTATTCAAATTCATCCTGATGAATTGAGCTATGTTGGTGAAGATTTTGTTGCTTATGTAAGACAAGCTGTAAATCGTACACGTATTCCAATGGCAATTCATGTTGATCATGGAGCAACTTATCAAGATGTTCTTAAAGGTATTCAAAATGGTTATAGTTCAGTAATGATTGATACATCTGCTGAACCATGGGAAAAGAATATTGCTATTACTAAGAAATGCGTTGAAGCAGCACATGCTGTAAACGTCTCTGTAGAAGCAGAATTAGGAACAATTGGAAGTAATGAATTGTCCGTTGACAGTAACGGTGTTAATGAAATCCTTTATACAAAACCTGAAGATGCTAAGAAGTTTGTTGAGGCAACAGGAGTCGATACATTAGCTGTTGCTATTGGAACACGTCATGGCCACTATGCACATGTTGAAAAGCCAGAATTAAGAATTGATCTATTGGAAAAGATTCACGAAGCAGTTGATATTCCATTGGTATTACATGGTGGTTCTGATAATAAGGATGAAGAAATTCGAAAGACATATAAGCATGGTGTTGCTAAAATCAATCTTTCAACTGATATGAAGACAGCATTCTTTAATCAGCTACGTAAGACATTGGTTGAAAAGCCTGATGATTATGAACCAAATGTATTAATGCCTAGTGCACGCCAAGCGGCACAAGACGTTGTTGAATATAAGATGGATTTGTTCAACTCAACTGGAAAGGCTAGCTTGTATTTCAAATAAATCAACATTTGATTTAGAAGGGGAAAATTATGAATGTTAAAGATGTGATAGACAAAAAGAATATCATTATTTCTAATACAGCCATGAGTAAACAAGAAGCTATCGAAAAGATGAGTTCACTACTTGGAGCAAATGGATATATTTCTGATATACCCTCTTTTCAAAAAGCGGTCAATAAACGAGAAGAAGAGATATCAACAGCTGTTGGTTATGGTGTTGCCATACCGCATGGAAAATCAGAAGGTGTAGACAAAGCAACTATTGTTATTCTCAAAAATTTAAGTGGAATTAAATGGGGACAAGAGATTGTTAATTTAGTATTTATGATTGCTGCACCAGCAAGTGCCAATGATGAACATCTACGGATGTTATCGACTATTTCAACTTTTCTGATGGATGAAACTTTTCGTGCTAAATTATTGACGGCTATGACTGAAGATGAAATATACAAAGACTTGATTGAACAAGATGAAACGAAGTCCCAAGAAGATGATCTTAAGAAAGTAACTGAAGATGGTGGTAAATACTTAATTGGTATTTCGGCTTGTATGACTGGAATTGCGCACACCTATATGGCTGCTCAATCATTAGAGAATGAAGCTAAGAAACGTGGGATGAAATATAAGATTCAAACCAACGGATCCACTGGAGTGGAGAATAAACTCACTGCTAAAGACATTTCTGAAGCAGATGCAATCGTTGTAGCACATGATGTTAAGGTAGATACCGATGTGTTTGAGGGACGAGAATTCTTAGATATCCCTGTTAAAAGAGCCATTGATAAGCCACAAAAAGTTGTTGATGATGCATTAGCTTTGAGTTCAGGCTATGTTAAATCAGATAAAGAAATAAAGAGTGAAGAGACTGAGGATGAAGGTAAAGGCAGTAGTTTTGCTAGAGCATTTTATACCCACATCATGAGTGGTGTGTCTTATATGATTCCCTTTGTTGTAGTCGGTGGTATCTTTATCGCTATTTCATTCATGTTTGGTATTTATGCTAGTGATCCTAAGAGTGACCAATATAATATTTGGGCGGCATTCTTTAATGAAATGGGTGGTAACGCTGCGTTCAAGTTATATGTTCCAGTTTTAGCTGCTTATATTTCATGGAGTATTGCTGATAAGCCAGGATTAGCACCAGGTATGATTGGCGGAATGATGGCCATGAATGGTGGTTCTGGTTTCTTGGGTGGTATGTTAGCTGGTTTCTTAGGTGGTTATATAACGAAGTTGATCACCAAGAAAACTAAAAATATTCCACATACGTATCAAGGTTTGATCTCAGTTTTGTTGATTCCGTTATTGGCAACATTTGTCGTTGGATTCGTCATGTTCTTTATTCTCAATACACCAATGTCGAACTTAAATGAATTCTTAACTACATGGTTAAAATCAATGAATGGATCAAGTGCCTTCGTTATGGGAGCTGTACTAGCTGGAATGATGTCTTCCGATATGGGTGGTCCAATTAATAAGACAGCTTCGGCTTTTGGCTTGGCAATGTTTGCTTCTAAAATTTATGGACCATCAGCTGCTTTGATGGTTGGTGGTATGGTTCCACCATTAGGAGTTGCGTTAGCCACATTATTATTTAAGAATAAATTCACTAATCAAGAAAGAGAAGCAGGTAAAGCAAACTGGATTCTAGGGGCCTGCTTTATTACAGAAGGTGCTATTCCGTTCGCAGCTGCTGATCCATTGAGAACTATTCCCGCTAATGTTATTGGTGGTGCAGTTGGTGGTGCCTTAAGCATGATGTTGAATATTACACTTCAAGCCCCACATGGTGGAATATTTGTTATACCGGTTGCATGTAATAAACCATTGTTATATATAGGTTGTATTTTAATAGGTACCGTTATTACTGCCTTGATTTTAGGTTTCACTAAGAGAACTTTGAGTGAATCTGAAATGAACAAACATATGGCAGCAGGTATAATTTAATAAAATGCTCAAATAATTTATAGGATATCGATAGTTAAAATCGATGTCCTTTTTTTGATACACACGACTTGGATTTTAACTTTTATAACAGCACTGTGATTTACAATTAATATCCGTAAGACATTGTCATACACTCTAACGAATAAAAAACTGGAATCTCTCGGACTAATAAATATGTCCAAGAAATTCCAGTCTATTCAGAATGCTTAAATTAATGAACCGCCGTATACGGAACTGTACGTACGATGGTGTGAGAGGTCGGTAACTAAAGTTACCTCCTACTCGATTACTTTAAATATTCGTGAAATTTATTTCAGTATTTTCATTTAAAGAGTAAATGAAATCAAGATAGCTTGAAAGCGTTTACTAAAAAATATAAATACATTAATATAAATTTATAAATTAAGCAAGGGGGAATGAAAATGTCTAAAAAACTTATAGCGGTAACCGCGTGTGCATCTGGTATAGCTCACACATATATGGCAGCTGAATCAATTGAAAAAGCTGCAAAAGAAATGGGCTATGAAGCTAAAGTTGAAACTAATGGTGCCATAGGAGCAGAAAATGTTTTAACGGAAAAAGATATCAGTAGTGCAGATTTAGTTATTGTAGCTGCGGACATAAAAATTGATCCAATCAGATTTACAGGTAAAAGGTTGTACGTTACAGATTCAAATGCTGCCATTAATGATGGAAAAGCATTAATTGAAAAAGCTGAAAAAGAAGCAACTGTTTTTGGTAAAAAAGGTAGCAAAGTTGGTAAGATTCAAATTGGTAACAATAAAGAAAAGACCACATTTTTTACACATGTAATGAGTGGTATTTCATATATGATCCCAATGGTAATTGCTGCGGGATTAATTTTAACTATAGCGAATTTATACGCTTTCCAAAGAGATGATATGGGAAGAATTGTTAAATGGGGATTTGACACACATACGCAAATGGGAATGTTGATGTCCAATTTATTTCAGGTAGGACAAGTTGGATTCAAATTAATGATTCCTTTGTTCGCAGGATTTGTTGCTAATTCAATAGCTGATAAACCTGCGATAGCTCCAGCAATGATTGGGGCATATATCGCTAATGATGCTGATTTATTACATGCAAAAGCAGGTGGTGGTTTTATCTCGGCACTACTAGTTGCATTCATTGTTGGTTATTTTGTTAAATTGTTAAAGAAGGTCAAATGGCCTAAGATTATTCAACCTATTGTTCCAATTATGATTATTCCATTTATATCGACATTATTTATTTCATTAGTTGTTTTTTATGTAATTGGACAACCTATAGCTGCAATGATGGACGGGTTGTATTCATGGTTGAATTGGATAAATGAAAATTCAACTAGTGCTCCTATTGTTCTTGGGGCGGTTATTGGTGCCATGATGGGATTTGATTTAGGTGGACCAGTTAACAAAACAGCTTTGATTTTTGGTACAGCTGTTTTTACTGATACCATGGCTAAATTTGGACCAACTCATGCTAACTTCGTTCCTCAAACTGCTTCACAAGCAGCAATATCAGTTGCACCTTTAGGTGTTTGGTTAGCCACAATTATTTGGAAGAAGAAGTTTTCCAAGGATGAAAAGACAGCCGCTAGTGCCGCATTAGGTATGGGGTTAGTTGGTGTAACTGAAGGTGCAATTCCGTTTGTTGCCGCCGATCCAATCAGAATGATTATAGCTAATGTCACAGGATCAGCGGTTGCTGGTGGATTAGTAGCCGCAACTGGATGTAAGTTTTACGGAGGGATCGGTTCTCCTTTAGGTACTTTTATTGGATATATCGAACAACCAATTCCGTTTATTACATGGATACTTTGTGTGTCTGCAGGAATTGCTGTTACAGCGCTCATCATAGGTCTAACTAGAAGTGATGCGGTACTTGAGGCTGCGGAGCAGTTCGACAGTTCTGAAACTGAATAATTTATAGAATGAGGTATTTTGATGGAAACTAGTATTTTTAATCAAGAACATATCTTTTATGACCATGAAAGCAAAACACAGGATGAAGCATTTTTAAATGTTGCAAAATTTATCGAGAATTGTGGATATGTCAATAGCTATGAAGTTTTTTATCAAGGATTGAAGGCTCGTGAAATTGAGGCAACTACTGGATTTAAGAATGGTATAGCAATTCCACATAGTAATGATGAAAGTGTACTTGAACCAGGATTGTTCCTAGTTAAATTCGATAATAAGATCGATTGGGAAGCACTAGATGGTGAACCAATTCAAGTTGGATTCTTTTTAACTATTCCTAAAGATGGAGCTAAGGAACATTTAAAATTGTTGAGCAAAATTGCTAGGAAATTAATGGATGATGAATTTAGAGAAAATGTTTTAAAAAATAATGATTCCAAAATTTTGACAGAAACGATTGAAGGTATATAGAAAATGATAAATGGGAAGGACGTGTCTTCCCATTTTTTTAATAGTGAGGAGAAAAGACGATGAAAAATATTCATGTTATTCAACATACACATTGGGATTTTGAATGGTATTTTACTAGGAATGAGGCAATAATTCAGTTTGTATATCATATGGATGAAGTCTTTAAAGCACTGGAAGATCAGATTGTTGATTATTATCTGTTGGATGGTCAAATGAGTATTTTGGATGACTACTTGGATGCCTATCCTGAAAAAAAAGAAGAATTATCTAAGTGGGTACGAAACGGCCGTTTATTTATTGGGCCATGGTATACGCAGACAGATGAGATGATTGTTACCGGTGAATCAATTGTAAGAAATTTGTCCTTAGGGATGGAGATGGCTGATAAATTAGGTGGAAGTCAAAGAATAGGATATTTACCTGATTCTTTTGGTCAAGCTGCTGATATGCCTAAAATCTATAATGGTATGGGTATTACTAATGCATTATTTTGGAGGGGTTTGTCAGAAGATAAAACGAGGAATCGTGAATTTGTTTGGAATTCTGAAGATGGATCAAATGTAACTACGTTGAATATCAAAGATGGATATTTTGTTGGTGTTGGTTTAATTGACGACGACAATGTAGACTCCACGATGAAAACAGTTATTAGTGGTACAACGATTGATGATATTGCCCTGCCAGTGGGTGGAGATCAAAGATATGTTGATTATAATTTAAAAGATAGAATCAAATTCTATAATGACGCTTTGAAAGATAAAGATATCCAACTTTTTGAAAGTAATTATCCTGCCTTATTCATTAAAATGAATATGAAAAGAAATGCTTTGGATAATGTTTCTGGTGAGTTCATTAATAGTTCAGTATCCAAAATACATCGATCTATATATTCTTCACGATATGATCAAAAGTATTTAAATGACAAAGTAGAACGTAGAATGATCTACCAACTGGAACCTTTAATGGTCATGGCTGATAGAGTGGGAATAGAATATAAAAAATCATTATTAAATAAAATATGGAAATTAATTGTAAGAAATCATGCCCACGATAGTGCTGGGGGATGTAATAGTGATAAAACTAATAAAATCATTTTGGATCGATTACAAGAGGCAGACCAACTATCGTACTCTGCAGTTGATTATTTAACTAGAAAAATTTCTGAATCTCAAAAGAATAAGGAGCCCAATGATTTAACCTTTTTTAATACACTACCTTTTAACACTGAAAAAATAGTAAAATTCAACGTATCATTAAAGAATAAAGACTTTGATTTATATGATAATGATAAAAAGATATTGGTGGATATCTTAGATATTGAGAAGAAATATAATGGCCAGATAAAAAGAGATGAATCTCAGTATAAAGAGACAGATTACTATTATATTTTTCATTGTCAGGCTAAAATAACGTTGCCATCATTGCAGTGGAAAAAGTTAAAATTAGTTCCCAAAATGGGTAATGCTGAGGTAATAGGCCATACAGAATCTAATTCAATTTCAAATGGTGATCTTAGAATTAAATATTCAAACGGCGATTTAACATTACTGGATTTAAAAAATAATAAAGAATTTGAAAAACTTTTGATCTTTGAAGATGGCGGAGATGAAGGTGACACTTACGACTACTCACCAGCGTATAAAGATAATATAATTTATTTGAATTACAATGATGCCACAGTTAAAGTTCAAAACGGTAAAGTTGGTCAAAAAATGATACTTACTGGTCAATGGAATTTACCTAAAGACTTAGACGAAAGAGCCAACAAAACCAATTCTGGAATCGTTAATTATGAACTAGAATTAACTCTAGATAGAGATAATCAAATTCAGTTTCATCTAGATATTGAGAATGACGTTAAAGATCATCGCATGCGTGCAATTTTTAATTCTGATATTGAATCACAATATTCATATGCAGATACTGGGTTTGGATATATTAGACGTTCAGTAGTAGATCCTCATTTAAGGGATTGGAAAGAACTCGGCTGGAAGGAAGAGCCGACAGCAATTTTCCCTATGCTCCATTACGTAAATGTTCATAATGATGACTCTAGCTGGACTGTTATGGCTAAAGGTAATAAAGAGTATCAAATTATCGGTAAAAATTATAATCAGATTGCACTTACGTTATTCCGTTCTGTTGGATTTTTAGGTAGACCAGATTTGATCAGGAGACCAGGTGTCGCATCAGGTAATCAATTTACCTATATACCTACTCCTGATAGTCAATTAATAGAGAAACTTCATTTTAAATTTGCGTTGCAATTAAATGATAGATTCATGCCTGCTGAAATGATGAAGAATTTCCAAATATATGCGATAAGTCAGCCGTTTTATCAGGAACAAAATCTAAATTTATTTACTAATACTCTGAAGTATTTTGTAATGCAGCCACTCGACAAGCAGATTGAAAGTAATCCGTTTCTAGAAATTAAAAATAAGAATCTTATTTTTAGTAGCTTAACTGAGAGTCAAGACGAGTCAGGATGGCTCTTAAGGGTTTATAATCCAAGTAAGCATTCATGTGGAGGAAATGATTTGGTATTATTAAATGACTTCTATTTTATTAGTGAAACTGACTTTGTTGGAAGACTAAAAAGAAGCATGGGCAAAATGAAAAATATTTCATGTGGTGATTTTAAGCCTGGTGAGGTCAAAACGATAAAAATTAATAAATAAGATTGAAGGTAACTGTATGGAAAACAAGGTTGACGACTTATTCTTATTAATTGAATCCCATCGAAATAGTTTTACATCGGTAGAACAAAATATTGCTGATTATTTTATCAGTAAACAAGAAGTATTAAGTATTAGTGAATTAGCAAAAAAAATTTCGGTTTCACCGCCATCAATTACAAGATTTTGTAAGAAATTGGGATTAAATAACTTCAAAGAACTGATCTTTTTATATAGTCTTTCTTTAAATGATCAAACTGAGGATGCTAGTAATATATCCACCCCAGTTACCGCTAGTTATCATGCTCTGGCCACGAGAAGTGATGCCGCATATCGTAGTCAAGCAGTAGAGAACTTCTGTGATCTTATCGATGCTACAAGGATTATCATGTTTTGGGGATTAGGATTTAACTCATTTGCTGGTAATGATTTTGAATTCAAATTTGCAAGATTTGGTAAAGTGATACAGGTTTATAGTGACCAACACTCTATATCTTTATCGGCTAGTTCTTTACAAAAAGGAGATTTGGTACTAATTGCATCCCTTCGCGGTCAGGACAAGGATATGTTGGAAGCTGTTAAAGTGGGAAGAACAAAAGGAGCTAAGTTTTTAATGATTACTTCGAATGAGGATTCTCCAATTGTTGATTATTGTGAGGAAACAGTCTATGCAGCGAACTTTTCAGCAGACGAAGCTTTGGGAAATATTTCACCTCAGATTCCTGTGCTCATTCAGTTGGATATTATTTATTCTAAATATGTGAAAAAACATAAGGGAAATATCAGTAAGTGGGTACAGTCAGAGAATATATTGAAAAGATAAAAGTAATACCGAATTATTTCTAGGTGATTTACATCTATGAATAATAACAATTTTACAGTACAATTATTAAGGAATATCTAACCTCTTTTTTGTAAATGGATTGTAATGAATTCATTAATGTTGAAAGGATAGATATTCTTTTTGTGTTATAAAAAATTATATTAAAAAAAAGAATATTGACAACAGTGATGTAAGGGCATACACTTATGTCGTTGAAAGCAATATATTAAAAACTGTATATTGGAAAAGAGATGCAATAATGAAGGAAACACAATATCAAAAAAAAGGTATTGCTTTGATTTATTTAGCAAAGAAATTTTTTACATTAGGAATTGGGGATAAAGTACCTACTGTAGATGAATTATGTCTGGAAACAAATACCTCACGAGGAACCATGCAAAGTGCTCTGGAAACTTTAAAAAATGATGGGGCAATTAAGACATTATCCAAGGGGCATATGGGTACGTATTTGGTTGATCAAAATCAAGACAAATTACTTAATTATTTGGACGATAGAAATATTGTTTGTGCTATGCCGTTACCCTATACCAAGTATTATGAAGGACTCAGTACAGGATTTTATAGGGCCTTTGAAGATAAAAAGCTTAATCTTAATCTAGCCTATGTTAACGGATCAATAAATAGATTAAATGGTTTAAAGAGTAATCGATATGATTTTATAGTTACTTCTGGATTAACTGCAGATTATTTATTGAAGAATAACGATGTGGATCTAATATCCTTATTTCCACAAAAAACTTATGTCTCAGAACATGTAATTGTACATAAAAAAGGTAAAAATAACTTTATTTATGACGGAATGAGTATTGGTGTGGATTCCCATTCGATAGATTATAAAATTTTGACACAAGAAATTGTAAAAAATCATAATGTCCAATTAATTGAAACGCCATACAATCAAATTGTACAAAGAATTGAGAATGGGGAAATTGACGCTGCTATCTGGAATAGAGACGAGGTGGAGGAAAAGAATTACCCAGTATCTTACGATTCAATTGATAGCGATTTGGTAAATAAGTCGTCTCGTGCAGCATTACTTTGTAAAAAGAACAATTCGTTTATTAAAGAAATTGTACAAAGATACGCGGATGATAATCAAATCACTCTTGTTCAAAAAGAGGTGATATCTGGGGAGATTCTACCTGAATATTGAGGAGGTGATATATATGGAAGAAACTACAGAGAAAAAGTTAAATCTTTTAAAGGAAATGGGAAAATTAGATTCAGATTCCTTTGAATTTTTAGTTGATGTTGATGATTATTTTGAAACAAATTATTACAGTAATGATAATGAAATGTTATTGATCCATTTATCGGTCGCAATTGGTAGGGTACTAGATAATGAACTTGTTGATAGAATGCCAGATGAAATGTGGAAACAAATAAGTGGTAAACCAGAGTATAAAATTGCCATATCAGTCTGGAATGATTTAAAATTTAAAGCACCAGTAAAGTTTAATGAAGATGAAACACAATATATACTATTACATGTTTTAAATATATTAAGGAGGAATCAAAATGATTAGAATTGTTATTGGTGGGCAAATGGGGAAAGATGATATAAAAAAAACACTAGTAAAATTGATTGGTGATAAGGAGGTTGATATTTTTATCAAAAATGATTTGGATGCAGCAATGGCAATTAAAAATGGAGAAGCAGATTATTATATTGGTGCTTGTGAAACTGGTGCAGGTGGAGCTCTTGCAATGGCAACAGCATTACTAGGATCAACTCATACTGTTACAGTCGCATCTCCATCCAAGGTATTATCTGAGGAAGAAATTGCAGAAGAAATTAACGGTAAAGGTAAAGTTGCATTTGGATTCACTATAAATACAAAAGACACAGTGTTACCCATTTTAGTGAAATATCTAGTGAAATAATTTTTTTATATTTAATTATCTTTCAATATACATTATACAGTATATTGAAAATAAAAAAAGGATGGTATAAAAATGAACGTTACTACGTTGATTAACTATGTATTAATTGCCGCGGTTGGAGGTGTTGGGTCTATTTTGGCTAACCGTGGTATTGCTGTTTTTAACGATGGATTAAGACCGATTATGCCCGAATATCTGGAAGGAAAAATAACCAGGAAGGAACTAGCAGCTACTAGTTTTGCAGTTAGTTTTGGACTGATTATAGGCTTTGGTATACCAGTTTCAATTGGATCAACAATCCTGGTTGCACATAGTATTTTGCTTGCAGCAGATATTATTGGTACATGGACCCCGGATACTAAATGGGGTACAGCAATGGCAGGTGTAGTTGGTGCCATTTATGGTATTGGATTGTTATTTGGACTTTCCACAATCGTTTCATTATTTAAGATGTTGCCATTTAATTTCTTGCCAGCACTTTCATTATTAGGTGGTCCGATCCTTTTAGCTTTTTGTGCGTTTCCAGCACTTTCGGTTGCAAGTCAACATGGGCCTAAAAAGGGAATGATTACTTTTGGCCTAACATTTTTAGCTTATCTTTTAGCCACAAAATTCGGTACATTCAAAGTTGATGGTATGACGGTTACATTGAATGCAATTGGCATGTCTTTATTAGTTGCAATGATAGCGATGATTTACTTTGCTGCACAAATCAAGGGTGATGGTAATTCAAACGCTGGACTGGTGAACGTATTTTCAAAACGTGTGGGTCGAATTAAGAGTAATTGGATCTGGTTGTCCATTATGGGAGGTTTGATTACTGCTTCATCAAGTATGTTGATAATCGCTGTTGATGTATTACCACAACAATTATTGGTTAAAAACCAAGTTATGGAAGCGGCTATTGCGACATTTGCACGTGCTATTGGATTTATTCCGTTGGTATTTTCAACTGCTATTGTAACTGGCGTTTATGGTATGGCTGGAACAACCATTATCTTTGTTATTGGTTTGCTATTAAAAGGACAACCAATTCTTGCGTTTTTAGCTGGATTTGTTTGGATGTGGATTGAGGTTCAAGCTCTTTCAGCTACTGCTAAAGGATTGGATAAATTCCCTGGATTAAGAGATATGGGAGAACATATCAGAACATCGTTACAAGACACAATAGCGATAGCATTACTTATTGGTGCTGCATTGGCATGTAATAAGATGGCACCCAATTTGGGATATTTTTGGGTAATAGGTTTTTGGCTTTTAAATAAGAAAGCCAAGAAACCTTTAGTAGACATGGCAGTTGGGCCAATTGCGGCAATTGTTTTGGGAGTTTTATTGAATATATTGAGATTAATAATGTTATTTTAATTTGAACAGAAAGAGGATTTTATAAATGTTAGTACCTGGTATGGTTTATTCACATGAGCATATTCCAATTGATTTGTCAGAAGTTAAACACAATGAGGACTGTCATCTTGATTCCCAAGAATTGGTTATTCAAGAATTTAAGGATCTCTATGTAAAAGGTGTAAGGAATGTTATTGATATGAGCAATAGAGGTATGGGAAGAAATATTCCATACGCGCAAACTGTGGCTGAGAAATCCAAAATAAATATTGTTCAATCTACAGGGTTTTACCAAGATGCTTTTCTGCCAGTTGAAGTTTTTAGATTGTCAGTAAATCAATTGGCAGAAGGTATGATAGAGGATATTCAGAAAGGAATTAAGGGTACAAATGTAAAAGCCGGTGTTATTGGTGAAATTGCCACGACTCAGAACAAATGGACCATAGGTGAAGAAAAGGTATTCAACGCGGCTGTTATTGCTCAGAAGGAAACTGGATGTCCAATTAGTACGCATACATCTATTGGGACGTTAGGACATGAACAAGTTAATTATTTTGCTAGAAAACAAGCTGATTTAAGTAAAATTGTCATTGGACATGTTGATCTATCCGCAAACTCTGACTATGTTATCGATATGCTAAAAGCTGGAATAAATGTCGAATTTGACACAATTGGTAAAAATAACTATTTATCAGATACAGTGAGAACCAAGATGCTTAAAGATATTGAAAAAGCAGGGTATACGGACCAAGTCGTTATGTCTATGGATATTACAAGAAAATCACATCTCAAAGAAAATGGTGGTAATGGTTATTCATATTTATTAGATAAGTTTATTCCCGAATTAAAAAAGAACAATGTTTCAGAAGAATTTATTAATAAGATGTTAATAGATAATCCACAAAGAATCTATGGTGATTTTAATGCCTAAATTTAAAACATACCCACTAGAGAGCATATCCATAGAGGAAGCGTTAAAAAAACAATTTAAATTAGTTGATATTATGACACGCTATTTCATGGGAAATGAAATGCTAAGCCGAGGTGATCTAGGTGTTGTTCCTGGGTTAAACCAACCAAGATATACAAAGAAAGTGGAAGAAATTTTAGCTAGTTTTTTTGGAACAGATGCGGCAATGCTAGTTAGAGGATCGGGAACAGCGGCAATTAGATTGGCACTTCATTCAGTACTACATCCTGGAGATACAGTACTTGTTCATAGAGCGCCAGTATATCCAACTACAAAAGTATCAATAGAGAGTATGGGAATAAAAACCATTGAAATAGATTATAACGATATTGAGAATCAAATATTACCCAATAATATTTCGGCGATTTTAATTCAATATACAAGACAACAGCCAGAAGACTCATATTCAATAGAAAAAGTTATTTCGTTTTTTAAAAATAAGTATCCTAATATTCCAATAATTACAGATGACAATTATGCAGTAATGAAAGTAAAAAAAATTGGTGTCGAATTAGGTGCTAATCTAAGCTGCTTTTCAACCTTTAAGCTATTAGGCCCTGAAGGTATCGGATGTATTGTGGGTGATAAGGAGAAAATAGAATTACTTAAAAAAGAGAATTATTCTGGTGGTTCACAGGTACAGGGACATGAGGCTCTGGATGTATTACGTGGATTGACATATGCTCCGGTTGCATTAGCAAATCAAGCAAATGTTGTTAATGAGTTAGTTCAACGACTTAATAATAAAGAAATATCAGAAATTTCTTATGCATATATTGCCAATGCCCAGTCTAAGGTTTTATTAGTAGAATTTAAAAAACCAATAGCTGAAGAGGTATTGAAATATACAAGTTCTCTTGGTGCAGCACCTAATCCAGTGGGTGCTGAATCTAAATATGAAATTGTACCAATGTTCTACAGAGTTTCAGGAACATTTAAAGAGTACGATCCCAATCTATTAAAAACCACTATAAGAATTAATCCATATCGTTGTGGTGCTGATACTATAATTCGGATTCTTAAAAGTAGTATTAATGAGGTGGTGGGATAATGTTTTTAAAAAAACTTGAAGAATTAAATCCGGAATTAATTGATTTTGCCTTTGATTTACATAAAACTGGTCAAATATTACCAGACACATATGTCATAGATCTAGACATGATAAGTGAAAACACAAAAAAAATGGTTGTCGAAGCAAAAAAGTATGGAATCGAATTGCTTTATATGACAAAACAATTAGGCAGAAATCCAATAATAGCAAAAGAAATTGAATCAGCGGGGATAGAAAATGCTGTCGTTGTTGATTATAGAGAAGCTGAAGTATTTATGAACAATAATT
This sequence comes from Companilactobacillus allii, assembly GCF_001971585.1. Taxonomy (NCBI): domain Bacteria; kingdom Bacillati; phylum Bacillota; class Bacilli; order Lactobacillales; family Lactobacillaceae; genus Companilactobacillus; species Companilactobacillus allii. The sequence goes on along the minus strand of NZ_CP019323.1, from coordinate 413,929 downwards.
TGAAATTAGGAAATGTTGGTCATTTAGTACAGGTACCAAAAATGTTACTCAAAAAGATTATTGATTACGGAACTAAGTATTTCACAATATTCTCGTATGAAAATGCCTTTGATTTGAATGAGGCTGCAAGATCCAGTAATAAAGTTCAAAAAATTATTTTAAAAATCCAAGATGATAAAGATGATATATATCCTGGTCAAGTTGGTGGTTTTACTTTGAAGCAATTGGACAATCAGTTAGAGAAATTGAAACAATTATCGAATCTTGAGATTGTCGGTATCACGACATTTCCCGCTATTCTTTTTGATGAAAAAAAATGTGAGTATGAGAAGACCTCTAATATGACAACGATAAAGGCTTCTAAGGATATTTTTAATAAGCATGAACTAAATTGTTCTGTCGTTAGTTTACCCTCAGCAACCGCTACTAAATCGCTTAAATTAATTAAGGAACTGGGTGGTACAGAAGGAGAGCCAGGGCATTCCATTACTGGGACCACACCTATGCATGCTGTAAAAAAATTGCCAGAAAAGCCAGCATATTGTTATGTAAGTGAAATATCACATAGTTTTAAAAACCATAGCTTTGTTTTTGGTGGCGGATATTACAGAAGAGGTCATTTGAAGAATGTAATAGTAAAGAATGGTAATGAGATTGAGCATGCAGAAGTTTTTCCACTAGATAATTCGAGTATTGATTACTATTTGGAACTAAATAAAGAATTTAAATCTGGTTTACCAGTTGTAATGGCATATAGAACTCAAATGTTCGTAACCAGAAGCACAATTGCATTAGTTAGAGGACTACACACAAGCAATCCAAGACTGGTTGGTTTATATGATAGTCAAGGTAGAGAATTACCGAAGGGAGTTAAATGATATGGGTAAATTTGGAATAATTGTGTTAGATAGTTTTGGAGTAGGTGCAATGGACGATGTTCCTAATGTTCGTCCAGATGATATTGGTTCAAACACTGCCTTAAATATTATTAAGGCAGTTCCACAGATCCAAATCCCCAATCTAGTAAAATTGGGATTAATGAATTCTATTGGTGAAGAAAGAGGAGATAAAAAATTCTCTAATACTGCAAACTGGGGTACCTCTAATTTGATGCATCATGGTGCAGATTCATATTTGGCCCACCAAGAAATTATGGGGACTAAACCTAAGATGCCATTATTACAGCCATTTAATGAGGTTATTGATACCATTGAAAATCAAGTGAAAAAAGATGGTTTTGAAATTGAGAGATATGGCGATCCGGGATATCAATTATTATTAGTAAATAATTGTGCAACTATAGGTGATAACTTGGAAGCAGATCCGGGTCAAGTATATAACGTGACGGCAGCTTTAGATGAGATGTCATTCGATGAGATAACTAGGTTAGGTGATTCAGTTCGAAGTGTTGTTAAAGTTTCACGTGTTATTGCCTTTGGAGGTCGAGGGGTAAATCTTAAAAATATTTTAAAGGCACGTAAAATAGAACATGGAAAATATGTTGGTGTGTCAGCTCCAGAATCCGGTGTATATAATAAAGATTATCATGTTATACATCTAGGATACGGAATTGACCCTAAAGTACAATTACCGACTATGTTGCATGAAAATAATATTGATGTATCTTTGATAGGGAAAACATCCGATATTATTAATGTAAATACGGATAGAAAATTTCCTGGTGTTGATACCAATTATTTGTTTGATAAGTTTATTGAACAATCAAAGAATATGAAAAATGGATTACTGTTTATGAATATTCAAGAAACGGATTTAGCCGGTCATGCTGAAGATCCGTTGAGTTATGCAGATGTGCTTGAAAAAGCTGATAAAAAGCTAAATGAAGTCCTACCCTTATATACAGGTGATGATATTTTAATTGTTATGGCAGATCATGGGGATGATCCAACGATAGGTTCCACTTTGCATACAAGAGAACGTACACCATTAATGATTTATAAGGAAGGCACACATAATAAGTACGTCGGGGATCGATCAACATTATCCGATGTTGGGGCTACTGGTGCAGAATACTTTGATATTGAACCACCAGAAAATGGCAAAAGTTTTTTACATAGAATTATTGATGGTACTGATCTAGATGAATAATCACTTGAACCCTATAATTCATGATTTTAATTAGAAATAAGATATATTCCCCAAAACTAAATAAAATACTTCAACCTCATTCCAAACAGAATGAGGTTTTTTTTACGAAGATATAAGCACTATAAGCCAAAAAATAACACGATATAGTAATTAAACGTTTGAATAACGAATATCATACTCATTGTAAGCGATTACGTAAAATGGATTGGGGGAATATGATTTGGAGATTGAACAAATAAGAATAAACCACATGAACAATCCTATTGGATTTGAATTAAATGATCTATTCATTAATGGGACGATTCATGCAGATAAATATCCCGACAATTTGAAAAAAAGATTAATAATCACTACTGATAATGAAATTGTTTTTAAAACAGAATGGCAAATTGCCGAAGATTTAATTTTTAAACCAGTTTTTCAATTACAAAGTAAAACCAGATATAATGTGAAATTTGAATTAAAAGATACCCAAGAAATAATTTCAAAAAGCGCGTTTTTTGAAACAGGATTGATGACGGGGTTTAACAATAGTCAATGGATTGGAACTGATGATGCCAGTATTCATGGACTAAATTTAATTAAACAAATAAATGTACCTAAGGAAGTTTCTCAAGGAAGACTATATGTTAGTGGTTTAGGTGTTTATGAAGTTTATATTGATGATCAAAAAATTGGAACTGAATATTTAGCACCAGGTTTTACTAATTATAATTATTACGTTCAAATTGCGACTCATGATATTACTAAGTTCCTTCAATCACCAGGGGTGCATACGATAAGGATTAGTTTAGGTGATGGTTGGTATCGAGGAAAATTAGGTATCAAGGAGCATGGTGGCAAGGCAAACCAATATGGTAATGCCTTGATGGCGAATGCTGAAATTGATTATAGCGATAATGCTGGAGTTGAACACAATATTGGCACGGATGATTCTTGGCAGGCTCAATCTTCGCAGATTACTCATTCGGGAATTTATTATGGTGAAGATCTTGATCAAACAGTCCTAGCAAACAAATTACTATTAAAGACTTTTGAGCAACCAAGCAAGCATTTAAAAGATCGCCTCAGTTTACCGATCAAAGAACATGAATCATTTAGGGTTAAAGAAAAAATCATCACACCAAGTAATGGAGTTGTACTAGATTTTGGTCAGAATATGGCTGGTTGGGTTACTTTCAAAAATACACTACCTAAAGGTACCAAGGTTGAATTAGAGTATGGTGAAATCATTCAAAATGGTGAATTATATCGAGGTAATTTAAGATCTGCTCGAGCCACCTTTACTTATGTCAGTGATGGACAAGTACATCCAGTAAGGCCACATTTTAGTTATTTTGGATTTAGATATGTCAAACTAATTGGTTTTCCTAATGATTTTGACGTAGATAATTTTCAAGCCAGAGCCTTGTATTCAGATATGGAATCAATTGGCAATATCAAATCAGATAATAAGTTAGTTAATCAATTATTCAGTAATGTTCAATGGGGGCAACGGAGTAATTTTATGGATGTTCCGACAGACTGTTCACAACGTGATGAACGATTAGGTTGGACCGGAGATGCAGCAATTTTTGCTAAAACGGCTAGTTACAACATGGATACTTACCAATTTAATCGTAAATATTCTTATGATATAGCGGTTGAGCAGAGCATCAACAATGGAAAAGTTCCACTTTACGTACCAGCTGTTGACGGTGACGATGGTGGAAAAGCCGTTTGGAGTGATGTTGCAACTATTATTCCATGGATAAGTTATCTCAGGACCAAGGACAAATCGGTTTTACTTCAGAATTTTGGAGCAATGATGTCATGGGTCGATTGGGTTCATGACTATGCTAAGCAAACACGTAATGAATTTCTATGGTTAGATGCAGATCAACTAGGAGATTGGTTGGCTTTAGATACTGAAGATATTATGCATTTGAAAGGCAAAACTCCAGATGAATTAATTGCCAGTGCTTATTATTATCAATCGGTCAAAATAGTTGCTGACAGTGCTGAAGTTTTAAATGCCAAACGAGAACATGAATATTATCAATTACTATCAGAAAAGATAAAAGAATCCTTTATTACTGAGTTCTTTACCGGAAGTGGTCGTTTAATTACAGATACTCAAACTGCTTTATCCATATGTTTAAATCTACGACTATACCCACATGGTGATCAAAGAAAATTAGCAGATAAATTGGTAGAAAGAATTGAGAAAGATCGAAATCATTTAACAACTGGTTTTGTTGGAACTCCGGCATTACTACCAGCATTATCACAAAATAATCAAAATGAACTAGCCGTACAATTGTTTTTAAATGAGGATTACCCTAGCTGGCTTTATCAGGTCAAATTAGGTGCTACAACTATTTGGGAACGTTGGGATTCGGTTAACCCAGATGGAAAAATTAATGATAATGGGATGAATTCATTAAATCATTATTCGACTGGTGCCGTGATGCAGTGGGCTTATGAATATTTATTAGGAATTAAACAAGGCAACCAACTGGTCATCAAACCAGAAATTAGTCCGAAGTTTAGTTCTATGGAAGGCTATACACAATTAACTACTGGACAAGTCAGAGTGGCTTGGAAGATATCTAGTTCAGGTAGTGTAGTCAAAGTAATACTGGACTTACCTTATAATCAGTCTGCCGTGGTTGAATTACCCAAGACCAAAACATGGCTAGCCGATGGGGTGCAGCATGAGAACGGAGATATTTTAACAAATGGCCACCATGAAATTAGTTATCAAACCACAACTCCGTTGGTGAACAACTTTGACATCCATACAGCATTGGCTAAGTTCATTGGAAATAAAGATATTACGAATAAGTTAAATAAACTGGTTCCATTCTGGGGTTTTCTCAATTTACCTGGCAATATGGAACATTTCAAAGATTATTCGATTTTGCAGTTGAGTCAAGAAATGAAAGGCATTGGTTTTTCACCATTAACTCAAACACAGATTGACCGAATTAATCAGATGTTCATGGATTATAAAATTGAACAAATAAAAAAGGATAAGTAATTATGAAAAAAATAATGACACGTTTTGCAATTTTGATATTGTCTGTCTTTACGGTTAGTACAGGTGCAACGGCTGCTACCATACCATTAATGATGAAGAGCTTTTCGAATATTAGTCCTACAACTATTGAGTTATTGATGACAATTCCGTCATTGGGAATTATTATTTTTACACCCATTAGTAATATTGTGGCAGATTTTATCGGCATCAAAAGAACTATTATGTCTGGGTTGGTTTTGATATTTATCGGTGGAATTGTTCCAGCAATTACAATGAATTTCTCATTGATTCTTGTGTCAAGAGTTGTCCTAGGGTTGGGTACTGGTCTACTGATGTCTTTCTCACAATCTTTAATTATTCAATTATATAAGGGACGTGATCAACAAAAAATGCTTGGATTATCAAGTGTTTGTCAAGGATTAGGAATGTTTATCATGACTTTTGCAGCTGGTGTTTTATTGAATGGTGGTTGGCAAATGTCATATTGGGTCTATTTAATTGTTCTACCAATTATTCTTTTAGTTGGTATTTATGTACCAAAGACAATTGGAATGGTTTCAGAAACAGTAACTGATAGTGGTCAAAGTAAGAGCAGTAAAAAAGTTGATGGAAAAATTTGGTTATTAGCTACATTTGCTTTCCTTTTCAATGCAACATTTGCCTTCATTTCAATTAAGTTTGCTTTGTTAGTTGTTTCAAGAAACTATGGAACGGCGTCTGATGCAAGTACCTTGCTTGGATTAATGGCCTTTGCAATGGTTGCGGGTGGATTCTTGTTTATGTATATTCAAAAGCATTGGTTTAAATACACAAGTACATTCGGATTAGGATTTTCAACAGTATCATTTTTACTATTAAGTATTTCGCATTCTTTATTTGTAAGTGCAATTGGAGTTATTTTGTTAGGTATTTCTGTATCAGTCTTTATGTCATCAATGATTGCTAATATCAATAGAATGACATCTGCGAGTCAAGTTGCTTTTTCAACGTCTGTAGTTATGACTTGTGCAAATGTTGGTACATTAATTTCGCCTTACTTTGCTAAAGGAATTTCGTCATTATTTAACAATTTAGAGCCTGGTTTCACTTTCGAAGCCGGTTTAGTTATCTTTGCAGTATTGTTCATTTTTTCAGCTGTAGCAGGTATTAATTATTCGAAATTGGAATATAAAGAAATTGATAAATTATCCAATAATATAAAAACTCAAAATTAGAGGTAAAAACATGTTAAGTGAACAGGCAAAACAAGCAATTGAAATTGCTAAAACTATTAAGCAACAACAAACTGACAGTCTGAAAGCTGATCAGGTGGCATTCTTGAGAACTGATGCCGATAATCATAATGGTGTACCAATTCCCAATAATATGAAATTAGAAGAATATCATGATGAAGTTAAAGGTGAATATTATCAATTAGATAATAGTAAGGATGACACAGTATTGTTATTCATTCATGGTGGTATGTATGCGACAGGTTCAGTTAAATCAAGAAGAAATCTTTGTTTTGGACTGTTAAATAGATTAAATTATGACGGTTTCTCAGTCGACTATCGACAATGGCCTGAGGCTAAGCATCCCGCTGCTCAAGAGGATGTAGTTGCAGCGTATAAATTCTTGAAAGAAAAGTATCAACATGTTGTCGTATTCGGTGAGTCCGCTGGGGCTACGTTGGCGTTAACTCTAACGCTGCAATTAAAAGCCGCTGGTGAAGATTTGCCTGATAGAATTGCGGTCTTTTCACCAGTTATTACGCAGATTAATACAGTAGCCTCAGAGTTTTTGATGCAAGAACGTGACCCAATGCTTTTAGGAGCTGGCGATCCAGTTCCATATTTTGACAATCCTTATGCTAAAAATCCACTAGTTTCACCAATTTATGGAGACTTTACTGACTTTCCACCATTAATGATCAATTGTGGTAGTGAAGAAGTTAAATATGATGATTCAAAAATATTGAATTATCTCTGCCAAAAAGCTGGTGTGGATGTTACTTGGAATGTTTGGCAAGATTTATTCCACGTATTTGTTTTATTCGATATGCCTGAGACAAATCAAGCTTTGAATAAGATTGCTAACTTTCTCAAATAAAAATACTCGATTCAAAACGAATCGAGTATTTTTAAATATGTTGGCTTTTTCTGAAGTTAATGGGTGATACTCCGGTCATTTTTTTGAAAGTACGTGATAGTTGTGACTGATTTTTATAACCCATTAAGGTGGCAATTTCATTGATTGGTAATTGTGTGAAGATTAACAATTGCTTAGCCGAAAGTATCTTTTGAGCCGTTAGAAATTCTATAACGCTAATACCGGTGGTGTCTTTAAAGAGATGCATCAAGTAAGATTTACTGCAGCCCACACTTTGGGCAATTTCTCCGACATCTTCTACAGTAGATAAATTATCATAAATATACTCTTGAGCACGATAAATGATTGAGGGAATGTTCTGACGCTTGATTTGAGCAACATTTTTAACAAATCTCTCACCAATCGTTCGTGTGTATTCGTAAATATTAGTGATATTTCTGATGGACTCGGTCTTTTTAATACATTCGTCGCTCAAATTATAGGCATCTTCAGCAAACATACCACCACGAATGGCAGCACGGGTAAATAAGGTTGTTGCAGCCACAGTAATATTCTTTTTACTTCGTAGATCATCAGGAGATAGAACTCCGAAGTTACCTTTATTCATGAAATTAACGTAATTGTCGTTGAATTCATTGAGATTACCATGTTCAACTCCAAGTAACATTTTTTGTTCAGCTAGATAACCATTGTGTGATGGCTTATGTTCATTGAATGATTCGATTTGTTGGTTGGGACGATCAATAATATCATAATCAATTAAATCTAGTTGATTACTAGAGAATGTAGGGGTGTCTTGAGTTAAGGATATGTAGAAGAGAGTCAACTGTGATTTAAAAGTATTAAAGTCAATTAATGGAATTTTATCATCGTATTTTCCATTACCTGTAATGGCATTTGAAGTGGCCCAAATAATGAACTTTGTATTATTCAGTTGAAAAGTAGCAATGGCACCAATATTTGAAAAAATTGAGATTGTTATTTCTTTATTGATATTATTAAGTAATTTTATTTTGAGATTATTCGGTAGCATCGGGGTAATGGGAGTTTTAGATAAATAAATATCTTTATTTTGGATGTTAAAAATAAAGATCGATAGATTAGTTGCATCATGGAAATAGTCAGTAATTGTTTTAAAGTTCATATTTGTACCTCAATTAAAAAGCTTTATTTGTTAAAAAAAAGTGATAACTAACAAATTAATAATAACAGAATCACGATAATAAAAAATATGGTAATAGTAAATAGAGTAGGAGATAGATAAATGAAAACCTATTTAGCCTTTGATATTGGTGGAACCAAACTAAAATATGCCTTGATCAACGATCAAGGACAACTTTTGAAGAAATATTCTGAAGATACTATCAAGACTTCGCAAAGTGAATTCTTAAAGAGACTTAATGAAATTATTCAAAAATTCCATCAAGCGTCTGGTATCGGTATTAGTGTTCCTGGAAAAGTTAATGCTAAAGACAAAAGGGTTAGCTTTGGAGGTTCACTTCCCTTTTTAGATGGCATCTCATTTGGAGAGGCACTTGATACAAAGTTGCCCATCTTTGTTGAAAATGATGCTAAGGCTGCTGCTTTAGCTGAAATGTGGCAAGGTTCATTGGAGGACATTAATAATGGAGTTATGTTGGTTCTAGGGACTGGCGTAGGTTCTGGAATAGTTTTGAATCATCACTTAGTTTATGGAAGCCACTGCCAAGCTGGTGAAGTTAGTTTCATGAGTTGTGGCAAGTTTGATAAAGATAATTTAATGGGTGGAAAAGGATCTGCAGTAGGGCTAGTTCAAGATATTGCTAGTCATTATAATTTAGTAGATCAAAATGATGGTCCACAAGTATTTGAATTAATTAGAAATAAGGATGTTTTTGCTCAAGCTCGATTTAAAGATTTTTGCTGGAGTATTGCATTATTAATTCACAATATGCAAACAGTATTGGATGTAGATCAATATGTTATTGGTGGAGGGATTTCACGTCAAAAAATTGTTGTGGAAGGTATAAAACAAGCTTTTGACGAATTAAGGTCTGAGAATGAGTTTGTTGATCAAACTTTAGAAAAGCCTAAAATTGTCAGTTCAAAATTTTATAATAATGCTAATTTATACGGTGCTATTTCAAAATTTGAAATAGGTGACAAAGAATTTAAAAGTGTAGGTAGTGTATAAATGAAAAAAAGTAATTATGAATTTCCTAAAGAGTTCATGTGGGGAGGAGCTACGGCTGCTAATCAATTGGAAGGTGGTTTCAATCAAGATGGCCGCGGTTTGTCCATAGCTGATGCACTTCCCGGAGGAAAGCAACGATTTGAAGTAGTTCAATCACCAGATTTCAAATGGCAAATTGATGAGCAAAAATATAATTATCCAAATCATTTGGGAATTGATCATTACCATAATTATCGAGAAGATATCGCTTTGTTTGCTGAAATGGGATTTAGATCATATCGCTTTTCTATTGCTTGGAGTCGTATTTATCCTCGTGGAGATGAAAAAGAACCTAATCAATCTGGTTTGAAGTTCTACGGAGCCATCATTGAGGAATGTTTGAAATATAAAATTGAACCTGTGATTACGTTATCTCATTATGAGATGCCCCTAACTTTGGCTAAGGACTACGGAGGCTGGAAGAATCGTCAGTTGATTGGTTTCTTTGAAAGATATGCCAAGACAGTCATCGAGTCATTTGGTGATAAGGTTCATTACTTCTTAACTTTTAATGAGATCAATTCTGCTATGCAGCATCCTGTTATGGGTCAAGGATTAGTTCCAAGTAATGGAGGTAATGACAAGCAAAATGTCTTCCAAGCTTGGCATAACCAATTCGTTGCCAGTGCTAAGGCGGTCGAAATTGCACACCATTTCAATTCAAAAATCAAGGTTGGCTGTATGCTGTTATATGCGACTTCTTATGCATATAATTCTGATCCAAGGAATCAGTTAGCAAACTTGCAAAATAATCAAGATTTCAATTATTTCTGTGGAGATGTCCAAATTCGCGGACAATATCCAGCATATACAAAGCGTTTGTTTTCTAAGTATGGTTTTGAAATGTCTGATTTAGAAATCACGGAACCTGATTTGCAACAGATTAAGAATTATCCAGTAGATTTCATTTCTATCAGTTATTACATGTCGACTGTAGTTGAGGTTACTGGGATTTCTAATGAGCAAGTAGCCGGAAATTTGATGGGTGGTGTCAGAAATCCATTTTTGAAGGTCAATGATTGGGATTGGCAAATTGATCCAACTGGATTAAGAATTGCTTTGGATGAGTTGTATGATCGCTATCAAAAGCCTATTTTTGTGGTTGAAAATGGATTAGGTGCTAAGGACAAAGTTGAAGATAACGGTAAAATTTACGATGATTATCGGATTGATTATTTACGATCCCATATCAAAGCCATTGGAGATGCAATATCTGATGGTGCTGATATTATTGGATATACTCCCTGGGGATGTATTGACTTAGTTAGTGCTTCAACTGGTCAAATGTCAAAAAGATATGGAATGATTTATGTAGATTTAGATGATCAGGGTAATGGAACTATGAAACGTACTAAGAAGAAATCTTTTGAATGGTACAAACGTGTTATTGATACTAATGGAAGAATGCTATCTAGTGATAATTTGAAATATTGAGGGAAAATATGAATCAACCAAAAATTCAAAGAGCAAATAAAAATATGTTGTTTTATGTTAGTCGACTAGCAACAATCTTCTCGATACTAATGTATGTTTCTTATATTCCACAAATAATGAATAATTTGGCTGGTAGTAAAGGCAGCCCTTTACAGCCGTTATGTGCCGCCTTGAACAGCACTTTGTGGGTTTCTTACGGATTATTGAAAAGAAAAAAGGATTGGCCAGTAATAATCGCTAATCTACCTGGAATTGTTTTAGGCATTTTAACTTTTGTAACGGCACTATGATTTACAATTAATATCCGTAAGAAATAAAAAGATTCTCATCAAAAACGATGAGAATCTTTTTTATTTCAAGTATTCAAAACTATTACTATCATCTAATCAATCAACACTACCACCAATAACATCCAGATCACCCTTACCATCACGTTGAACAATAGCCTCAATAGCAGCAGTGATACCACGGACATCATCGTCCAGCGACAAGCAAGCTGTACCTGGTCTGTCAACAACTTGATCAGGCAAAAATGGAATGTGCATAAATCCAGCTTTTAAGTCAGGGAAGTCCTTATCAATGAAGTATTGGACTTGATACATGATGTGATTGCAGACATATGTGCCGGCAGTAGTTGAGACATAACTGGGCAGTCCAGCATTTTGAATGGCAGTTGCCATAGCTTTAACTGGCAATTGTGTGAAGTAGGCGTTTTGACCGTCTTCATGGATTGGAGTATTTCTAGGTTGATATCCGGCGTTGTCCTTGATTCTTCCATCGTCAAAGTTAATAGCTACTCGTTCAGGTGTTAACGCAAAGCGTCCACCGGCTTGTCCGATATCTAAGACGTAGTCTGGTTTAACTTCTTCAATTTTTTTGTGTACTACTTCAGCACATTTATTAAAAATCGTTGGGATCTCCAGTTTGATAATTTCTGCACCAGAAATATTGTCAGGAAGTTTTTTGACTGCTTCAATAGCTGGATTGATTTTGTCGGTACCGAATGGATCAAAGCCTGTAACTAAAATTTTCATAAATTTTCTCCTTAATTTTTTAAAATGCTAGTACATACATGAGAACTATTTGAATAGCTAATAATGAGAAGGCAATTGGTATCTGTTGCTTTATGACACCGAGATTATCTTTCATTTCCATTAAAGCCACTGGCAGTGAATTAAAATTGGCAGCCATTGGTGTCAGTAAAGTACCACAATATCCACAAGTCATCCCCAATGCGGCAACAACAATGGGTGAACCACCTTGCATGACTATGAACGGTATACCGATACCAGCCGTGATAACCGCAAAGGCAGCGAAAGCATTCCCCATGATCATTGTAAATACAGCCATGGCAACACCGTATAAGATGACTCCGAGTAGATGATTACCAACTGGGAAAATTCCTGAAATAGATTTGGAAATTAAGTCCCCAATTCCAGAAGCGGTGAAGATAACACCTAAAGTGGCCAGTAGTTGCGGTAGAATACCGGCAGTACCAACTGATCTAACCATTCTCTCACTATCATGATAAGCAGTTTTACCACTGGATCTGGTCATGATTATAGCGATGATCAACGAAACAACTGAGGCAATACCAATACCGACTTGTCCACCAAGTGAAGTAAATTGTCCGATCGAGACGGACAAGATTGCTAAAACAACACTTGGAAAGAACAACCAAGCACCCAATTTTTTGGCAGATTTCTCAGCTACTTTGCTGTCTACTTCCTTGATACGTCCGACTTTTACTTGTTTGAATAATGAAAGGACCCCAATCAAAACAACTAAGATTCCAACGATAAAACTTGGTATTGCTTCACCAAAGGCGAATATGACAGCTAGTATCAACCAAAATAGACCTGTACCAATTCTGGCAGGATTCTCTTTATCACGGAATGATTCGATACTAGAAAATAACATAATCAAACCGATCAACATGTAGAAAAACTCTAAAATATTATTTGTGTTCATTAGAGATGATCCCCTTAAAATTAATTTTGTAGCTTCTTATCAAATCTCATATTGTAATAAAATGTTAGAACAAAAGCGATTAAAGCTACAGGAATTGAATATAGAGCAATCTCATTTGGTGAGACTGCATGTCCTAGGGATTTCATCGTGCTAGACATCAACAATACGCCACTGGATGCAATGAAGAGGTTTTGGGCATAAAAGTTACCAATATTATCAATTGCGGCTGACTGGCCCTTTATCAAATCGACCTTTTTTGGAGATAAAGCTCCTTTAACACTGGCAGAAGCTTGTGCCATAGGATTAATCAAGGGACGAATGAACTGAACTTGACCAGACAGTGCAATACCAAAGGCACAAGTTATCTCTCTGATAGCTAGATAAAGATTCAAAATTTTACCCGGTGAAAGGTGCTTGAGTTTGGATATTCCGTTTACTGCAGCTTGCTTTAAGCCATGTCTTTCAACGACTCCAATCATTGGAAGAGTTATTAGGAAAAGTGAGACCATTCTATTGTCCATGAATCCTTGTCCGAGTAATGAAAGCAAGTGAGTAATTGACATTCCAGATGCCAATCCAGTTGCCAAAGCTGCTGTAATAACAACGGCCAATGTATCAAAATGGAGGGCAAAACCTAATATAATGATTACAATGCCGATTAATTTGAGATATTCCATATAATTTTGCCTCTAGCGAACAAATTAAAACTCGAAAGTTATAATGTTCGCCTTTCTTATTGTTAATATTGTTCTAATAATACAGCGATACATTAGAAAAGTGAAGAATTTTCTAATAAAAGTTTTGCTCGATGTTAGATTATTTGCCTGAATTCAATTCATCACTTTATGGTTCAAATTAATCACGAATAGTGAGATAACTATAAATTAGAAAATAAATTTAATAAAAAAAATAATATCAATTCGATACCCAAATTACGGGATTGTAAGCATTATAAATATATCAAAAATCAATAAATTTATATTTACTTCTTGAATGGGACTATACCGCAATGCTACACTTCAGCTGTAATCGATTACAAAACTAGTTGAGGGAGTGAGATCTATGTCAAAGGAAAAAAACTCAGGAATCAGTGAATTCGTTGAGAAAAAATTGATGCCTGTTGCTGTTAAAATTGGTGGATTTAAACCACTGATTGCCATTCGTGATGGTATAGCGTTATCAATGCCACTGATCATTGTTGGTTCGGTATTTCTTATTTTAGGAAGTTTACCAATAACCGCATGGACAAATTGGATTGCAGCTACAAGTTCGCATGGTGTATCTGTTGCTGATGTGTTCAACAAAATCACTAATGGTTCATTTGGACTATTAGGTGTGATTGGTGCATTTGGTATTGCATCGAGTTATGCTGAGCAATATAAGACTGATGGTAAATCAGCTGGTGTTATTGCTGTTTCATCATTCTTCGTACTTACACCAAGTATTATGAGTGGGGACAAAGTTCCGCTAGAAGGTATGCCTTATGGATACTTAGGTAGTAAAGGTTTATTTATCGCACTTATTATAGGTTTGATCACAGGATATGTGTTCCAATGGTTTATTAATCACGATATTCAAATTAAGATGCCGGAAACAGTTCCACCGGCCGTTTCTAAGTCATTCAGCGCCTTAATTCCAGGTGCCGTTATTATTATGTTTTTCGGTTTGATCTATGCAGTTCTTGAATGGACAGGAATCGGTAATGCCCATGAACTATTATTAAATATTTTGTCGAAACCACTAGGTTTATTAGGAGATACATTAGGCGGGACAGTTGTAGCTATTATGCTTAACAGTTTGTTCTGGTTTGTTGGTATCCATGGTGGGAACATCATCAATCCAATCATTCAACCAATTTGGCTGATGAATACTGATGCCAACCGTCTATTGTTCAAGGCTGGTAACCTTGATCTTGCACATGGTGGACACATTATTACACAACCATTTATTGATAACTTTGTATATATGGGTGGTGGCGGTGCCACAATCGGATTGGTATTATGTATCGGTATTTTAGTAATTACACACCAAGCCAGTAAACAAGCCACGATCCTAGCACCATTGACAATTACACCAGGATTATTCAATATCAACGAACCAACAATGTTTGGTCTACCAGTTGTTTTGAATACAACACTAGTAATCGCCTTCGTATTAGCTCCAATCGTCAATGCAATCACAACATATTTTGCCATGAAGACAGGAATCGTTCCATTACCAATAGGAGCCGTTGTACCTTGGACAATGCCTCCAGTTATTTCTGGATTTTTAGCAACAAATAGTTGGACAGGTTCAGTATTACAATTAGTCAATGTCGTATTAGATGTAATTATCTACTTCCCATTCATGTACACATTGAATAAACAACAAAAGCTTGAAGAAGCTGGAGAAATCTAGAGAGAGCGGAGCAAAGCGGTTAACTTCTGAGCATTACCTAGATTAATGATAGTGGCAACGAAGTTGACGCAATTATTAATCGTAGTAAGCACAGGAAGTTGCTTTGCGCAAAAATAGAGAGCGGAGCAAAGCGGTTAACTTCTGAGCATTACCTAGGTTAATGATAGTGGCAACGAAGTTGACGCAATCGTTAATCGTAGTAAGCACAGGAAGTTGCTTTGCGCAGCTCGTTTAGGAAACAAAAATAAACAGCGCCTTAACATGCATTTTAACTTAATGAAATTAGTGGATAATAAAGTTAACACAATCAGTTATTGTAACCAGTTTAAGAAAAAAACAATCAAGGAGAGAACCAAGTATGGTAAAAAGATTAATTAGTGCAAATACAAGTGAAGTCTTAGCAATGAACGGCCAAGAATTAAAGCAAAGTATCAAAGCCAGTGAAGGTCGTGTCGTTTTAAGCGAAAACGTCGTTGGCCACGAAGCACTAGATGGATTAACAACTTCAGAAATTGCGGCAGCCTTTGGTGCAGATTTGATTCTGTTAAACGGCTTAGATGTTTTGAACCCATTGATATTGGGATTATATGAGGGTGAAGGCACTCTAGCAACAGCTAAAGCACATCATGATGGACAAAGTATTAAAAAATTGCAAAAATTAGTTGGAAGACCTATTGGTGTTAACCTTGAACCCGTTGATCCTAATGCCGATATGTCAGAAGATAGATTGATTATTCCTGAAGGCAGAATGGCCAGTGAGAAGACCATTAAAGAGGTCGCTAAATTAGGATTCAACTTTGTTGTTTTAACTGGTAATCCAGGAACTGGTGTGACAAATGCTCAAATTGCAGCCAATATCAAGGTTGCAAAGGCTAATTTCAAAGGCCTAGTCATCGCTGGTAAGATGCATGGTGCCGGTGTTAATGAGCCAGTCGTAAGTAAAGAGGCAACTGAAAGCTTCTTGGAAGCTGGTGCTGATGTTATTTTGGTTCCTGCAGTTGGTACAGTTCCAGAGTTAGATGATGCAGAGTTGAAAGAAATCGTTAAATTAGCTCATAGCAAAAATGCTCTGGTAATGAGTACAATCGGTACTAGTCAAGAAGGTTCTGGTGCAAGCTATATCGAGAATATCGCCATTAGAAATAAGATTATTGGTGTTGATATTCAACATATCGGAGACGCTGCATGGGGAATTCAATCACCAATTGATAATATCTATGCACTAAGTAAAGCTATTCGTGGTGAACGTCATGCTATTCAAAGAATGGCTCGTTCCATTAATAGATAAGGCTTATTAAAAAAATATCGGTTGAGAAATCAAAATTTTCTCAATCGATATTTTTTTCATAACAAGAAACCGCATTCCTACCTCTATATACAACGAAATTATGCCAATTTTTGTAAACAAATAAAAAAATTTTCAGAAAAAACTTACGAAAACTTTTTTTTTCTGGTATATTAATCCACTGTTGCAACAAAAACGGAGGTAACTATGAGTAAATCTCAAATCAATACAAAACCAGAGCATCCATATTTGGCTTTAATGGGTGTTTTGATCGGTGGATTCGTAGGAATGTTTAGTGAAACATCATTAAATATTGCTCTTCCATCTATTATGAAAGCTTTTTCTATCGAAACTGGTACAGCACAATGGTTAGTTACAGGCTATATGCTTGTCATTGCCATCGTCCTACCACTTTCAAGTTTATTAACTAAACATTTCTCAACTAGGGGATTAGTTCGTTTCGGAATACTTGACTTCATTATCGGATCAATTATTGCAGCGATTGCACCAAGTTTCGCTATTTTATTAATTGGCCGTATGATCCAAGGTATCGCTACAGGGTTGATTTTGCCATTAATGTTCTCAATTGCTATGAGAATTTTCCCACCTAACAAGCTAGGTGCCGCTCTTGGTGCTGCAGCACTTGTTATCATGTTTGCACCAGCTATCGGACCAACAATCTCCGGTATTATCTTAGGTGTAGCTTCATGGAGATGGATCTTTGTTTCATTCATTGTCTTCCTATTAATAGCATTAGTATTTATGGAAAAGAATCTAACAAATGTCTTCGAAGTAACTAAACCAGCTGTTGATTGGCTAGCTATTTTCCTTTCAACAATCAGTTTTGGCTTAATCGTCTTTGGTGTTAGTTATTTAAGTAGTAATGTTCCAGTCGCAATTGTTTCATTAATTGCGGGTGTAATTTTATTAGTTGTTTATATCAGACAACAATTGAAAGCAAAGACTCCAACTTTGGACTTTGCCGTATTACGTAGACCTGAATTCGTTACTGGTTCAGTGCTTGTTATGCTTAACTTTGGTATTACATTGTCTGCTATGTATATACTACCAATGTACCTACAAAATGGACTTGGAGTAGCAGTTGCATTAACAGGAGTTGTTATGTTACCAGGTGGTATTATTAATGCTGCTGTATCATTTGGTGCTGGTCGTGCATACGATAGTATCGGTGCAAAATGGTTGGCACGTCTTGGTTTCTTAGTTTCAGCAATTGGTGCTGTTATGTTCTTATTTAGTAATCAGAACAGTTCACTAGGTTATATCATTGCTGCCCATATCGTTCTTATGATCGGTGTGCCACTAGCAATGTCACCATCACAAACTTATGGATTGAATTCATTGAATGAATATCAATCAGCCGATGGTTCAGCTATCATCAATACTTTCCAACAAGTTATTGGTGCCGTAGCTACAGGTGTCGCTACACTATTGTTGAGTGCTGGTCAAAACAGCTACTTCGCTAATGGTGGACACTCAACTTCACTAGCATTCACAAATGGTGCTCACTATGGATTCGCCTTTACATTAGTATTGGCCGTCTTAGGATTCTTATTAGCATTCCGCGTACATTCTAAAGATTACGTTGAAAAGAAAGATAGACAAGAATCAACTAATAAAGCGAGCAAACTAGAAACTGAAAATGATTTAGGTTAAAATTATAAATTAAATGAAAACAATTGATACGGTTTTCTTTGGCTGATCGAGCATATATCGATTGGCCTTTTTTTAAATCAAAATATAATATAAATTAGTTGTTGAATAATTTGACAGATTCCTTTACAATAATAGGGTTGAATAATAAGACAATACTAGAAAAGGGAGGAGGGATTTAGATGTCACAAAATACACATAAAGGCTATACAGGCCACCGCCGTCCCGTTAACTCTAAGAACGGTGAAGAACGCATGGCAAAAACTCAAGCCGTTAAAGAATTCCTTAAGAGTCGTGATGAAAAAGCTGCTAAATAATAGCGGTTTTGCTAACAAATTAAATTTTGTTGGCTTTTTTTTTCGAATAATTTCAAAAAAAATGTCTTAGTTATCACGAAAGTGACTGCCAAGGCATTTTTTCATACAAATCTCTAATTATTTAATTTATCGTAAACATTATTGGGCATATCTTTTTTGAAAACTTCTTTGTAAGTATAAACATAAGCACCTTTAGTAGTTACTTCTAAGTAATGATCTTGTTTTAATTTGCCCATCCCTGTGAACTGGATAGGGTGCTCATCACCATCTGCATCGTAACTAGCCAGATTATAATTGTAGTTGCCATAGCCATCTTCATCACGACCTTTGGCATTATCGATTTTTACGTAGCGTGCTTCTTTTTTGACCAAGAAGTTGTATTGTCCCAGTGCCTGGGAAAATTGGTCCGTACGGTCCCTAGTGTACGCACAGGCCCCAACGTACGCCAATCCTATAATAGTAGCTGATAATAATAAAAACTTTAGTAGACTTCTCATTTATCCTTACCTCCTGAGAAATATACTAAAGTTTTTTTGGTAAATTCTACATTTGTTTCACTTACATTCTTCTTACAAAATCGTAAGCTACTTAAGTCCCCACCAATCGAAGTTGATTGTATAGTCTACAATTTTGTTGAAAATATCAGCAATAATATCTAGCATGATCAACACCTCCAACAATCTAATGAATTTCTTTACAAACCCATTATAACTCTTTTCGGAAACGTTTACATATATTTAAATCAACCCCAAACTTCTTCTTGAATAGATTTAACAAGAGCAAGCTTGTCCCATTCTTGTTGCTCAGTTAAAACATTACCTTCTTCAGTAGAAGCAAAGCCACATTGAGTTGATAGCCATAGTCTGTCCAAAGGAAGATATTGGCTGGCTTCTTTGATACGATCAATAATCACTTGACGATCTTCAAGGTCACCTGATTTAGTAGTAATCAAGCCAAGAACCACACGTTTGTCACCAGATACCTTGGCAAGTGGCTCAAAATTACCGGCTCTAGTTGAATCATATTCTAGGAAATAAGTATCAACATTCTCCTTGGCAAAGACTGTATCAGCAACAGGACCATATCCACCAGCAAAGGCAAAGTCAGAGTGATAATTACCACGGCAGATATGTGTATTGATCGTTAAATCATCTGGCAAATCCTCAATAGCACCGTTATTCAAATCTAGTAAAATATCTTGGATACCAGAGTTTGCATAAGCCTTACCATCTGGAGTAGCTAAGAAGCCTGCGTCAAGGAACAAGCCCCATGAACAATCATCTAGTTGAATGACACGTGCACCTTCGTCGTAGAAGGCCAAAATAGCGTCGTGATAAGCTTTTTTGATATCTTTATATAAATCCTCATCAGTATCGTAAAACTCCTTTATCTTGTCAGCATTGGTCCCACGAACTAGTTCAATGTAGAGTTGAGCAGGGGCTGGGATAGTTTGCTTAGGGATTACACCACCCAGGTCATCGGTAACTGACTTCAGGAACTGGAAGTGTTTGATAAAGGGATGTGTATTGGCATTGAATTTGATTTTACCAGATAAGATAGCCGTGTCGTCACGTGTCTCTTCATGGGCGAAGTTGTAGCCTTTACCATAATGAATATGGTCGATTCCTTCAAAGCCCCAGAAAAAGTCTAGGTGCCAATATGAACGACGGAATTCACCATCAGTAACATAGTCTAGTCCAGCATTCTTTTCTTTAGAAACTAGATCACGAATGGATTCGTCTTCAATGTCAGTTAACTCGCTTTGATCAATCGTACCATTTGCGAGATCCTTTCTAGCTTGTTTCAAAACATCTGGTCTTAAGAAGCTTCCTACATGTTGGAATCCGATTTTAGTTGTTGTTTTTGTCATAATTATTTACCCCAAATTTCTGTTTGAATTGATTTTACCAAGGCAAGTTTTGCCCATTGTTGTTCATCTGTAATAACGTTACCTTCTTCAGTAGAAGCGAAGCCACATTGAGTTGATAGCCATAATCTATCTAATGGAAGATACTGACTGGCTTCTTTGATCCTATCAATGATACTTTGACGGTCTTCTAATTCACCTGTTTTAGAAGTGATCAGACCAAGAACTACACGTTTGTCACCAGATACTTTAGCTAGAGGTTCAAAACCACCAGAACGCTTGGAATCATATTCCAAGAAATAAGTGTCAACATTTTCTTTTCCAAAGAGATTGTCAGCAACAGGACCATAACCACCGGAGAAAAGAAAGTCAGAGTGGAAGTTACCACGACAAATGTGAGTGTTGATCGTTAAATCATCAGGTAGATCTTTTATAGCGCCATTATTTAGTTCCAAATAAATATCTTGAACACGTCCATCCACTAGCTTTTTACCCTCAGGAGTTGCGACAAATTTCTTGTCCAACAATCTACCCCAAGAACAATCGTCCAATTGAATCACACGTGCACCTTCTTCGTAAAAGGCTAGAAGTGCATCGTGATAAGCTTTTTCTACATCGGCATATAGATCTTCTTCGTTAGGATAGATACGCTTGAGAGCATCTTCGTTCTTGTCACGAGTCAACTCACGATACAATTGTGCGGGAGCTGGAATCGTTTGTTTAGGAAGGACACCACCGATATCGTCAGTGACTGACTTGAGAAACTTGAAGTGCTGGATGAATGGGTGAGTATCTTTGTTGAAGCTGATTTTATCAGTTAGGACGGCAGTGTCATTTCGTGATCTACCTCTTGAAAAGTCATATCCTTCATCAGCTTCAGTATGTCCGACACCTTCAAATCCCCAGAAGAAATCAAGATGCCAATATGATCGTCTGAATTCACCATCGGTAACATAATCTAATCCAGCGTTCTTTTGTTTAGTAACCAAATCCCTGATTGCTTCATCTTCAACTTCAGACAAGGTTGTTTGATCTATTTTTTTGTCTTCGAAGTCTTTTCTAGCTTGTTTTAATACATCTGGTCTCAAAAAACTACCAACGTGTTGAAAACCGATTTTTGTTTGTGTTTTTGTCATAATATTTTCCTCCTGAGAATTTTTAAATTTAAAATAAAAAAAATCGTCCCTACATACACAGAATTACTCTGTAATGTAGGGACGATTACCGTGGTACCACCCTAATTCGTATTTTGATTACCCAAAATACCTCAACGACACTAACATGTCCGGGATGATATCGCATCCTTGCGTACCTTTGGCTTTCACCTAGGTAAGACTCCAAGCTCATCTTCGATCAACTTTTGCTCCGTCTTTTCACTATCTAACGGTCACTATTCAAACTACTCGTTAATCTACTCTTCTCTTCAACGTCTAATAAGATTAAATAACTTCTAATCATTTATTGGTGAATAAGTTACACCTGGTTCAATACTTTGTCAAACGGTTTTTGCAAATTCTTTAGTATCAACAATATTTTTGGTGATTTCTCCACTTAACAAGGCCTTTTGAGTGTCCATTGCTTCGTAGACCATGTTATGTACGGCCTTTTTAGTATAAAAGGCGGTATGTGGGGTGATAATGACATTATCACGTTTAGCTAGATTCTTGAATTTTTCATTAGGAACAGCGTCGATACTGCCAAAGTCTTTTTGGAAGATACCATTTTCATTATCCAAAACGTCTAGTCCGGCACCAGCAATCTTACCAGAATCTAATCCGTCAATTAAGGCTTGAGAGTCGACTAGTCCACCACGAGCACAGTTGATGATGTATGAGCCTTGCTTCATTTTGGAAATAGCATCAGCATCGATCATGTGATAATCTTGTGGTTCCAGTGGAGTATGCAAGGAGATAATATCAGCTTGTTCCAACAATTCATCCAGTGAATCCACGTAGATGCCGAGGTTTTCAAGGGCAGGATTGGGGTCGATGTCATAAGCAATCACTTTGGCACCATAACCAAATTGCATAATTCGAGCAAAGACACTACCGATATGTCCGGTACCAATGACACCAACGGTTTTACCGCTGATCTCAGTACCAATAGTAGGGGCCCATTTGAAATTACCATTTTCAAATTTCTTATCGAATTCTGGCACACGTCTAAGCAGGCGTCCAACTAGAAAAGATGCGTGTTCGGCAATGGCATTAGGCGAATAGACGGGAACATTGGTCAATGTAAATGAGAAGTCATTGAGGTCCTTATAATCAAATCCATCAGTACCAACGTTTCTAACTGATAACTTACTGATTCCAAAATCATGCAGCTTCTTTAATGCTTCTCTGGAATATGGCTCACGTTGAACGGAACAAACGCCGTCAAAACCCTTTGCATTATCTGCAGTTTCGGAAGTCAAGATATCAGTCGTATAATCTATACTAACGTCTGGATTTTCTGAGGCCCACTTTTTTAGTGGTGCTTCTTCATCTCCACGAACGCCAAATACATAAATTTTCATAACAGATCCCTCTTTCTTTGAATTATATTAGAAGATTAATTATTCTCTAATAAACTGTGTTATTAAGTGTAACTCTAATTTCTGAAAATAAAAGAGGCAAATTTGTTTCAAGTTAAAAAATAGTAACTATGATATTCTGTAGTGTAGGAAAAAGGAGATTGCTATGAAAAATAAAAATACGCTACCACAACTATTGGCGTGGCAAATTATGATTATTGTCAATGGTGCTGTAATTTTTGATATCATACGAATTTTTAATAATTATTCTATGATTTATTATTTACCACGAACACCTTTCTTGATGATTGCCGGATTAGTATTAGTTGTTGGATATATAGCAATTCAAGTAGTCATTGGTCTTGCAATCAAGAGGATGCATGATGGTAGTGGATTGTGGTCGTTTATCTTATTATTGGCTGGAATCGTTAGTCCACTATATCTTATTCCTGCAATTTGGGCTTTAATAACCAATTTTCTTGGGCAAAAAAAAAGAGCGTGAAAAACACGTTCAGTTTTCGAGTATAATGCAAAAGAAACCGATAATTACGTAAGTAAGTATCGATTTCTTTTTATTAGACGGAGAAAATTGTGTTTTGGCACGCGTTTTTACTGCAAACTTGAGTAGAAACGAAGTTATTTTTTTGTATTAGGATTCAAAATTATATTTAAGATAATGGCTGAAAAACTACCAACAACTAAACCGTTGTTTAGGATCGTTTGTAATGTTGAAGGTAAGAAGTGCAAAAGTGTAGGTTGAACGGTAACACCTAATCCAAGACCAATGGCAACGGCCATGATCAAGAGGTTGTTACTACTCATTTCAACCTTAGTTAACATCTTGATTCCTTCGGCACCAACGGTACCAAACATGATCAGCATAGCGCCACCAAGTACAGACGTTGGGATCAATGTGGCGATAGCACCAACTTTTGGAATCAATCCCAAAAGGATCAATAAGAATGCCGAGAAATAAACTGGTTTGTTCTTTTTGATACCTGATAATTCAACGATAGCCACATTTTGTGAGAAAGTTGAATATGGGAATGTATTGAAGATACCACCTAAAATAGCGGCGATACCTTCGGAAGCATAACCATGTTGTAGGTCTGTTTCATCCAGTTCACGGTGTGTGATCTCTGACAAAGCATAGTAGACACCGGTTGATTCAATCATACAAGTTAATGATGCTAGTAACATAATAACGATAGATGACCATTCAAACTTTGGAGTAGCGAAGTAAAATGGTTGTGGTAATTGGAACCAGTGAGCGTTATGAACGCTAGAAAATCCCATAGTACCCATGGCAATGGCGGCAATGGTACCAGCAACGATACCGATAAGGATTGAAATCTGTTTTATAAAACCTCTACCCCAGATATTAATAACTATAATAAGAAGTGCAGTACCAAATCCTAGTAACAAGTCAGTAGGATCACCGAAACTCTTAGCAGTGGCATCACCACCACCGATATTTTGGAAAGCCACTGGGATCAATGTGAATCCAATCAGTGTGATCAAAGAACCAGTAACTATTGGAGGGAAGAATCTCTTTAATTTTGAGAATACCTTTGATATTAATAAGATAAAAATACCAGCAGCAATAATTCCACCATACATATATCCAAGGCCAAAATGTTGACCAATATTTTGTAACGGCGTTACATATTCAACCGCGGAGCCAAGAACGACTGGTAATCCAATACCAGTAAGTGGTGTACGCTTGATTTGTAGCAATGTGGCTACACCACACATGAAGATATCTACTGAAATCAAGTATGTCATTTGTGTGGCAGAAAAATTCAATGCTGCACCAAGTAAGATAGGGATCAAAATATCCCCTGAATACATGGCCAGCAAATGTTGAAATCCTAGTAGTAGATTCTTGAAGAATGAATCTTCAGAATCGTGCATTTTTAAGTCCATTTTGTACCTTCCCCGATATATTTATGAAAATAGCCAATTCACAACGAACTAAAATCCTACTACAAACGTTTTAGTTCGTGATTTGCTATTCTTTTTATAACTTTACTTTAAAAATTATATCACTAATTCGGAAATAAATGGAAGCAACTCGTAAATGATAACCGTTTTCAATTATGATAAAATATAAACTAGTATTAATTAGGAGGATTTCACAATAATGAAGAAAAATCATTTGGATGATGCTTGTACAACTATCTTAGTTGGTAAGAATGCCAGCATGGACGGTTCTACTATGATTGCTAGAAATGACGATACATTTTTTGCAGTCGCACCACATAGCTTTGTATTGAACAAGGCTGTTAAAGGAGAAAAGGGACGTATTGTTAAATCATGGCTTAACGGCTTTGAAGCAGAGATCCCAGAAGATAACTATAAATGGCCAGCCGTTCCTAACGTAGATTACAAACAATTTGGTTACTACGATGAAAGTGGGATTAATGGTGCTAACGTCGCTATGTCTGCCACTGAGAGTACATATGGTAACGAACGTGCATTAGCAGTTGATCCACTAGTGAAAGATGGTATGGATGAAGATGTTATAGTTCGTATGGTCCTACCATTTGTTGATTCAGCTAAAGCCGCTGTAAAACGTACTGGTGATTTGATCAAACAATTCGGTTCACCAGCTGGTAATTCTGTATTATTCAGTGATAAAGATGATGTTTGGTACATGGAAATCGTTACAGGTCACCAATGGGTAGCTCAAAGAATACCTGATGATAGTTATGCCGTTTGTGCTAACCGTGTCTCAATTCAACAAGTTGACTTTAACGATTCTGCCCAATTCATGTGGTCAGATAATATTCAAGAATTCGTTGAATCAAATCACTTGAACACAGATAAGACTGGATTTAATTTCCGTCATATATTTGGTACAGACAATATGAAGGACAGACACTACAACACACCACGTGTTTGGTTTGGTCAAAAGTTCTTCAATCCAGAGATCGAACAAGATCCAGAAGATGGCGAATTGCCATTTATCATGAAAACAGAACACAAGATCTCTGTTGATGATATTGAATATGTCCTTGGTTCACACTACAACGAAACACCATTTGACCCATTCAGTACAGATGCATCAGATGATGACAAGTATCGTTATCGTCCAATTGGCTTGAATAGAACACAAAACTCACATGTTCTTCAAATAAGAAATGATGTTCCTAAAGAGTTCTCAGCTATTATGTGGTTATGTATTGGATTCCCAACATATACACCATATATCCCATTCTATACAAATATGAATGATACTGATGATAGCTTTAAAGATGCATCATTAAAGTTCAACTTCAAAGATGCTTACTGGATGTACAACGCTTTGTCAGTTCTAATTGAATCACATTATTCAGAGTTCATTCAATCTGACATTGACTTCCTTACAGAAATCAGACAAGACCTTAAGATGAGTGTTGCTGAAACTGATAAGTTGGCTAAGAATTATTCAGGCGAAGAACTTGTACAATTCTTAACTGATAGAAACCAAAAGGTTGTTAAAGAAATGGCTGATAAGTCACATGAATTCTTCGGTCAACTTTATACAAAAGGAATCACATTATCAAAACTAACATTTGATATGGATAAGAATTTATAGAATTAATTAACTCGCGATGATTTTAATCGCGAGTTTTTTTTCAAGCTTTTTCATTTACTAAACTGTATAATAATTCTATTAATGCTTTTTACATTTTCAGGAGGAAAATATCAATGGAAGAAAGTAAGCAAATAGCTAAGAAAACTTTGCGCAAAGGTTTTCTCTTAGCCTTCCTTGCATCAGTTACTTGGGGTATTTCAGGTGCTGTTCAGCAAATCGTCGCAAAGGATGCAAATATCCCTGCCATGTGGTTTGTTGGAACTAGAACTTTAGTTGCCGGGGTCATTCTTTTGGTTGTTGCGTTGTTCATATTACCGAAAAAGGAATTCTTTTCAATTTTCAAATCATGGAAGGATACTCTTACATTAGTTGCCTTTTCGATTTTTGGTTTATTCGCTAATATGTATACATTTTTTTATGCAATTCAAACAGGTAATTCATCTACCGCTACAATTTTGCAGTATCTATCACCACTGTTCATTATGGTGGGTGCAATAGTATTTAGTCACAAGAGAGTTTTGAGAATAGACATTATCTCATTTGCGTTAGCATTGATTGGTGTAGTGCTATTGATCACAAGAGGAGACATATCTCACTTATCGATTCCATTCTCATCAGTACTTTGGGGAGTTGGAAGTGGTGTAACGGCCGCTTTGTATATTGTTATCCCACAACGCTTGATTGCTAAGCATAATGGATTATTAGTTACCGGTTGGGGAATGTTGATTGCTGGTGTGTTTTCTAATTTCTTCACGCCAATATGGATCAATCCACCACATTTATCAACCAAGTCATTGATTGGCGTTATAACGGTGATTCTTTTGAGTAACGTGGTCGCATTCTTGTTAATGGTCTTCAGTACAAAATATACAACGGCCGCAACTATTAGTATCACAGATGCAGTACAACCATTTACCACACTTGTACTAAGTGTCATATTCCTATCATATAGTGTCAATATTCCCGAAATTATCGGTGCAGTTATCGTTGTCTTTGCTATCTACATCTTAAACAGATATGATACAGATGGAGACTAATAATAAAGGAGAATGACAAATTATGAAAATTTTTGCTTACGGAATTCGCGACGATGAATTATCATCATTGAAGAAGTGGGAAGCCGCAAATCCTGAGATTGAGGTTGGTTATACTGGCGATACTTTAACACCAGATACAGCTAAGTTGGCAAAGGGATCAAATGGTGTCGTGACACTACAAACAACACCATATGAGCGTGGAGCACTAGAGCAATTGAAGGAATTTGGTATTAAGTCCATTTCTATTCGTAATGTGGGATTCGATAATTTTGAATTCAAAGACTTAAATGATTTTGGTATGAAGTTAACTAATGTTCCAGTTTATTCACCCAATGCCATTGCTGAACATACCGTTTTATTAATGGGAAGACTGTTACGTCGTGTTCCAGAAGTTGACGTTAAGTTTGATAATGGAGACTTTACTTGGGCACCAACGATTGGTAGAGAATATCGTGAACAAACTATAGGTGTAATTGGAACTGGCCATATTGGCCGGGTAGTTATCAAAATATTGCAAGGATTCGGTGCAAAGGTTGTTGCTTATGATGTATATCATAACGATGATATTGAGAAACAAGGACTGTACGTTGATACCCTTGAGGAAGTTTACAAGCAATCAGATATCATTACATTGCACGTTCCGTTATTTGATAGCAACAAATACATGATCAATAAAGATGCCATTGCACAAATGAAAGATGGTGTTTTCATTGTTAACTGTGCTCGTGGTGAGTTGATTGATACAGATGCATTGATTGCAGGATTAGACAGCGGCAAAATTGGTGCTGCTGGATTAGATGTCTTGGATAACGAGAACTCTGTATTTGGTAAGAAGTGGGGTAGTATTGATAATTTGCCAAACCCACAGATCAAGAACTTGGCAGAACGTATCAATGTCATTATCACGCCACATAATGCTTTTTATACAGAAACAGCCGTTCATAACATGATAACTGTTGCTTTTGATTCAAATAAGGCCTTGATTGACGGTGAAACACCTAAGAATATTGTTGATACTACAAAATAAAATAATATTTTCAAATTAAAGGGATTTAGTAGTCACGTGAGTGAAGACTGAATCCCTTTTTCATGTTCACTCATTTTTCAAATTATAAACAAATTCACATCACATTTTATTCACATTCACCATCTATAATTCTTCTTATCATATGAAAACAATATATCTTAGCGATATAAATACACCATAAGGAGAACTATATATGGACGATGAAACTAAATACTACTACCTAACTTCAGCAATCAAACAAATGAATACCACTTTTAATATTGTTATGGCCACCACAAATCCGGATGGATCAATCCAACAGGACTTAGATAAGGCTAAGCACCATATCGAGATCGACTTACATCAAATAGATGATGAATTCTCGATTGAAAAGAAAGACTCACTGGTATCAAAATTTCAACAAGGTGATCAGAGTCCTCTAATCAACTCAGAGCCATTTCAAATGGTATATGACAAGACTATTGGTGCTGAACAAATGACACAGCATTATTTCAGTGCCTACTTCAATGGCAAGTATGATCCAACTGGCCTGGTCAAAAGTTGGGCAATGGAAGAAGTCTTTGATGCATATTTGAAGCCGTTACTTAATGAATTAGATATTGAAGGTATCTCACTAAAAAGTGGTGAGGATATCAAGATGGAGACACGTCGTGGATCTGATTATCGTTGGAGTGTCAATATTTTGAAGCCTGGATCGGATGAGAAAATACTGACTACTTACTATATGCAAAGTGGGTCAGTAGCAACAGTCAATAATTTCAACTTTGAACGTGTCCCTAGAAGCCAAGTTGGCCAAATGGAACAAGTTACAATACTCAGTGATGATATGATGGATTCCGTTGTTTGGGCCAATGCCGGTATCTCTGCGGGAACGAAAAGATTCCCAGAGTTAATTGATAGTGCTTGTTTAACAGGTATGTTGGTAGATGGAAAGTTGGGAACAATCAACTTCCGAGATGGATCTTTTAGTACCAAAAAAATATTTCTAAAATGAAAGTCTCTCAAGAATAAGTTCTTGGGAGATTTTTTTCTGTAAAAGCTTATGAAATTTCAGAGTTATGTCATATTTTATTCACATAATTTCATTACAATAGAATTGTGAGTTGAGATAGACTCACATTAAAACTTAAAATTTAAATACTAAAACTAATCTGAATAAAGGAGTAATTGTCTATGATTAAATTTTTAAACAAAACAATCAATAGTATGAATATACCGTTCACTATTCGCATTGCACTTAAAAACAGTGATTCCCAAGCAGATAATATTATGATCGATACGTACGAGAGAATGAATCGTTACTTAGAACAAATGGACTTGAAATTTTCACCTTTTAGAGAGAATTCCTTGGTATCAAAGTTTCAACGTGGAAATAGAGAACCATTATTGAACTCTGAAGTATTTGAGTCAGTTTATTCTAAGACTGTTATCATCGGAGAACTTAGCAATGGATCATTTGATGTTTATTTCAATGGAGATCCTACCAGACTGATCAAGAGTTATACGATCGAGCGTGCCTTTGATAAATTCTTAGTCCCATTGTTTGATTATGACAACATTGTCGGAATCTCACTTGAAGGTGATGGTGATACTAAATTTGCCGTTAGACCTTCTACAGACTTTGAATGGGAACTTGGAACTTCACTTGAAACCTATAATTTGAGATATGGCGCTATTTCCACCGTGGAAATAAACGGACGTGAAAAGTATCTAAAAAAGGATGAACTGGATGCAATTCAAAGCATCGCTATCGTTGGTGATAACCTAATTGACACCAATATCTGGGCCAACGTTGGATTGGCTTCTGGAACAAATAAATTTGTTAATTTGATTGAGAACTCATATCTTAGTGGAATGTTGATAGATAATGAGGAATCAATTACTTTTGCAGAAGGAATCCTAAATCGTAATAATCATGCCGAAGAAGTTAAAATTAAATAGAGAGAGCCAAACCACGGGAATTTCCGAGCATTGGCGTAAAAATAGGCCTTCACGAAAGTGAAGACCTTATTTTTAACCAAGCGGAAGAAATTGTGGTTTGGCTCGCGTTTGCACCGCAAGTTTGAGTAAGAAATCAAGAAAACTCTATTTCTTTTACTTAAAACAAATTAATCGTCCCAAACGTCAACTTCATCTTTATATCCATCCGGATTGCCATGCCAGAAGAAGCCACCATACCAAATACTACGTTTGTCTTCGTCAAATCCATTGATTTCAGCAACGTCTTTATCATCCAATTCAAAGTCGTAGATATCGGCATTTTGAATGATACGTGCTTCGTGAACTGACTTAGGAATTGTAATGATTCCACGTTGTAAGTCCCAACGCAAGATAACTTGTGCAACTGACTTATTATATTTATCAGCGATTTTTTTCAAACGTGTATCGCCAAGAACAGCCCCACCACCAAGTGGAGACCATGCTTCAAGATAGATATTGTGTTTGTCACAGAATGCTTTGATATCTTCTTCTTGGCAAAGTGGATTGAATTCCATTTGATTAACAGCTGGTTTAACTGATGCGTTAAGAAGGATATCCTTCATTTTGGTAATATCGAAATTAGAAATACCAATTGCACGGGCATAACCATCATGATAGATCTTTTCTAAGGCACGCCAAGTTTCTAGATATGTTCCATCAACTGGCCAGTGGATCAATAAAAGATCGACATAGTCAGTCTGAAGACGTTTCAGTTGGCCCTTGAATTGTTCGAGTGTTGAATCATATCCTTGATCACCATTAAAAATCTTTGTTGTTAAGAAAATATCTTCACGTTTCATATTATTATCAGCGAGAGCTTTTTTAAGACCTAAGCCAACACCTTTTTCGTTATCATATTGTTTTGCTGTATCGATAGCCTTATAGCCATGCTTGATAGCCCATTGAACGGACTGTGAAGCACCAGTGTTATTTACTTTCCAAACACCTAATCCAACTTGTGGCATTTGAACACCATTGTTCAATGTAACTGTGGATTCCAAATTTAAAGTCATATTAATACCTCCATATAAATATTTTAACGCAAATGATTTTGTGATTCTTGTAAAACGTTCGACAATTTGGTATAGTTCGAATTGTTTATATGTGACAGTAATGATGACTATTTATATACGAAAGGTATAGCTAATTTTATGAAAAATACATTCACAAGTGATAATGAAATTAAGTCAGAAATTATTAATCTTTCAGCAATTTTGAATTTACCGAAAGGAACTGAGGCTTTTGTCAGTGATATTCATGGAGAATATGATGAGTTCGCACATATTGTGCGCAATGGATCTGGTAATACCAAACAAAAGATAAGTGAATTGTTTACAGGTCGCTTAACTGATGATAGCCAAAAAAAACTGGCCTTTTTGATTTATTATCCTTCAGAAATATTAAGACAGACCAAAACTAAGTTCAAAAGTAATGATGAGTTGAATCAGTGGTATATAACTACCTTTAATAACTTGATCGAAATGTTGCAGTATACAGCCAATAAATACACACGTTCCAAGGTTAGAAAGGCGATGGATAGTGACTTTGTCTATATAACTGAAGAATTGTTATACGCTGATCTAAGTGATGGGACCAAGCACCTTTATTATTCCGAAATCATGGATAGTATCATTAGATTAAATATGGCAGACGCGTTCATTATCTCCACATGTCACACGATTCAAAAATTGGTCGTAGATCATTTACACATTATCGGTGATGTTTATGACCGTGGCCCACATCCTGATCTAATAATAGAACATTTAATGAAGAACTGTAGCAGTATCGACTTTCAATGGGGTAATCACGATATTCTTTGGATCGGAAGTGTATCTGGTTCCAAACTTTGTATGGCTAATCTAGTTAGGATAAGTGCCAGATACGATAATTTGGATATTTTGAGTGAATCATATGGAATAGACTTCAGTAAGCTAGAGAAGTTTGCTTTGAAGAATTATCAGCCCAAACAATCATTTGATCCTAAGTCTGATACAGGCACAAAAATCACTCCTGAAGCAGAACAACGCAATAATTGTGTTCAACAAGCGATTGCAATCATACAATTCAAACTAGAGGGACAAGCAATTAAGCGTAATCCGTCATTTAAAATGTCAAATCGTCTAATGCTGGGTAAACTCAGTGATGATAGAGAATATATAACTATTTCTGATAAAAATTACAGCGTTATGAATGGGTGCTTCCAACTAGTTGATAAAACCTCACCATATGAATTAACAGCTGATGAAGCAAGTGTTGTCGATGATTTGATAACTCAATTCGTTAACTCGAAGAAGTTACACAAACATATGAATTACATGGTTAAAAATGGTTCGATGTACCTTCGTTATAACGGTAACCTTTTACTACATGGCTGTGTTCCAGTCGATGATGCTGGTGAAATGTTGAGTCTTAAACTTGGCGACAAGAAGTATTCTGGTAAAGAGTTATTTGATCTGTTCGATAAAACTTTACGTGAGGCCTTTGACCATCCCCAAGTAAATGACTGTTATAATTCAGATATTTTGTGGTATTTATGGACAGGAAGCTTGTCACCACTATTTGGTAAAGCTACTATGACAACGTTTGAGCGTTATTTTGTTGATGACAAAGTATTACAACACGAAAAAAAGAATCCGTATTATTCATTGCGTAAAGAAGAGTGGTTCGATGATAAATTACTCAATGAATTCTCACTGGATGCCAAAGTTGGCCACATAATAAATGGACATACACCAGTCAAATCAGGACATTCACCAATTATGGCAAATGGTAAGATATTCGTCATTGATGGTGGGATGTCCAAGCCATATCACAAAACCACAGGTATTGGTGGATACACGCTACTTTATAATTCATATGGATTACAATTGGTCACTCATGAACCATTCACGACACGTCAAAAGGCTATAGCCGATATGACCGATGTTGTTTCCACAAAGCGTGTTATTGAACAATCAGCTAAGCGCAAAACGGTCGGGGATACAGATATCGGTAAGAAACTAAAAAAGCAGATAGCTGGGCTATCTGCTGAATTATAATAATTATTCTGATAAAGCTTTTTTAGGGAGAATTAAGTTCAATACGATACCGACAATCGTGGCAACACCGATACCTGTGAATTGGAAGCTTCCAACTTTCAAGTAGGCATTACCGATACCGATAACTAAGATTACAGAGGCAATCATCAAGTTATGTTTCTTATTAAAGTCGACTTTGTTATCGACAAGAAGTTTCAATCCACTAGATGCAATAACACCAAACAAGACAAAACTGATACCACCAATAACTGGTCCGGGAATTGTTTGGATCAAGGCGCTAAGTTTACCAACAAAACCGAACAGTGCAGCGAATATAGCAGCACCTACGATAACGTAAACAGAGAAAATCTTATTAACAGCCATAACACCGATATTTTCACCGTATGATGTAATAGGAGGACCACCGACCAAACCGGCGAAGATTGAAGCTGTACCATCACCGGCAAGTGTCCTATGTAATCCGGGATTTTTGAAGAAGTTTCTGTGTGTTAATTCATCAAGAACCATGATGTGGCCCAGATGTTCAGCCATTGTAACGAATGCAATTGGGGCAAAACTCAAGATGGCATCCCAATAGATTTTTTTAGGTGTATAACTAATGAATGGAAATTCGAAGTTTGGTAATTTGAACCAAGGTGTAGAAATGACCTGTGAAAAATCAACGATACCAAATGCAACAGAGATACCATAACCGCAAACGATACCGAGTAAGATAGCAATGTTACTCCAAAATCCCTTGAAGTACATGTTGAATAATACTGTTAAGAATAATGTGATCATTGAAATAATGAAGTATTTCAAGTCATAATGTCCATTGTTCATCATGGCGTTGTCAGCGGCGTTACTAGCAACTGACAATCCGATAACTATGATAATTGGTCCAACAACGATTGGTGGTAGAGCCTTATCGATCCAATCAGAGCCAATAAACGCAATCAAAAGTGCGACTATCAAATATACAAGACCAACAGCGATAGTACCTTGTGCAACACCGGCGTATCCGGCTGTTTTCATTAAAGCAATACTTGGAACGATGAATGAAAAACTCGAACTCATGTAGGCAGGAATTCTACCCTTGGTAATTAGAATATGAAGAATTGTACCAATACCAGAACTAAATAACGCAATACCAGGATCTAATCCAATTAGTAACGGTACTAGAACTGTTGCTCCAAACATTGAGAATAAGTGCTGTAGTGATAAAAGCCACCAAGTGCTTAGTGGTGGCTTTTCATATAGGTCAATGACCGCCTCAGGATTTCTATAGGACTTGTCGTTTGCATCCATATTTGTTCCCCCAATTATTTTTAGAAAAAAATAGTCCTCTATCCCGTGTATGCGAAATAAAAGACTTTTACGTGTACCTTTTTAGCCTCACGGGACCAATGTTAAAGGACTATTTGATTTTCTTAATCATAATAGAATTGAAAAGATAAGTCAACATAGAGTTGAAAAGATACAGCAAGAATGGAATACTTAATAGTAGAATGTAAAGCGCTAACAGAGGAGAAAATTTTTATGGTTGAATTGTACATTGTAAGACATGGAGAGACCGACACAAATTATGAGGGTCGGATTAATGGAATGTCTACTAACAAGCCTTTAAATAAAAAGGGCGTTGAACAAGTAGAAGAACTTGAAAAAAATATTGATATTAATATGTTTGATGAGGTTTACTCAAGTTCTTTATTGAGAGCTAAACAAACAGCAGATATTTTGAACCAAAATGTTCATGAAATTAAATTTGATGATAGATTATTGGAAGCTGATTATGGTAGTTGGGATGGCAAAACTGAAACAGAAATGATAGCCAAATATCCCGACGTATTTGACGAGAATCACTTCCTATTACCAGGCTACACAAAGTATGCAAAAGATGGTGAAGAATATTCTAATGTGTACAAACGTGTCGATGATTTCATGTCTGATATGACTAAAAAAGGTGACGAAAAGATCCTTGTGGTCTGTCATGGATTCGTTAGTCGTTCATTTATGAAAGTCGTAACTAATGCTTCAGATATATCTAATATTATCCAACCGGATAATGCCGGAGTATCAAAATACAAGATTTCTGCCACAGGTAAGAGATATATGTTGTACTATGGAAGAATGAATCACATTAACTAAACATATAATTGAGGTGTAATTTTGACATTAACTAATAAAGTTTCGGAAAACGACGTCAAAAAGACCTTTAATACGATTGCGACTGACTATGACAAGATGAATTCTATCATGAGTCTAGGTACGCATAAGAAATGGCGAGTTAAGGCCACTTCTATGATTACCAACCATCCTAAGCGCATTTTGGATCTTTGTTGTGGAACGGCTGATTGGACTATTTTATTGGGTAAACAATTCCCGTTAGCTCGAGTTTCTGGGATGGACTTTAGTCAAGAAATGTTAAAGATCGGTCAATCAAAAGTAGGACAATCAGGCCTTGAAAACGTTGAGTTATTAGCAGGAGATGCTATGGATCTGACGTTTAGGGATGAAAGTTTCGATGTAGTAACTATTGGCTTTGGGCTACGGAATGTTCCAGATGCCAACAAAGTTCTACAAGAAATATATCGTGTCTTAAAACCAGGTGGGCAAGTCGTTTGTCTTGAAGCGTTCAAAGTGCAAACACCTGTTATCAAAGTAGGCTGGAAGCTTTATTTTAATAAGTTGATGCCTATGATGGGTAAAGTTTTTGCTTCTAAGAAAGATGAATATCAATATCTGGATGATTCAGTTAATAAATTTGTCAGTATTTCACAACTCGTTGAAATGTATCAAAATGCTGGTTTTGAAGATATAAAGACCAAAGAGTTAATGATGAAATCGGCAGCGATTCACGTCGGTACAAAGAAAATATAATAAAAGTGAAAGAAATAGCTGTTGTAGTGGTCAAATTAAAATAGTTTGACAGCTAACAACAGCTATTTTTTTAATCTGAAATTGTATTACGGTGCATCAATGACATGGCCAAACGAGCAAGTGGTTGAGCAATCAGAGCTTCAACAATTAGGGCAATTGCGTAGTTTCTAGGCCATTTGATAAAGAAATGATTGATGGGTTCCATCGTTATGTTACGTGCACCGATCCATGAACAAAGTATGGTTAGAACAAGTGACATAAGTAAGACATTACAGATTGTATTGATCAGCATTGTAGAACGAAATGATGAGTCTTGTTTTAAGAATCGACGAGATAATCTTTCGGCTGGTTTTTGTGTTATGACAACTAGGGCAACGACACTGATCCAGATAAATGGCATGTTGTGTACAGCCATCAAGTAATGTGGAATTGAGAATCCCATTTGTAGTCCTGTAATGATAGGTGCAATGATATTTACAGAGAGAATAGAAATGATCCCCATGAAAATAAGTGATTCTTTTAAGTTTTGTGGTAATTTTTGTTGAAATTCCAAAATGACACGCTCCTTATTATTTTTTGCATACGAAACAGCACCCAACTAAACAAGTTGACGTGCTGTTTTTATGCGTTATTAAATTAGAACAAGAGTGTACCATTTTAAAATTTTTATTTCTAATGAAAAATTCAAAAAAATAAAAGAAGCATCCTGGGGAGGAATGCTTCTTATGTGTTTTTAGGGGATTAAATATATGTTATAGGGGGGACGAGATAAGAGGCTTATGTCTCTCATCTACAAGTAATATATTACCGTGTAAGTGTGAATCATTTGTATTTAAAATGTGAAGAAATTGTGAAGATTTATAAATTTGGTCATAAATGTGTATAATTCGCCTCAAAATCAGATGTAGTTACCTAACAATACTAGTATGTTACAAAAATATTTGTATAAACTGATAACAATTCTCGAAAAAGATATTTTTGTTGTAGAACTGGTTTCATAAGGTACCATTAAAGTAGATGAGTTAGGAGGATGAATTATGGCAAATATTCGTGATGTAGCAAAAGTATCAGGTCATTCCATTTCAACAGTTTCGCGAGTTATCAATCAAACGGG
The DNA here is from genome assembly GCF_001971585.1 of Companilactobacillus allii. Classification (NCBI taxonomy): domain Bacteria; kingdom Bacillati; phylum Bacillota; class Bacilli; order Lactobacillales; family Lactobacillaceae; genus Companilactobacillus; species Companilactobacillus allii. Next base: position 376,406 of record NZ_CP019323.1, on the reverse strand, counting down.
CTATGTGTCTGACAAAACAGCTGAAGAAATCCAAACGGCAATGAAAAGTCTCAATTACCATAGAAATGATCTCGCTAGAGCGTTGAGTCTGGGGAAGACTTCTCGTGTTGGCGTTGTTTTGCCATATGTTAATCACCCATACTTTCAAAAATTGGCTGATGCCATTATTAGCACAGCTTTTTCCAATAACTATCAAGCCACGTTCCTGCAGTCAAATTATAATCAAGATGAAGAGACCAAGTTTTTAGATATGTTGAAGCATCATGCTTTTGATGGACTGATATTTACCTCTAGAGCAGTATCGTTTGAGAAACTAGTAGAGTACAAGAAGTATGGTCCGATAACTTGTTGTGAGGATACTTTTAATTATCCATTGTCGTCGGCTTATACGAATAGGAAAGAATCATTCGTTAATGCACTGCAGGCACTAAAGGATAACGGTTATACTCACATTGGATTGACGGTAAGTCGAAGTGAGAACACTAGTCAAAGTGCCAAGTTAACAACTGAAGCTTATAAAGAAGTATTTGGTGAAGAAGTCAGTGACAAATTGTTGTTCCGTGAATCTAAGACGATGTTTGACGGTATTACTGCAGCTGCTCAGTTTGTTAACTACGATCCTGACTTACAAGTTATCTTTTGTAACGGGGATGAAATCGCCGCAGGTGCTAAACGTCAGTTACAAGAAATGAAACAAGAGAATATTATTATTACCGGACAGGAGAATTTACCGATTAGTTTTCTGATGGACTTTTCTAGTGTTGATCATCGTTTATCTGAAATAGGTGAGAAGTCATTTGAATTATTATTTAAAGATGAAATAATCAAAGAAGCTGTACCATCAAGGTTCATACGACGTGGTAAGTTGTGTGAGGATTATCAACAAGATGACATCGATAAAATGTTGAATGGATAATTATATTGACTTATGTTAACTAAACATGCAATACTAGTAATGGTGCCAAACCGAGATGAGGGTACGCGACCGGCGTGAAAACGTTCGGAAGGTCGCTGCACCTCATCACATACAGTCCTACGTTTACGTAGGGCTGTTTTTTTTGTCTAAAAATACACAAAAAAAAAATACTCCCGGGGAAGGAGTATTTTTATATAGGGGATTAAATATTGTTATAGGGGGGATGAGAAAAGGGATTATGGTATCTCTTATCTACAATTTATATAATACAGGCCTATCATGAAGTATTTGCTTGTTAAATGTGAAAATTATGTGAATCTGAATAGCCACTTGTCTATGATAAGTCTTTTTTATAATTAAAATTCTTTGTCCATTTTTTAAATGACAACAATAGTTGTCTCCCTTAAGATAGATATAATATCTATCGAGTACTAGTATAACTTATTTTGTTAAGAACTACTACCACTTGATACTTAAAAAAATAAAAATAGAAGGCACCCTGGGGAGGAGTGTCTTCAAATAGGGGATTAAATATATATGTTATAGGGGGGTGAGAAAAGGGATATCTGTATCTCTCATCTACAATTACTATAATACCCAAAGAATATGAAAAAAATAATTCCAAAATGTGAAAAAAGTGTGAATTTTCATTTTTATAATTGGTATAGATTAATTCTTTTTTCATAATGTTAGTTGCTTTTTAATACTATGCCATTTATACTATACACATGTTTATCCAAAGAGATGCTAGTCTAGGCTGAAAATTAGCAATGAAAATGGTGCTCTAATTTACAGGACAGCTACCTATATAAGCTTAAGAGATGCAAGAAATTGCAAATTTGGGTGGAACCGCGTTAAAGACGTCCCTATTACAGAAATGTAGTAGAGACGTCTTTTTTTAACGCTTTTTGCAACTTAATCAAGGGAAGTTTATTTATGAAAGAAAAATCTACCACAAAAGAACAAACACTTTCAAGGTCACTTGAAGGTCGACATATTCAGATGATAGCAATCGGTGGAGCAATTGGTACAGGACTATTTTTAGGCTCTGGTAGTGCTATCCATGAAGCTGGACCATCAATTATTCTGGCATATACGATTGCAGGATTCTTTTGTTTCTTCATGATGCGTGCAATTGGAGAATTATTATTATCAGATACTACGAAACATTCGTTTCTAGATTTCATTCGAATTTATCTAGGTGACCGATTCGAATTCGTTACTGGGTGGGCATATTGGCTATGTTGGATCACGGTTGCCATGGCGGATCTGACTGCTTCTGGTATTTATATCAAGTATTGGTTTCCAAGTGTTCCACAATGGTTATCAGCTTTGGTTATTTTGATAATTTTATTTTTAATGAACTTTGTTAATGTGAAGTTATTTGGAGAATTAGAAACTGGGTTTTCGATGATAAAGATCATCGCCATTATTGCATTAGTGGTGATCGGAGTTGGGATGGCTTTTTTGCACACACCAGTTACAGGTGGGAATGCAGGATTTTCCAATCTGGTAAGTCATGGAGGATTTTTCCCGACAGGATTTAAGGGATTTTTGATGTCATTTCAAATGGTTATTTTTGCCTTCGTTGGGATTGAAATGGTCGGATTGACTGCTGGAGAGGCGGCTGAACCTGAGATCAATCTTCCAAAGGCTATCAATAGCTTACCGATTAGGATCGGATTGTTCTATGTTGGATCAATGATAGCCATCATGAGTGTTTATTCTTGGCAAAGGATCTCAACAACTACTAGTCCCTTTGTTCAAGTCTTTTCAGGAATCGGTATCAATGGAGCTGCAGGGATTTTGAACTTTGTTGTTTTAACGGCGTCATTGTCGGCCACTAATAGTTGTCTATTTAGTACTAGCCGGACTCTTTATAGTTTGAGTTTGAAGGGTAATGCACCAAAGAAATTCAAATTAGTCGGCAATAACGGAGTTCCAGTCTGGTCATTGATATTTTCTGCGACAGCTTTATTAGTGATCGTAGCTTTGAATTTCTTTATGCCATCCAATGTATTCAGTTTGATTTCGACAGTTTCAACTATCAACTTTATTATTGTGTGGATAATTCTCATCTGGACACATTTATTGTTCAGAAAGAAAAATCCTAGTGGTATCAAGATTTTTAAGATGCCACTTTATCCATTTAGTAATTATATTAGTTTGATATTTTTTATAGCAATTTTGATTTTATTATTGTTTGTAAATACAACTAGGATTCCAATGATCATCACAATTATCTTTTGGATAGTGATGTTATCGATTTACCACAAAAAATGATGTAAGGAAGTGTGAAATATGGAAGAGAAGAAAACACTATCTAGGTCTTTAGGTAGTAGACATATTCAGATGATAGCAATCGGTGGTGCTATTGGAACAGGGCTATTCTTAGGTTCTGGTGAAGCAATCCATAAGTCCGGACCATCGATCATCTTTTCTTATTTGATAACAGGACTATTTTGCTTCTTGATGATGCGTGCAATTGGTGAATTGTTACTATCGGATACTACTAAGCATTCATTTTTAGAGTTTATTCGACAATATTTGGGGAATAGAGCCGAATTCGTTACTGGGTGGGCATATTGGTTTTGTTGGATCACCTTAGCTATGGCGGATCTGACTGCCTCTGGTATTTACATCAAGTATTGGTTTCCAATTATTCCACAATGGTTGTCAGCACTGGTCATTTTGCTAATTTTGGTCACTGTGAACTTTGTTAATGTTAAACTTTTTGGTGAGATGGAATCAGGCTTTTCAATGATCAAAGTTATCGCGATAATTGTTCTAGTGGTTGTTGGTATAGGAATGGCAATCTTCAAGTTGCCAGTTGGCAGTGGTAATGCTGGGTTTAGCAACTTGATCAGTCATGGTGGGATGTTTCCGACTGGTATCAGCGGATTTTTAATGTCATTTCAAATGGTCGTCTTTGCATTTGTCGGTATCGAAATGGTGGGAATCACAGCTGGTGAGACTAAGAATCCAGAACTTAATCTACCAAGGGCCATCAATTCAGTTCCTATTAGGATCGGATTGTTCTATGTTGGAGCTATGGTAGCAATCATGAGCGTATATCCTTGGAACCAGATAACCACAGATATCAGTCCATTTGTGCAAGTATTCTCAGGAATCGGTATTAAAGGAGCAGCAGGAATATTGAACTTTGTAGTTTTGACGGCATCTTTGTCAGCTACCAATAGTTGCCTTTTCAGTACCAGTCGAACTCTTTATGGATTAAGTGCCAAGGGGAACGCACCTAAGAAGATGTCTTTGGTTGGCAATAATGGTGTACCAATTTGGTCATTGATGTTTTCTAGTGTTGCTTTGTTGGTCATAGTTTTACTGAATTATGTTATGCCGGCAAGTGTCTTCAGTCTTATCGCCACGATTTCCACAATCAATTTTATTATTGTTTGGATAGTGCTTTTGTGGACTCATGTAGTTTATAGACACCAGACTAAACATCTTGGTAAATATCAGATGCCTGGATATCCTTATACAAATTATCTTAGTTTGATATTTTTTATTGGAATATTGATATTATTGCTGGTAATTTCAAGTACTCGTTTGGCGATGATATTTACCATCGCCTTTTGGATAATGTTGATTGTTGTATATTCAATACTTAAGAAACAAAAAAAGTGAAATCGCAGATGCGATTTCACTTTTTTATTAACCTATATTTATGTGGTGACCGAGTTCTTTTTTATTTTCAACTTTTGGAAGTGTGATCTTCAAAACACCATCAGTATAATCAGCCTTGATACTTTGTTCGTCAACTGCTGGTAAGTGATATTGTCTTGCAAAACGTCCGTTAGAACGTTCACTCATAATCATATCTCCATTTTTATCTTCATGATCGTTGAAACTGTCACGGTGACCACTAATTGTTAATGTATCGTTTTGATAGTTGATGTCAATATTCTTCTTATCAAAATCTGGCATGTCTACTTTGACTTCGTAGTCCTTATCAGATTCCTTAATGTCGGTTTTCAATACGGTATCAATATCACTGTCATTGAAAAATGTAGGGAAGTTATTCATTAATGAATTACCAAACCAGTCCCTTAAAGTATCGTTATGACGATCCATAATTTCATTTGCCATATATCAATTACTTCCTTTCCTTCATTACAAATACAGTATAGTACCTGGTCAGGGGGAAATTCAAGAATTTAGCACTCTGAATAGTAGAGTGCTAAAAAACTATTTTTTCATGTAATTAGTTGGCTCGAAATATTTCTGTAGCAGACCGATCAATAAGTCGGTTATAACTGCCATTAGAGCAGTTGGCAGGGCACCGGCAAGTATCAATGGTGCACCGTCAGTAGCATTGGTACCACGAATGATCAAGTCACCAAGACCACCCGCGCCAACGAAGGAACCGATGGCAGTATTACCAATAGCAACGACCATAGCGGTACGAATACCAGACATTATAACTGACATTGCTAGTGGAAGCTTGACCATATATAGTAATTGCAATCCAGTCATCCCCATACCACGGGCCGAATCAATAACGTTTGGATCAACGTTTCGCATTCCAGTATATGTATTCTTGAGTATTGGTAGTAGTGAATAAAGGAAAATCGTTACGATAACTGTATTTGGCCCCAATCCTAATGCCAACATGATAATGGATAACATGGCAAGGGATGGGACAGTTTGGATAACGTTAGCGATACTGATGATGAAATTACCAAGTTTGTAATGATTGGCAATATATATTCCTAATGGAATACCAATTATAGCAGCAATCAAAACACCATAAAATGAGATCAAAAAGTGTCTACCAAATTGTTCTAGCACGTATATTCCGTTGTGTGTGAAATAAAAGATCAATTGTCTCCATAGCGGCTGATCAGCCATTATTTATCACCTCTGAAATAGTTATTTTTTTGTAAGAATTCTCGAGCGACATCTGCCGGTTCACGGAGATTATTATCGACTTCATAGTTCATTGTTTGCATTTGTGATAACGATATTTTCCCATCTAGTCTGTGAAGCAATGGTTTTAACTCAGGATGCTTCTTTAATAAGCTATTATTAACGACCATACTTGTATCATATGGAGGGAAGAAATTCTTATTATCAGGTAATATCTTCAAGTTGTAACTCTTGATACGACCATCAGTAGAATATCCTAAGACGGCTGACATTTTACCAGCAGCTACAGCAGAATAGACTAGTCCAACTTGCATAGGATAGACACGTTTGAAAGTGAATCCATAAGCACGTGAAAAGGCTGGGTAACCATCGTCAGGACGGTTGATCCAGATATTATCAGCACCAATATTCATGTTTGGAGCAATTTTTTTCAGATCACTGATATTGTGTAAGTTATACTTCTTGGCCATCTTTTGTGTTACCAACATATTATAAGTGTTAGCGAATCCATAAGTTGGGAACCAAGTTTGATCAAATTTTTGATTGTAGAGTCGTTTAACAGTACGGTTTGCTTTAGCACGATTTTTGATTGGTTTATGTTTCAAAGTAGCAATCAATTCGTCACCGGTAAAATTCTCGGCGGCAATATCAGCGTTATTACGCATCAAAGCGGCGTGCACTAGTTGATTAGAACCTAAGTTATTGACGATCTCGGTTTTATAATCAGTTTCGTGTGAAATAAGTTCCATGATTATTTCTGACACGATCATAGACTCAGTTGTAGAAAGACTGGCAACTCGAATAGTATCTTTAGAACCAGACCCGAGTCCGGGCCAACCACAACCAGATACTAGTAACATTGTTAAAAGAGATATAATTGTTAATAATTTTTTGAATGTTTTTTTCATAATTACACCTCACTGCGTTTAGTTTTTGGCGTAACTTTTTTCTCAAATATACCTAGTAAATAATCGGCTAAAATTGCCAAAATAGTAACTGGTATAGTACCACCGATAATAAGACTTGGATTGTAAAGATTAAGTCCGTTAAAGATGAAATCACCTAATCCACCGGCACCGATATATGACGCCAAAGTAGACCAAGAAATAACATAAACAGTTGATAGTCTGATACCAGACATAATAATAGGCATGGACATTGGTATCTCAACTTTAAAAATGGACTGCATCGTGGTCATCCCCAGACCACGGGCTGCGTCTAGTAGGTTCTTATTGACCTTTTTCATACCGATATATGTATTACGTAAAATTGGTAATAATGAATAAATAAACAAAGCAACAATAGCTGGGACTTTACCGATACCAAATATCGGGATCATCAAAGCTAACAAAGCTAGTGAAGGGATGGTTTGAAGCATCCCAGTGATAGACATGACATACTTGGCTGTTTTATCGTAACGAGTCAGAAGAATGCCAAGTGGTACAGCAACTATAATTCCGAGGATAATGGCAAAAGCTGAGATATAGATCTGTTCCCAGGTTTTGATTATCAATTCAGAGCCATGCTGGTTCAGAAAGGTAATCATGCATTATCACTCTCCTTTGCAATTGACTCAGGTAATTTGATGCCTTCAGGATTATCCAATTCTTCACTACCCCAAATAGCGTCGTAGATGATATTTACTAAGGAAGCACGAGTAACTATACCGATAAGGTTATTGTCATTGTCGATAACAGGGACGTATTTGTAGCCTTGCTTCAAAATACGCTCACTTGTATCACGCAAATATGACGTTGTCTTGACCTTAAAACGATTTGGTTGGTAGATGTCCGAAACGTTCGAATACTTCGAGTAGCGGTCGTTTATGGTCTCCAAATCGATAAAACCTTTGAGTTTGTTGTTATCATCTGTAACCAAAAGGTTATCAACGTGTTTCAAACTCATCTCTCTAATAGCTTCAGCAAGAGATTGACCAAGTGTGATCTTGGCAGGATTTTTTGACATGATGTCACTGACAGATAGAGTATTTTGTTGAGCTTGAAGCAAACGCTCTTCACCTAATAGCTCTTTAACAAAGTCAGAAGCGGGATGCTGTAAGATATTGTCTGGTGTGTCATCTTGGATAATATGACCACTATCCATAATGACAATGTGTGTTGCTAATTTTAATGCCTCATCCATATCGTGGGTAACAAAGATGATAGTCTTACCAAGTTCTTCTTGAAGATGTTTAACTAATTCTTGTAGATCGTCACGTGTGATAGGGTCTAAGGCACCAAATGGCTCATCCATTAAGATAATGTCTTGATCGGCAGCTAAGGCACGAACGACACCGATTCTTTGTTGTTGTCCACCAGATAGTTCAGCAGGGTAGCGCTCTAAATAACTTTCAGGAAGATCGGCCAATTTTATTAATTCCACAGCCTTACGATCCATTTTATCCTGTGACCATTTGAGTAGTTTAGGAACAAGAGTAATATTGTCCTTGATGGTCATGTGAGGCATTAGTCCATTATTCTGAATAACGTATCCGATTGTACGCCGTAACTTAACAGGGTCGAATGTCTTAAGATTCTTTCCTTTAAAAATGATTTTTCCACGACTAGGTTCAATCATACGATTGATCATTCTCATAGTTGTGGTCTTTCCGGAACCAGATGTTCCAATTAGACAGACGAACTCCCCCTCGTTAATTGTTATGTTGATATCCTCGACAGCGTCGTTGCCGCCACGGTAGTTTTTTGCTACATCTTGAAATGAAATTATTTCTTTCGCGGTCTGCATAAATCCTCCTATAAAATGACTAACGTTAGCTATGATACAATGATAGCGAAATTAATTCAAAAAGAGGTTGGATATATTATGTCAAAAATAGTTGTCAAACGTATCTATAACAAGGACTTACCCGCTGGATATAGAATTTTGGTTGATCGCTTGTGGCCACGTGGAATATCCAAAATTAATGCCAAACTGGATTTGTGGGCTAAAAATATTTCACCTTCAACAGAGTTAAGAAAATGGTTCGGACATGACGAAGATAAGTATGAAGAATTTGAAATCAAATATACAAAAGAGATCGAAAATAATGAATATACAACAGAATTTATTAAAATAGTCGAAGAAGAATTAAAAAAACAAGATGTTCTATTCTTATACGGTGCAAAGGATGAAGAATGTAACAATGCAGAAGTTTTGGAAGAATATCTTAATAAACTAATTAATAATAATTGAAGAAAACATCTATCGACTTTATAATAATAGTGATGAAATAGGACAGGATGGATAATAATGGAGGAATTCGACTTAGCGACCCTTCTTTCTAGTAACGAAAAAGCATTGATCAGAGTATTACAAAATTATGCCAGAACCAACGATCTGGTTATTTTTGTCTTGGATAATAATGATTCACTATTATATGTAACTATAGATGAGATTCCTAAAAAAAGTATTCTTGCAAGACTGGATACAGTCAGCAATTTTGCTGACTTGAGTAAGAATCGATTCAAATATCACATTGAATTAACGAATGTTCCTATTCGAGTTACTACCATTAATCAGATGGTTGGGAAGCTTTACGTTGCGCATGACGTTGATAAAAATCCCGGTCCAGATAATTTAGTAATATTACAAAATTTACAAAAACAAGCAGAGTTCCTCAAGTTTCTATTTGAGGGAATGGCAAGATTGTTGATCAATAATAGAGGAATTGATGAATTCTTAATCAAACAACCCGTCAATGTTGATACGATGATTGAAGAGTTAGATGATAATGAAGCCATTGCGCTGCAACAATTAAAGAATCTTTCGACATCCAATCATGCAATTATTGCCGCAATTGAGTTCATTGATGATAATTTGGATAAACGCCTAACACTTGATCAGGTATCTAATAGGGCATATTTGTCTGATTATTATTTCAGTAAGTTATTTAAGAAAGAAACAAAGTTGAGCTTTTCAGTTTACCTCAATGCAAGAAAAGTTCAACGAGCTATGTTTTTGTTAAAAGATACCGATATGAATATCCAAGAAATATCTAATGAATTAGGCTTTACGAGATTGAGTTATTTCAGTCAAACCTTTAAGAAATATACAGGATTTACTCCTTCCAAATTCAGACATAGTAAATAGAAAAAGGCTCTGGCATCCACTTTGTGGGTACTAGAACCTTTTTTATATTTAGTTATTAGTTTTTCGCTTATTCATATAATGAATTATCAAAGTGACGATGATCGAAACTACCAATACAGCTACGAATAACATATTTGGAACTTCAATATCGATTGCTGGAATAGATAAGAATAACTTAACAGAGATGAAGAGAATCAAGAAATATGCCATTCCTTGTAATTCAGGGATTTTCTCCATCCAACCCATGATAAGCTCTGCAATACCACGCATTGCTAAGATTCCAATCATACCACCGATCAAAACAATGACTGGATTACTTGAGATGGCTAGGGATGCTAGAACAGAATCAATTGAGAATACGATATCCATTAATTCGATTGAGATAACAACTTGCCAAAATCTAGAAATATGAATGTGCTTTTTCCAGCCTGTTGGTTCAGGTCTTTTACTTGGAACTTCAACTTTCTTATCCTTTTTTCTTCTATCAAGAAAGAAGTATTTTAAGAATAAGTAGAATAAATAACCAGCGCCAAGGACCTTTATCCACCAGAAGTTGATCAGGTATACACCTATACCAATGACTAGGAAACGAAAAATATACGCTCCAAATAATCCGTAGAATAGAGATTTCTCCTGTTCGACTTTGTTAGGTAATGACTGTGTTTGAGCAGCCAAGACCACAGCGTTATCGACGGATAGCATACATTCCATAACAACTAATGATAAAATTATTAACCAATCTTCGCCGGATTCAATAACGGTTGCCCAATTATGAAGGTCGAAGAACGGTCCGTACATGTTTACAAGTGCATTCAATCAGGTTTGCTCCCTTAAAATATATTTATTTACAAACGGTATATTACCATATTGTCTATGTATATATTATAACAAAAAAAGGACCGTGACATAAAAAAGCATTATGTCGCAGTCCCTTTTTAGAACAAATCTTAGAAATGATAGACCTCTTTAAGAGTTGTGAAGATTAACCAAATATTTAGAATAGTTAGAATAACAGCAATCCCGTACCCGATGTACTTGATATAACTCTTATTCGCAAATTCACCCATTAACTTCTTATCACTAGAAAAGGCAATTAGTGGAAAAATCGAGAATGGTAACGCAACACTCAGAAATACCTGTGAGAATGTTAATAATGATTCGATTTTTGCTTCATTACCGTGATAAATAACAGCAAAGGCGATAACAGGTAAGATGGATAGCAAACGTGTGATAACACGTCTTACCCAAAGTTTCATCTTCATGTGGACGAAACCTTCCATAACAATCTGACCTGATAAAGTACCAGTGATAGTTGAGTTTTGACCTGAAGCCAACAGTGCAACAGCAAAAAGAATACTTAATACTGGACTAGCAACAGCACCGGCAATTTTTGGATCTTGTAGTGCGTTGTATAAGTCAACAAATCGACCTAAGTCACTCTTTGTACCATAGAATAAGGCAGCACCTAGAAGTAATAGTAGGGTGTTAACTACAAATGCTAGTGTTAATTGGATATTTGAATCCCAAGTTGAGAAACGAACAGCTTGTTTAACACTCTTTGTATCTGCACGGTCATATTTTCTAGCCTGTGAGATACTTGAATGCAAGTATAGATTATGCGGCATTACCGTAGCACCAACAATACCCAATGAAATATAAAGCATACTTTGATTTTGTAGAATAACTGGATCAGGAACGAATCCAATCACCATCTGTCCCCAATCAGGTTGAGCTAGAATAACTTCATACATAAATACTGCTAAAATTACTAGAATCAATGCGGCTACAATAGCTTCGATTTTTCTAAATCCAAGTTTCATTAATATTAATAGAAGCAACACGTCAAAGGCTGTAATTAAAACACCCCAAAGAATTGGAATACCAAATAATAATTTTAAAGCGATGGCAGAACCGATTATTTCAGCAATATCAGTTGCCATGATAGCTAGCTCAGTAACTATCCAGAGTACAAAACCTACCTTTTTGGTGGTTCTATCTCTTGTTAATTGTGCCAAATCCCGACCAGTTACAATCCCTAGTTTAGCAGCCATATATTGAAGTAACATGGCAATTAAACTAGATATCAAAATGACGGTCAAAAGTTTGTATTTGAATTGAGCACCACCAGCGATGGAAGTAACCCAATTACCAGGATCCATATATCCAACGGCAACTAGAGCTCCGGGACCACTATATGCTAATAGTGTCTTGAAGAATCCAGCGTCTTTGGGAATTTCAACGGTATCGTTTATTTCTTCTAATGAAGGACCGTTTGCGTAATGGATCAGGCTATCGTGTTTTTTGTTTTTATCACTCAAGCTTGTATCCCCCTTTTTAATCTCTCAATATGATATCATGTTATAGTAGTTTTTTAAACAAGAATAAAAATTAATTTTAGGTTGGCTTAACAACAAGAAAATTGATTTGAATCAAAGTAATAATTTGTAAAAAGATGGATACTAACTTACAATTACATAAAAAGGAATGAGGCCATATGGACATACTAATAATAGTAGTAGATGTAATTTTTCTAGCCGGGGCAGTATTTAACATATACTGGCAGTCACAAATCGAGATACGATCGATCTATAAAGTTTCATCGTTGATCTTTGCTGCATTTATCGGATCATGGCTGTTGTTTTCAGCCAGCAGTGACTTACCATATATCATAATGACTGCTGCATTTATAACTCTCACCATTATGAATGGTGTCGGTGGAATTGGCGAGAAAAAAGTCGTGATGAATGGATTCTATTCTGGCGTTATTGATTACTCTCAAATAGTTCATGTAACGCTGATTCCAATAGAAGTTCCACAAAGAAAACCAAAAGTTGCGGTCATTTTTAATACAAATCGTCCACAACAAATACAGATGAGTTTTAATACTTCATATAAAACGATACAAGATTATTTAAGTAAGAAGTTGTCCTCTGGTGTACAAGTCGAAGTAGGACAAATTTAGAGCGCCACAATACACGGGTAATTTCCGAGCATTAATCTAAAAGAGGCTGATATTTGCGAATGCAAATACCAGCCTCTTTTAGATTAAGCGGAAGAAATTGTGTATTGTGGCGCGTTTGCGAAGCAAACAATCAACTCTTCAAATCACGACAAGAATAACCAATATATCCAACAACTATCAAAACAAATGTAATACCAAGCTGCCACCACATAGTACCGGGATCAATTTTTCCAACGGGAACATCAGGGATGTATCCAAAAGGTGTCAACTTTGCGACCCATTTTGGCAAATCTATCAATTTACCAAAATATCCAGAGAATAATGCAAAACCAATATATAGATAACTAAAACTTGAAAATCTAGGAATAAGTCCAACTATACAACCACTTATTGCAAGTACTACAAGTAAAGCAGACAGATAAGCGGCAAAGCTGTTAAGGAATACTGACATTTCAACTGGATGTTTCATAACGGACATACCACCTAGGTAGAGTCCCATCATACTGGCAAATAAAGTAGCAACACTTGTCGCAATACCAAGAAGTAAAATACTGGTAAATAAGTAGCTTCTACTTACAGGTTTAGAGTGGATCAATTCCAAATAGCCTTTGCTTTCACCAGTTTTTAGATAATTGATAATTTGAATACCTGGGAATAGTGCTAAACAGGCAAAAACTATCATTAGAATAGCTACAAAATGTTTGATAATAACAACATTTGCCTTATGAACAGCACTGGCACCTATTAATTGTGCCATTGTTGGATTAGTTTTGAGAATGTCACCAATGGTATTAAAGATCGATCCGTAAGTGAATCCTAGAATCATTAATCCAATTATCCAAACGATGATCGAAGTACGATGTAGTCTAAAAAATAGACTTAAAGGACCACGTAGAAATACTGATGCTGTAGCGCGTCCCGGCTTTGTAGCGATGATTCCAGAACCAATATCACGATGATTATTGATCCATAACGCCGTTATACACAGAATCAATGACAACCCTAGCATCAAGAATACTGGTAGCCAATTATTATCTTGATAAGTTGAAAACTTCTCGACCCATCCAAATGGTATTAGCCAAGTTAAGTTTGGATTGGAGATATCAGTCGACATTCTGGCAATGTACATTATGCCAAATATGATATATGAAAGAATCATGGCAAAACGAGAATTGTCCACTAATTGTGCCATCAATGCTGCAATGGAGGCGAACATGAATCCAGCTGCACCTAATCCTAATCCCAATAAGAAGTTACCATTGGTATCAGTTCCAGATAGTCCAGCAAATTGTAATCCAAGGCTATAAAAGATACCGATAACTAAATTAATAATTAGTAGTTCAATCAAAGATGAAGCGAGATTGGATAGTTTACCCACAGAATGAGATTGAATTATTTCTAATAATCCAGAATCTTCTTCACCACGGGTATTTTTTATTATGATCGAAAAGTTCATAACGGCAGCAATCATTGCCATAAAGACGGTCATCTCACCGGCAAAGACATCCGCAGTCGTATAAGGACCTGATCCTGATAATTTCCCAAATAATGAGACCATTGATGGAGATTTTAAAGTTTTGACGATTTCATCTATTGAAGCCTGACTGTCATAGATAGTTGTGAACTTAGCCGCAACGGCCGCAAATAAAACAATCAAAGTAACTGACCAAAGAGCCAATTTTAGCCAGTCACGTTTTAAACTGAAACGTGTTAAAAACCAAGTTTGATGAAAATTACGATTTTCCATAGTCTATCTTCTTTCATCCGAATAATATCTCATGAATAGATCTTCAAGAGTTGGGGGAGTCGATTGTAACGAAACAATTTGCTTATCTGCCAAATAACTCATAGCAGAACCAATCTTGTCAGAATCAACTGAGAAAGTTGTTAAACCACTGTTTTCCAACTTAACATTATGGATACCTTCTAGATTTTTTAATTCAGGCGTTGGTTTCATCGTTTGAAATTGGATGACAGTTCTAGTTAGATGTCTCATATCAGAAAGTGAACCAGTTTCAACGATTTCACCACTACGAATTATTCCGATACGATCACACATTTTTTCAACTTCTGATAGGATATGACTCGATAGCAGAACTGATTTGCCTTGATCTTTTAGCTCCATTACTGATTTTTGGAATATTTCCTCATTCAATGGATCAAGACCTGATGTTGGTTCATCAAATATATAAAAGTCGGCATCAGTTGAAAAAGCAGCAATCAAAGCGACTTTTTGACGATTACCCTTGGAGTAAGTTCGAGCTTTTTTGGTAGGATCAAATTGGAATCGTTTAATCATCTCATCGGTTTTACTGTTATGTTTAGTATTTCCTAGTTTCAAAAACAAATCGATAATTTCACCACCGGTCAAGTTTGGCCATAGATAGACATCGCCTGGTACATAAGCCAATTTTTTGTGAATTGACACGGAATCCTTATAGACGTCTTTACCAAATAAAGTAGCAACGCCACCCGATGCACGCAAAATCCCTAGAAGTGTTCGAATAGTTGTTGATTTACCAGCACCGTTAGGGCCGATGAATCCAAAAATTTCCCCAGGATAAACATCAAAAGTAACATTTTTTAAAGCCTGAAATTTACCAAAATTCTTTTGTAGATGATCAACATGTAAAATAGCGTTATTAGTTTGTTGCATAATAGATATCCCCTTTACAAAATATGAGCAATTAACTTGAATAATTTAAAACAAAATGAAATATTTTTCTTGAATAGTTCATTTATCAAAGAGTATATTAGTTGTGAAGATATCAAGTGTCAATATCTAAATATCGCTGAAATGAACTATTCTGTCATTTGAAAATTAATGTATTGATGTACCAGTATAAAAAATGAAATATTGTTTAAAAAAATTTTGGGAGAAAATTATGTCAGATAACCAAAAACGTAAGAATCAAAAGAAAAATGACATTTTGAAGTCGGCAACTAAGACTTTTACTACTAATGGATATAAAAATACCTCCATTGCAGAAATCGCAAAGGAGGCACATTCGTCACAAGTGACATTGTATAAGTATTTTCCCAGTAAAATTGAGCTTGCTAGAGAAGTCATGATCAATATGATTGTTGAAGGGTATCAAGCTTATGATAAAAAGTTGGAACAATCAAATATGAACTTCAAAGAAAAGATCGAAAGTATCTTAGCCTTTGGTAGTAGTGAGGTCAATGTCATCAATCAAGACTTCATGGGTTTCATGATTGATGAGTTTCAAGCTGCCAATGGGGATGACCGGGTTATGAAAGCATATAACACTGGTAAAGATGGATTCTGGAGGAAAATTTTGAAACAGGGTCGTGCTGAAAATATGATCAGTGACGACATTCAAGATGAAGTGGTATTGATGTATGTTGATATGATTTTGAGTTATTTTATGAATCCAGCAACAGCCAAAAAGACCAAGGATATTGTTACTAAAAAGTACTCAAATGGCTTGGCTCGTGTGTTCTTTTATGGCATTCTAGGTAAGTGAGCGTGGTAAAACTAGCTGATAGCCATCAAAAAAGTCGCTTTTTAACTTTCCGAATTCATCTATTAGAGCATGAAATTCACTAGCTTGATCTGGTGTGAAGTCAAAGTCTGCTTGAACGGAATTCTTTAGTTGCATATATGTTGGTTTCTCAGTGAAAGCATGAAGATTCATGAATAATCTCATACAGTAATTATCTGCTACAAAGGTAGAACGATGGAAATAATAGAGTAGTAATACATCGGCGGTCTCATTGCCGATCCCCTTTAGATTTAATAGTCTTTTTCGCAATGATTGAGTGGATAATTTCTCCCAATCATTGAATTCATCACGGTAAGCGGTAAGTAAGGAACGAACGTAGATTGATTTGTTTTTGTAAAATCCACTAGGCTGAATTAAGTCACGTAAATCATCAAGTGTTAAATCTAGCAACTTATCCAAGTCAAATCCTGTTGCTTTTTGTAAGTTGGAAAGGGATTTATCAACGTTTTTCCAGTTGGTATTTTGGATAAGAATCATCCCGACTAGCATTTCTTCAGTGCTATGAGTAGGCCACCAGTTTTGTCTACCAAGTTGTTTGTTCAATAGTTCGAATAATTGTTTGATAGTGATTTCTTTGTACATTAGTACACCCCCCAGATGTCCATTATCTAACAAATCACTTAGAATGTCTTAGATTGTTTCACGGGAAACTATGTTTGTTTCTCAAATTATTTTCGTAAACGCGATACACAACACAATTTCTTCCGCTTAATTGAAAAGAGCTTGTGACAAAACTCCATAAAAAATAAGACCAGAACTTGGAAATCCGAAGATTTCCTGTTCTGGTCCTTTTGTTTTTTAAAGAAAAAGCCATTCTTTTGGCTAGTTTTCCCATATTCATTGCCATTAAGGCTAATCCCATTTGGCTTTTGACTTTATCAGTTCCACGAACCGTGAACCTGGTAAAATGCAAATAAGCCTTAAGGTGTCCAAAAACCGGTTCTACATCGATTTTTCGTTGGGCATATATTTTTGCCCCAACTTTACCATAAAGCTTCTCTCGTTCATGTGCTTTGAAATATTCCCATTCAGAATTAATATAAATATATCTGACACCTCCACTTTTATTAAATGCCGCATCAATTATTTCTTGATTCTCATCTTTTGATTCGGCTTTATAACAACGAAACTGTCTTTTAAATTTATATTTATCGGTTCTAATAGTAACTCTTAGAAAGTTGAATCTAACACCGTTGGGATCAATGTAATAATCATCGATATCATGGTAGTCCCAGTTTAGAACTTTCTTTTCATCTGATTTCCATTTACGACTATTTTCCTTGAGCATCGTACCGTAAGGAATCAAGGAAGTTTGGTCTAGTAATTCATCTTCAATATATCTGTAGTTAGATTCTGAACCATATCCTGCATCAGCCACTATGAAACGTCCTAAAACTCGGTGGGTCTCCAGAGTTTTGAGGAATGGAATCAAGGTACGAGTATCGGTTGGATTCCAGAACAGATCATAATCCAAGGTAAATTGATTACTAGTGGCAATCTGTAGGTTATATCCAGGTTTCAGTTGTCCGTTTTGCATTGGGTCTTCTTTGACTCGCATGAATGTAGCGTCATGGTCAGTTTTTGAAAAGCTATTACGTTCACCAAAAATCTTCATATCTTCTGAATATTTATCATGCTTCTCACTGATATGTTTTGTCTTGTTTAACTTGGATTTCATTATTCTCCGCACCCGCTTCGCAGAGTTAGGAGAGATTTTCTTGGTTTCTTCTACTTTTAAATCCAATTGTTCAATTCGTTCTTCTAACTTAGCAATAGTCAAATCTAAATTATCATAGTCCATGGGTAATGATTCTGAAAAGGCAGTGGTTTCAACTTCTTTTATTTCATTTAGAATGACTTCAGCTTTTTCGCGGTTTAAATCATCATAATGAATGATTTTCTTCTTCCAGACAAACGAATATTTATTGGCATTCGCCAAAATCTTGGTCCCATCAATAAATACACAATCGTCAATCAAGTTATGTTCAACTAAAAAGCTACGCATAGATTCAAAACTTGATTGAATCATCTCCATAGCTTCGTCGGAAACTATAAAGCGTGCAATTGTGCGATATGAAGGAACGTGTTCTTGAGTCAACCAACGTGCATAGATATTCTCGCGAGCTTCTCGCTCAATTTGGCGACAAGTGTAGCGACCTCTAAGATATGAAAATAGTACTAATTTTAGGACGGCCCGCAAATCATATTCACGCGGACGTCCTGTCTCATAACTATCGTGAAACTCAATAGATTCCACTAATTCATTGATATAATACGCTTCGTGATCTTTCTCTGGAATAAATTCGATTGCCATATTTAAACTTGTCTGATTTATGTTATAATTATTGAACATAATTTGGAACATCCTTTCGAGGGTGATTTCGTGGAGTATCGGTGTTCGGACCGGTGCTCTTTTTTTATTATTCTTTTATTATACAAGAAGAGCCTTCATACGGAAACCGAACGTTTCTGTATGAAGGCTCTTTTAATGTAGAGTTATGTCACAAGCTCCCTTTTCAGTTAATGCTCGGAAATTAACCGTGTTGTGTATCGCTCTATTCTGAGCGAAGCGCTGTAGCGGCGTCTTTCTTAGCTGCCATACGAGCAGGAATATGTCCACCAAGTACTGTTAGAACTGTACTTACAATTATTAGGACAATTGCATGTATTGGGTTCAATTGTGCAACGTTAGACAAATCTGTCATATTTTTTAAGATGATATTAATTGGGAATGTTGCCAAGTAGGCAATTACCACACCTAATACACCGGATGCAACACCGAGAATAGTTGTCTCAGCATCAAATACTCGGGTGATATCTTTCTTTCTAGCACCCAATGCCTTTAAAATACCAATTTCTTTGGTACGCTCAAGGACTGATGTATAGGTAATGATTGAAATCATGATCATACTTGTTACTAGTGAGATACCTGCAAAGGCAACTAGGACGTAAGTAATGGCGTCCATCAATCCACCTGTTAGGTTGGAAACTGAACCGGCCATATCTGTATAGATAACCTTATCAGATTTCTTCTTACCACTATTGTATTTGTCCAAGTACTTGAGAACTTTGTCTTTATTCTTGAAGTTGTTTGGATAAATCATGATGCTTGCTGGTGTTGTTGATCCACCAAGGTAGCTGATCAGTGTAGATTTAGTTGTTGAATCTTCAACACTAGCACCAGTTAAGACGTTAGTACTGCTACTCTTTTGAGCTTCAACAATATCAGAGTTCTTGTTTGCGTTGATGATATTCTTCGTTAATTTATCACTATATGCAATACCAGAAGCTAATATATTCTCTGAAGATTTTGACTTAACACGCAAGATACCAGAGATCTTTACAGTTGTGTTTGAACTATTGTTATAAAGTGTTGAGTCAGCAGAGTTAGGCAAGAATGTTCCAGTTGCTAACTTCTTATAATAATCATTGTTGTTAACTATTTTGAATTCTTTACCAACAAGTTTGTTAAAGTTGAATTTTTGACCATCTTTAACTGTTAGACCAATGTTCTTCAATGCGTTAATGTTAGTTGAATTATCACTATCAACCAATAAAACAACATCGTTGGCACTCTTAGGCATTGATCCAGATACTACCTTGTAGTGCTTCTTCAAAAATGCCTGACCATTTTTACCACTAGGATAAACAGAACCACCGATACCAGTTGATGTTGCCATGGCGCTTGTCATAGCGCTGGCTGTATTGGCACTACTGCTATCAGTATTTGAGAACGTGGCAGTCTTGACTTTGCCGTTATTCTCGCTAAGTAAGTTCATACCAGTTGAATAAGTATAAGTAATTGTCTTACTCAATTCAGGGTCGATGTTATCGATATATTTAGTGTACTTTTTGGTTATCTTGTTAACGTGAGTTGCTTTGTCAGCTTGACTTAGCTTGGCAGTAACTTTGGTCTTCTTAGACTTCGTTAATTTATTGTCATTAGTAGTTGGGGCAGTCTGACTTGATGCAACTTGTGAAATAGTGATTGGAAATTGTGCAAGTGTATTGGATTGAGTCTTATCAATTTGCTTTTGGAATCCAGAAGACAGCGCCAAAACAATGGCAATACTGATGATACCAATACTGGAAGCAAAGGCAGTCAGGAAAGTACGAGCCTTTTTAGTTTTGATATTAGTGTATGACAATTTCAAAGCTGTCCAAAATGTCATTTTGGTCTTCTTTAATTCGAAATTATCTTTGTCTGTATCCTCTGAATATGGATTAGAATCATCTTGAATCTTACCATCCGCAAAGTTGATGATACGATTTGCGTATTCTTTAGCTAGATCAGGGTTATGAGTAACCATGATTACTAGTCGTTCCTTGGATAATTCTTTGATAAGTTCCATGATCTGAACACTGGTCTCAGTATCCAGAGCACCTGTTGGTTCGTCACAAAGAAGGATCTCAGGATCATTGGCGATAGCTCTAGCGATGGCAACACGTTGCATTTGACCACCGGATAATTGGTTAGGCTTTTTGTTCATATGTGGTCCTAAACCAACACGTTCAAGAGCCTTAATGGCCTTGTCTTTCTTTTCGGCATTATCAACACCACTAAGTGTCATACCCATTTCGACGTTGTCTAGAATACTTAGATGTCCGATAATATTGTAACTTTGGAAAATGAAACCAACTGAATTGTTACGGTAAGCATCCCAATCTGCTTCAGAAAAATCCTTAGTTGATTTACCCTTAATAATTAAGTCACCAGAATCATATATATCTAATCCACCGATTCCGTTGAGCATAGTGGTTTTACCGGAACCACTAGGTCCCAAAATAGCGACGAATTCTTTTGGTCTGAATGATACAGAAACATCATCAAGAGCCTTGGTAACAGAATCGCCGACATAGAAATACTTCTTTATGTGTTTTAATTCCAGCATATTTTATTCCCTTTATTTAAGATTTGTAATGTTACAGTCAACTTTGATAAAATTGCATTGTTGCAACACCATGTTTCATATAATAGAAATTTTTTACCTAAAAAACAATCATCAATTATAAATAATTTGTTGTAAGTGTAACACGTTTGGGTAGTTTGTTGCATTAATGACGCAAAGGAAGTGTTACTTATATGGTAGGAATAAAAAACAACCGTCGAGCTCAATATACTAGAAAGGTAATACAAGACGCGGTGTTGTCTTTACTTGAGAGCAAGACTATCAATAATATTACAGTGACAGAAGTCTGTAAGTTAGCAGATATTAATCGCACGACATTTTATCGTTATTTTGATGATGTATATGGCTGTGTTGATAATATTGAAGCTGAGTTCTTAGAATCACTCAATTCGGAGATGGTCAATTCTCCAATGCAAGGTATGGAGATGGTCTTGAATGAGTTCTATCATCATAAACGGCTCAGCAATTTGGTTTTCGTAGAAGGGAAAACCCGTCTGTTAGAGAAGTTATTTGAGAACTTTGATCCCATAAACTTGGATATAGATGCTTATCAAGAGGTCTATTTGATGGCAGGACTTCAAAGTGTTCTGAAAAAGTGGGTCAAGGATGGGATGAAACTCACACCGCATAAATTGACCGGAATTATAATTCCACTTGTCTTCGCTGATAACATTCAAGAAATACGTCCATTAATTAGAAAAGAGAAATAATTGCCGTTGGGTACGCTTTCATAATACTAATTCCTTATTTTCTGAAAATAACTATGTTACCATTTTTAATGGTGCAAAAAACACGTTGTTTTAGGGGAGGACGTATTTATGAGGGAAATTTTATTTGTTGCGGGATCACTAGTTGCGTTATTGCTTGAGAAATATGTCTTAGCCAATAATTCAATCAATTGGATGGGGGCAATCATTCCAATTGTCTCAATCGGATTTATTCTTTGGTTGTTAATATCAAAGCAATTAGGATTGGATTTATTAGATATATTAGTTTCAATAATCTATATCTCGCTAAGCTTTATTTTCTGGGGACAAGGCAATGATCTATATCACCGTAGAACGGTTAAGAGAATAGCTAAACAAATGTATGAAAGAGTCTAAGTACCATCACAGACTCTTATTACTTAAGTAAGGTATACTTCTGGTGAAGTATATCTTTTTTTTTGGAGGAAATTATGTTACAAAAACTTGAAGTTATGTTGTATGTAAGAAATGTAGATTTAATAGCCAGATTCTTTGAGGATGCTTTGGGAGCAACGTTGATCAAAGAAACTGAAATGATCGATACCAGCACTGAAATTAAATTGAGTGTACTAGATCAAGTCAATATCAACCTATATGATGTAGAATTCATCAGAGAATATTCACCTATGGTCTCTTTGGAAATGCCATCATTGATGTTTTTGACTAACGATATCCGAGAAGTTCATGACAGGATCGAAATGTTTGCGAATACTATTAGTGAGATATCCACTCAAGGAGATCAATTGGTATTTAACTTCTCTGATCCAGAAGATCATCATTTTGCAGTTGGAACGATCGAACAAGATATATAGTGCTATTTTGCCAGTAAGAATATCAGTAAATTATACATATTATCATTTTGAGCAAAAATAAATTTAAAAAAGTGAATTATATGTAATAATTAAAATATAATTTATTTGATATGTATAATCTTGCGAGGTGAAATATGGCACAAAATAGTACATACGAAATTTCCATTAAATTCCGGAAAACTATTTTGACTGGGATAATAGCAATGGGCGGACTATGTTTATTTGTCTGCAGAGGTGTAACTGTGCATGCCTCTAAAAACGACAGTGAGATTCAGCGGTTAATGGATGTTAATGCTATCTTAGAGTCTGAGGCAACAAGTAGTGATGCAGTTTCTGTGATTCAGCCAAAAGACGATTCTTTGATGAGCGGAGTATTTGGGACTTGTGATTGGGATGTCGATTCCGATGGTACTTTGACCATTCATGAAGGAACTTTAGATGCTGGTGCAGGAAATTGGATGTCATATGTGGATTATATTGTTAACGTCAAAATTGATGATGGAGTT
Organism: Companilactobacillus allii; assembly: GCF_001971585.1. Lineage (NCBI taxonomy): Bacteria > Bacillati > Bacillota > Bacilli > Lactobacillales > Lactobacillaceae > Companilactobacillus > Companilactobacillus allii. The sequence continues at coordinate 353,051 of NZ_CP019323.1, read as the reverse complement.
ATTTTCAATCAGGATTCGTCGAACTTATTCGCTTCATTGACGAATGTGAAAACAATAGATGTCACTAATGCGGATACTAGTAACGTTTACGATATGTCCAACATGTTTAAGAGTTGTCCAGTTTTAACGACGATTTCTGGTATTAAGAACTTTGATACGAGTCAAACAACTAATATGCACGGGATGTTTGATACTGTTGTTTCACTAAAAACACTCGATCTATCCACATGGGATACTTCTAATGTGGTCGATATGGGCAGATTATTTGCTGGTGACAGTGCTTTGAAAGTTACGGGATTGAATGATTTGGATACTAGTCAGGTCACAGATATGCAGTATATGTTTTATAATTCCAGACAAGAATCTCTTGATGATATTGAGAATTGGGATGTATCTAAAGTGGAGAATTTTGCTTGGTTCTTTGGATCATGTACTAAATTGACCGAGATTGATTTGTCGAATTGGGATACAAGCAGTGCAACTTCCATGCAGTCGATGTTCACACAGATGTCAGCCTATCCTGTTATCAATATGGGTGGTAAATTCACTACTGAGAATGTAACGAATTTCAGTTTGATGTTTGCGTCTAGTAACATGGAGACACTAGATCTGTCCAATTTTAATACGAGTAAAGTTTTGAATATGTCATGGATGTTTTCTAATACTAAGTATTTAACAACCTTACTAGGTAGCTTTGATACTAGTAGTACTACTAGTTTGGATACGATGTTTTCAAATAGTTCATTGAATGATCTTAGCGGGCTGAATCTAGAAGAGTGGGATACTAGCAAATGTACTAATTTTTCCAATATGTTTACTAATACGACATTTACCAACCTAGATGTGGTCGCAAACTTCGATTTTTCTAAAGCATTTATTATTAGTGAAATGTTTTCGGGATGTAAAAACCTTACTAGTATCGATGTCTCCAAGTTTGACCTGAGCAAGGTATCGAGTGCGTCATCAATATTTGAAGGTGATACTTCACTAAGGACACTGGATCTTTCGAGTTGGGATACTACCAATCTTGATATGGGTGATGCGCTTTCTGGTACTGACAGTTTATGGAAGATAAACTTAGGCCCCAAGACTATTCTGTCTAGTAATATTGGTTTAGTTACGCCACCCGGTAATGACACGGAGATCTTTGATGATACTACTTCTGAGGTCTATACAAATATCAGTGATCATTGGCAAACGGTCCTAAATGGTACTGACCATGATCCAAAAGGTCCAACTTATTCAGTAGATGATATATACAACCTTTATGCGAATCCATCCAGTAGTGATTCGACGATTGTTTGGCAACAAGAACCATATTATGAAGCATCTATTGAGGTCCCATCGGTTGATTTTAAAGCGTCACTACCTAGTGCCAAAGGTGTGGTTCAGCGTCAAAGTGACTGGGGAATAATCTTTCACAATTATTCATATCCAGCTCAACCACTGACCAAGTCGATAGAGGTGAAAGTATCTAGTCCATTAACATCGACTGAAGGGAACGTTTTGAACGATTCTTTGATATTTAAAAAAGAAAATGGTGAAACTGTCACATTGAATGACAATAACCAAAGTATCTTTAATGGTTCGATTCCATCTACAATAGGAGATGATGGGTCTGGAAATCAACAACTCTTATGGGATGATGATGGAGGATTATTATTGAATCTTGATGGAACACAGCTCTCTGGTGATTATCAAGGTACACTTGATTGGACTATGGTTGATAGTGTTTAGATTTATTAAATTTGAAGATACACAAAAAGTGTAACCAAACATGTTTGTACTCAGAAGGCATGCCTTGTTACACTTTTTTGTTGTGGAAATCGTATGTAGTGTTAATTGATTATTATTTGTTGTTCTTCTTGTTTAACCACTTTGTAGAAGCGTCCATAGCAGCTCTAGTAGCTTTTGCTTCATCTAATGAATTGATCATTACAAAGTCATGGATCATACCTTGGAATTGGATTTGAGTTACATCAACGCCGGCTTCACGTAAGTGTCTGGCATATTCTTCACCTTCATCACGTAAAACGTCGGCTTCACCATTTAGGATCATTGCATCTGGTAATCCTTCAAGTTGTTCTTTAGTTGCACGTAAAGGTGAGGCAGTGATCTCAGCTCTTTGTTCAGGGTCAGTTGTGTATTGATCCCAGAACCATTCCATTCCTTCCTTTGTTAAATAATAGTGATCTGCAAATGTGTTATATGATTCAGTATCAAAGTTGGCATTAGTTACAGGGTAATATAATAATTGTTGTTTAATCTGTGGACCCTTACGTTCTTTTGCCATTAATGTCATAACAGTAGCCATGTTACCTCCAACACTATCACCAGCAACTGTTAGTTTATCAATGTCTACATTGATATCTTTAGCGTTTTTTTCAACCCATTTTAAAGCGGCGTAGTTTTGTTCGATGGCTGTTGGATATTTTGCTTCTGGAGATAGGCTGTACTCAGGGAAGACAACGACTGAGTTAGTTCTTAGGGCAAGTTCTCTAACAAGTTTGTCATGTGTATGGGCATTACCAAACACCCAACCAGCACCATGAATGTAGAAAATAACAGGCAATTTACCATAGTTTGCTTCAGGTCTAATAATACGTACGTTGATTTGACCCCATTCTCCTGTATCTACGGCTACATCTTGTATATCCACATTACTCTTAGTTACAGGGCTGTTTTGAAGATCATTTAGGATCTTTCTACCATCATCGGCTGATCCCTCATAAATACGTGGATGTGGATCTGTTCCCTCACAAATAGCTAAAGCTTCTGACTCTAAAGATATTCTGTTAATCATAAAATTATTCTCCTTAATCAATTAATTTAACAAATTTAATATTATGTGAAAGATAATAATTATGCAATTGATATGCTCTGCATTTTATAAATAATTATTATTGTCTTTTTTGAACATAAATAGTGCTAAAACTTTACAATAGCATTTATTTAAACGGACTTATCCCTTACTGTACAAGATGTATGGCATATATACGTATAATATAGCGATTGTATATAGTTTGATTTATTTGACAATTTTTAGATATAATTCGATTATGTAATAGCATAATAATGCATGTGGAGGAATTAAACGATGACAAAGAAACTTACAACGGAAGCCGGACAACCTTTTGCAGATAATCAACATACACAAACTGCTGGTTCAAGGGGACCTGTATTGATCCAAGATTATGATATGTTGGAAAAAATAGCACATTTTGATAGAGAACGTATTCCCGAACGTGTCGTTCATGCTAAGGGTGCGGGTGCTACAGGAGTATTTGAACTAGAAAATGATATGGGAAAGTATACAAAAGCTGATCTATTTTCTGGAGCAGGTAAGAAAACACCTATTATGATGAGAATTTCTCAAGTTGCTGGTGAGAAAGGTTATCCAGATACAGTTAGAGATGTTAGAGGATTTTCTATTAAATTCTATACACAAGAGGGTAATTACGATATTGTCGGTAATAATACACCGGTATTTTTTGTGAATGATCCGCTGAAATTCCCTGACTTTATCCATTCTCAAAAACGTGATCCCAAAACTAATAGACGTACTCAAGATATGCAGTGGGACTTTTGGTCACATTCACCTGAGTCATTACATCAAGTGACTTACTTAATGGGTGATCGTGGACTTCCAGCTTCATATCGGACTATGAATGGATACGGTTCACATACATTCAAGTGGGTCAATAAAGATGGAGAACAGTTCTGGATCAAGTACCATATGATGTCAAATCAAGGGGTTAAGAATATTTCAGCACAACTTGCTGATAAACTTGCCTCTGAAAATACTGATTATCTACAAGATGATTTGTTCGATGCCATTGATAAAGGCGACTTTCCATCATGGAATATGTATGTTCAAATAATTCCATATGAAGAAGGTTTGAAGTATAAATGGGATATTTTTGATGTTACAAAAGTTGTTTCTCATAAAGACTATCCGTTGATAAAAGTTGGTAAGTTGACCTTGAACAAGAATCCTGAGAATTATTTCACAGATGTTGAAGAGGCTGCTGTATCACCAGCTAACTTTGTCCCTGGTATTGAACCTTCACCTGATAAGTTGTTACAAGGTAGATTGTTCGCATATAAGGATACGCAAAGATATAGACTAGGTGCTAATTTCGAAGATCTACCGGTAAATAGACCATTGGTTGAAGTACATAATTATGAACGTGATGGAGCAATGAAGAGCGACAATCAAGGTTCAGGAGTTAACTATGAACCTAACTCATTTGATGGCCCTAAAGAAGTTCCTAATGCAGCAATCAAACATTACGAAGTTGAAGGAATGGCCGGTAATCAGGCATATAGTCATAACGTTGATTATACGACTCAACCCGGTGACCTTTACAGATTGATGTCTGATGAGGAAAAGGATCGATTGATCGAAACGATCAAAGATAATCTTGGACAAGTGAAGAAAGATGAGATCAAGATATTAGAAATCAAACAATTCTATGGAGCCGATAAAGATTACGGTACTAGAGTTGCCAAGGCATTAAACATGGATATTGATGAGATTATGAACAGTGAGAACTTTGTTTAAAGAAAAGCTCTTTTGCTTTTCTGTTTCTTAAATTTACTAAATCGCGGAATAAAACACAATTTATTACGCTTTCAAAATTAGAGTGCACCAAAACACGTTCAGTTTTCGTGTATAAATCAAAAAAAATGGTATTTACGCAAGTAAATATCATTTTTTTGGCTTATATGGAAGAAATTGTATTTTGTTCTATAGAATAGGTGATAATAATCTAGAAAATCTTTGTTTGAAATGCAACCAATGACCCTGACTTTTAATTACTTCAGGCGTTATCAAAAGGCTATCTTTCATATCATTTTCAAAGGCACGTGATATTTTGTGAGCAACTTTAGAATCATAGATGAAGGCATTTGCCTCAAAGTTCAATGAATAACTTCTAAAGTCTTGATTCATTGATCCAACAGTACATATCTTGCCATCAAAGACACTAGCTTTGGCGTGTAAGAACCCTTTTTGATAGCTATAGATCTTGATACCATAACTAGTTAGTAAGTTAGCGTAATACTGTGTGGCACGATAGATGAAGGGATGATCTGGCATACATGGGATCATGATCCTGACGTCAACTCCTGATCTGGCCGCAATTGTTAAAGCAGTAAACATAGGATCGTCAGGAACTAGGTAAGGTGATTGAATCCAAACGCTTTTTTTTGCACTGACAATCATATCAATGAAGCCATCTTTTAGTACCTCTTCACGTCTATCTGGTCCGTCACTGACGATTTGAATAGGTGAATTGTCAGTGTCATCGAACTTATCAGATGGGAAGTACTTCTCGTCAAATACCAATGCCTCTTCACTTTTTTCAATAGAAGCATTCCAGTCTTGGAAGAAGCGTTCCTGTAGAAGTAAAGTAGCGACACCTTTTATACGGACATGGGTGTCACGCCAATATCCAAATTTCTCTGTAACATTTACATATTGATCACCAACGTTGAATCCACCTGTCCAGCCAATGCATCCATCAATAACAACGATTTTTCTATGCAAGTGATAGTTGAGTCGAGTTTTGGCAATAACGTTTTTAGAGGTAATAAATTGGAGGACCTCGCCGCCGGCTGCTTCAAAATCCTTAAACCAGCTTTTACGTGTTCCATTTGAACCCCATGGATCATAAATCAAGCGTACTTCGAGTCCTTCTTTAGCTTTCTGTGTCAGAAGTTTCAAAAACTCGTCCCCGATGTCACTTTTTATGAAAGCATAGTATTCAACGTGGACTGTTTCTTTGGCGTTTCTAACATCTTCAAACATTTTTTCGAATTTTTCTTTACCATCAAAGAACAAGTCTACTTTATTATGTCGTGTCAAAGGAGCTTCTTCGGTTTCATTGAAGAATTTAATAATATGATCTGCATAATGTGTTTGATCCGATCTTGTGGCAGGATCATTGTTATTATTCTGATTTTCAATTAATCTACGTTTGGTTGTATCCGCAATTTCCATTAGTTTTAATTGATCTAAACCAACGTGCTTTTGGTTACTGATACTGAATATTTTCTCTTGAGCAATTCCACGCCCAAAGAAAGCGTAAATTAAAAACCCTACTATCGGTAGGAGGATTAAAACTAAGATCCAAGCCCAGGTCGTAACGATATTTCTAGGTCTGTGGAAGACGGTGATAAGTGCTGATATTGTATTAAGTAATAAAATAATTAATATTAACCAAATAATCCAGACATCAATCATATATAAACTCCCCTTTATTTCATATAAAAGAGTTTATCCCAATTCGTCAATAAAATCTATTTATACAGGTGAGATGATTAGTATGTATTTGGGATTGTTGATTTTTTATATTGATTGATTTGCATAGGCGTAACAACACACAATTTATTCCGCTTAGCTAAAAAAGAGCCTTCACTTTTCGTGAAGGCTCTTTTTTTGAGCTAATGCTCATAAATTATTCGCGTGTTGTTACGCTCTTTCAATCTCGGTTATTACCAAATATCAAAATCAAACGTATCAATTGAAGTGCTGATGACAATGCTGCAGCAACATAAGTTAAAGCGGCTGCACCAAGGACTTTTCTTACCATTGGTACTTCGTTCTTTTCAAGTAAATCACCAGAACTAAGTATCTTTATTGCACGTCCAGAGGCATTGAATTCAACTGGTAAAGTGACCAATTGGAACAATACAACTAGTGAGAACAAGATAATCCCTGCCATGATCAAAGTGTGGTTTCTTCCTAAAAGGATACCAACAAAGATCAAAGGAATGGAGAAATTAGATCCAAGATTCACAGCTGGAACTAATGCAGCTCTTGCACGCATTGGTACATAAGCATTCTTATCTTGGATAGCGTGTCCACATTCATGGGCAGCAACACCGATAGCCGCAACTGAGGTAGAAGCAAAGGTCGAATCTGATAGATTCAACGTCTTATTACCAGGATTGTAGTTATCTGTTAAATTACCACTGACACGATTGATTTGGATGTTTTGGAGACCTGATTGATCCAGAATATAACGAGCCGCATCAGCACCGGTAGTGCCACGACTACTGTCATATTGGTCGTACCTGTTAAAAGTGTGCTTGACATACCATGACGCCCACAAACTTATAGCAATACCAATAATAACTAAGATGAAAGTGGGGCCAAAGCCATACCCTAAATATCCATACATTTATTGTTAACTCCTCTTTAATTCTTTACTACTTATATTATAACCATTATTTGTGAATTTTTCTTGAACTATGTGGTCCAAGGCTTCGAATTCCAAAGTATCAAGGTCAATTTGTTCTTTAACAAAAGTCACTAATCTATCGGCGATTTCTTCTTTGTCGATAGAGTCTGTAACGGATAGTTGTACTACTAATTTTCCGGATTTTTTATCTTGATCAATATTTTCAACAGCAATCAATCCAACTAGTTCCTTAGTACGCTTATCTTGTAAAAACCAATAGATACTGTTGTTGCGCATAATGTTTTTGGCAGTATTACTGATATAATCAGTTGTTTCAGCGATGCTGTCACCAAGAAATTCACTGGCTTCTTTTAATTTAAAATGCGTTGGGAATTCCCATAAAAAATTCTTTGTTATAAATGGTCTGTAAGATTTTAATTTTGTCATTATTCGATTATCATACTCTTCTTAGCACTCTTGTGAAGTTTATTGATCAGTGGTTTCAATTTTTCGGTTAGTAGAAGTCCCATCAAGTAAAATACGATACCAAAGGCTAGTAAAACTACAATGTCTTTGATTGCATTCGGCCAATAAATTCCACCAACAGCTTCACGGAATAAGTTTACCGCATATGTGAAGGGTAGGTATGGATTAATGACTCGGAAGAATCCGTCTGATAGAACAACCGGGAAGTTACCACCAGCACCAGAAATTGATAGTACTAAGATGATAATTCCAAGTCCTTTACCAACTGTCCCAAACATCTGCACAAGTGAATACAGGATAGATATGAAGACAAAGCTTATCAACATAGCAAACAAGACTAGTGCCACTTTGTTTTGAACGTATGCATGTAATATGAAGATATTACCTAGGGATGCTGCGATTGATTGGAATAGATTCAATGAGAAGAAAGTTAAGTAACGTCCATTGAATTGTTGCTTGAAACCATATCGAAGTTTTTCTTTGTCGTTTAGTTTGAAGTGAACTGTGAAAACACTAGATAGGAGTAGGGCTCCGACCCAAATACATAAGGCTAGATAAAATGGTGCACTAGCTGAACCGTAATTAGGGATGTTATACAAGTTGTCTTGCTTCAATTTGACTGGATTGGAGAAAAAGTCAGATTCAGTATTAGCATCAGCCTTCATTAATTTGATAATGGCTGAAAGATCGACATCCTTTGTCCCAGCTTTTAATAACTTGGCAGAGTGATGAACGTCTTTTTCTAATTGAGGCCAGTCGTTTACAGCGAAGTCATTAGCTGCGGCTAGTGATTGCTCTAATTCTGGTGTTTTAGTATTGATCAGATTCAAAGTTGTACTTAACTGGTTCTCAATTTCAGGTAATTGATATTGAACGAAGAAAGTTGCCGTAGCTAATTTTTTCTTTAAATTAGGATAGTCATTGTTATAAAAGTCATTGGCAACATTGATTCCTGTAACGATGTTACTCATATTGCCATTGAGCAATGTGTTGGCATCGTGAATTTCATTACCGATTGCGGGCAATTGTTGTTGATACTTCTGTAGATAAGTTTGAGCTGTTTGCAGGATTCCTTTGGTATTGTTCAATAACGCTGGAATCTCAGGGATGACACTGGTATTTAAGTCACTTAAGACGGTACTGGCACTTGTTAACAGTGACTGAGTAGTGGATATAGTATCAGAGACAGAATCTATAATCCCAAGATTTTGGATCGAAGTCACTTGGTCAGCAAGAGTATTTGATTGTGTTGCTAGTTCAGTCAATTTGCTTTGCAGTTCATCAGTACTCAAATTGTCGTAATTATCAAGAATGTAGTTGGCCTGTGTTGCCAAGGTATTCCCTAAGGGTTCTAAGTTATTGAGCAATTTGATTGGTCGATCAAGTTTTGTTGTTTGTTCCTTACCGTTTTGAGAGGCAAGTTGATTATAAGTATTCTGCAGATCAGTTAATGTAGAAGCGACTTGTTTAGCCACGCTCCCAATCTGTGCACCATTATCAGCGATATTTTGAAGTACCGTCTTTAACTGTGACTGTACCTGATCATTATCAGGATTTTCTTTGATTTTATCGATCAAGGTATTTATATTGGTTGCTGAAGTACTGATCTGTTTGGATAAGTTGTAAACCATTGATAATCCAGTATCGACAGTTGATTTAATAACTGGCAGTGCCTTTTGGAGTTTTGGGATCAGATTGTTATTAACATCTTCAACGCTAGATTGGGCACTTTTACCAAATTCGGTAACTTCTGGCATAACGTTTTCCACTGATGTAATGACATTGATACCGTTATTGACCTGAGTTATGCTGCTATCCATTAAGTTGGAAATTTGGCTAAAATCAGTGTCAACAGTGTTGATCTGAGTACCAGCACTCTGGATTTCGGGTATTTTATTTTGAAGTTGTTTTACAGCGGTACCACCGGAATCAGCTAGTGGTAAGAAGTTATTCAATGTAACGAGCTTTTGTGCATCAGTATTTAATTGTGGAATGTAGCCATACATTTCGTTTGCTTCACTTAATTTGTTATTTAAATCAGGCACGATTGTATTAGCTTGTTTAACTTTGTCCATGATGTCTTGTAATTCATCGCGATTATCATCAGTCGTGACTAATAGACTGGATAAACGACGTAACATTGGTAGGTTATTTTCAATTTCTACGCCAGATTTGTTCAAGACATTAGTTATTGTCTTACTGACGGTTCCGATGAACTCTTCAGAAATTGTATTCTGCAGAGTCGTCGCTCCGGAACTGGTCAGTTTTGGCGCAACAGCGTTTATTTTTTGATTAACAGAGTATACCAAAGTAGGCTTCTTTATTTTTCCAGAAGCAAAACTAATAATATCTTTGGAGAAATTCTTGGGAATATAGATACCAGCATAATAACTACCGTCCTTTACCCCTTGATTCAATTCTTGTTTAGAGTCGACAAATGTCCATCCTAAACCATCGTTCTTCTTTAAATTGGCAATTAGATCTTTACCAATCGCAATTTTTTCGTCGTTTAATTTAACTGATTGATCATCAGAATAAACAGCCACTTTCAAATCACTAGTATTGGAATATGGGTCCCACAATGCCCATACATTAAACCAGCAATAAAGGCATGGCAAAATAATCAGCGCTAGCATCAAAAGAGTTGCCGGCGTTGATTTTAAAGTACGTTTAATATCTAACTTAAATAATTCAAAAGATTTAATAAAGTCGCCCTCCTAAATGGTTCGGTTACTAACAAACCAAGTTAACATAAATAAACAATTAAATAAACCATAAATTAAATATTATGTTAATGGATTGGAATAAATAAAATTATTTACTCGCTTTAATATTTCTGAATTATCGTGCATAAGAGAATGTTCAGCCTTGGATCCGTTGACTGGATAGTCAATATATTCTTTGACACGAGGTTTAAGAATATATGAAATTGATTTTACAGATGTCACCGAAATATATTTGTCACTATTTGAATGATCATCAACATTACCGTATATATTCAAGACTCTCAAATCGTCTGATATAGAATTCCTACCCATAAAAATTCTGAAATAAGTCGGACTCATAAAGGCCGGCCGGCCATCAGGCTTAATACGGTTGACATTTGGAAGGTCCCCTAGACCTAATATGCCATTAAATGGACCAGCTATAGTAACTAGCTTTTTTAATCTAGGCATATAGGGATGAAGCTTCTCTTTTAAATTAACCAAAAGTAAAGCTACAGCACCAAGTGAATGCCCGATTGCATCATAAGTATCAAATTCATGCTTAGTTCTTAGATTGAATAGTAATTTGGATAACCAGTATGATATCTGCGTACTTCCGACATATTTGTTCTTAAAAACAACTTGAATTATTGGATGATGATCACTAGTCCAAGTTCCTTCATATGTGATTTTTCCACGCCAACTAATTGTAGCTTTTAAATATTCGTCTTTATGATTAAACTTCAATGCAGACTCAATCATTTTTTCAGTCGTGTAGTCCCCACCACGAAAGCCGTGAATATAAAATATCGGCCATTGTTTATTTTCCATTGTTTCACCCCAGCTAACCTATTATATAATGAAAAGTATAAAATTATAACCAGACGAGGTAAGACAGTGCAAAAATATTACGCAGTACGACGTGGCAAAAATCCGGGAATTTATCGTTCTTGGGCAGAATGTAAGAGTCAAGTTGACGGTTTTACCGGTGCCCGTTATAAAAGCTTCACTACAGAAGCTGAGGCTAAAGAATTTTTGAAGGGTAAGGATTCATATACACCAAAGACTAAGACCAACAAATCTAGTGATATTAAAGACTTCGATATCGTTATTTATACCGACGGTGGATCCCGTAATCATGGAAACGTCAAAGGTGGACACGTCAAAAGTAATGATCGAGCAGCCTGGGCATATCATATCAACGCTGGGAGCAAAGTGTTTGAAGGAACCGATGGAGAGTTCGGTGCCACAAATAATCGAATGGAAATTATGGCTCTAATTGAGAGCATTAAACGATTGAATGAATTGAAACTTAATAATAGGAAGATAATCTTCATTTTAGATTCACAATATGTACTTAATGCCATAACGAAAAATTGGTTAAATGGCTGGAAACGCCGCGGATTTAAAAAAGCTGATGGAAAAGTTCCAATCAATGTTGAATTATGGAAAGAACTAGATAAATTGTTACCAACAGTATCAGATAAGACCTTTGAGTGGACCAAAGGACATGCGACAAACGTTGGTAATAACCGCGTTGATGAGTTGTTGAATGAGACCATGGATAAAATGTAGAGAGCAGAGCGATTCAAATCACGGGAATTTCCGAGCATTAACACAAAAAATGACGGCCAACACGAAAGTGTTGACCGCCATTTTTAGCGTTAAGCGGAAGAAATTGTGATTTGAATCGCGTTTTAGCAAGATTGAGTAGAAAGGTTACAAGCTCAAAGCACTCAAAGACCTAAAAAAGATTCAATAGAGAAGAAACCAAGATTTGAATCGCATTTCAGCAAGTTTGAGTAGAAAGGTTACAAGCTCAAAGTACTAAAAGGCCTAAAAAAGATTCAAAAGAGAAGAAATTGTGATTCAAATTGCGTTTCCGAAATCCTAACCTAAATCCTAATTAAAGAGACCTTGGAAGAATGAAACAATACTGTCCCAGATCTTTTGAATAAAGTTACGATTTTCTTGAGTATCCAAGTTGTTGAAGAGATTCTTAGCCTTACTTGTAATATCACTACTTAACCGTGAAGCTTGTTTTTTAAAATTAGAGTTCTTCAAGGCACCAGAATCTCTTATTTCTACCATTAAGTTAATAATCTTTTGTTTTTGATTATCGGTAATGATATTTTGTAGATCATTTCTTTGTAAGTTGTTATTAACAATAGTTGTGATTTGATTAACGGTAATATTAGTACCTTTTTGAGCAATGTCTGACTTCATACCAGCAACAGCGTTGTTCAATTGCTTATCAGTATATCCGTCAGTACCTTTGTTAGCGTCAGTTATTCCACTTAAAACACCCATTTCGTTTTGGGCAGCGTTAACTTGACTTTGATTCAGTGAATTACCAGTACTTGCATATGCGGCATAAATACCAGCTAAGGCACCGGAACCGTCAATTTGAGTAGCTGAAGTTACGTATATATTGGCATCACTGATACCAGCAGTAATTGCAGCGTTTCGATATTGGTCAGCTGTGATGGTAGTAATGTTGTTGGTACCATTGTAATCGACGATTTTTACGTTAATACCAGAACCTGATGAAGTCTTTTGGATCAAGGCTGATGACCATACACCAGAACTACTTGTAAAAGAACTTCCACTAGGGTTCAGGTACTTAACTAAGGTATCACCTGTTACAGTAACGGTAGTATAGTTGCTATCACTACCACTGATCTGTGATGATAAAGCAGAGATCGTACCTTGCTTTTGGCTATCAGTCAATGATGTACCAAGCGTCATTACCGGTTGGTCACTAAGGCTGTCTGCCTTAACACTTTGAGTGGTAAAAATCCCAAAGGTGATTAAAGATACTAAACTAAGTAAAACAATATTTAACTTTTTCACGAGTCAAATCCTCCTTGTCTACATTAAACCAAAAAAATATGAATAATTCGAGAATTTTGGAACAATCGTCTAAATGTAAACGCTTAAAATAGTCAACAAATAGTGTTTGTGGTATCCTATAGGTTCTAGGAAATCGCTTTGATTTATAAAAAAAGAAAGAATAGGTGAAACGAACAATGAAAATCGTTGTCCTCTCAGGTGGTAGAAGTACCGAAAGAAACGTTTCTTTATCTTCAGGTGTGAAGATTACAAACGCATTAAGAAGTAAGGGTTATGAAGTCGCATATGTTGATTCATTTCTTGGAGTAGATGTAGAAGAAGAAAGAATCGATGATTTATTCACTACTCAACCAGAAGACGAAAAGAACTTGGTTATTGCGGATGAAGTTTTGACTGACGAAAAGATCAATGCTTTGCGTAAAGATGACACTATTGGACTACTTGGAAAGAATGTATTGAAGATCTGTCAACATGCCGATATCGTCTACATGGGACTTCATGGTGAAGATGGTGAAAATGGTAAGATGCAAGCTGTCTTTGATGTCTTTGATATTAAATATACAGGAAGCGGATCGCTAGCTTCAGGAATTGCTATGGATAAGAAGTTCTCTAAAGAAGTTTTTGTCCAAAATCACATTCAAACAGCTGATTATACAACTACAACAACAAGTGATATCACCGCTGATGATATACCATTTGGTTTCCCAATGGTAGTTAAACCATCAAATGGTGGCTCAAGTGTTGGTACACATATCATCAGAAATGAATCAGAACTTAAAGACAATATCGCAGACGCTTTGAGATTTGATAAAGAAGTTTTGATCGAAGAATATATCAAAGGAAGAGAATTCTCAGTAGCTATGGTTGATAACCATGCATTACCAGCTGTTGAGATCACAGTTGATACTGGTTGGTATGACTTCCAACACAAGTTTGTTGAGAATAATGTTACACATTTCATTACTCCTCCAGATCTTGATGATGAAACACATCAACGTATGCAAGAAATGACTAAGGATACTTTTGAAGCCTTAGGTATGAGTAACTATGGACGTGTTGATTTCTTATTACGTGATAGTGAATTATATGTCATGGAAGCTAACACATTACCTGGTATGACACCACTTTCATTGATGCCACGTGAGGCCAAGGCCGCTGGTATTTCATACGCTGACTTATGCGAGAGTATTATTAAGAGTAAAGTACGTATTTACGAAAACGAAAAATAGAATAATTGAACATGGAAGAGGTATGTCGAAAGATGTACTTCTTTTTTTTGTCGCATAGTAAACAAAGTTTACTAAAGCATTTACTGAAATCGTTTGCAAAAAGCGCTTACAAAGTGTACACTGAATTTTGTAAGTTAAGTAAATAAATGGATTGTTACTATTAAATTAGGCATGACCATAAATCCCAGAACGTACTGTGGGTTTATGGTCATTTTTCATCCGATGGGAGGCATTATATTGTTGGTGGTAAATCGAGTCTACAATAACAACACAGTGCTTGTGGATGTTGATAAAAATAAACAAGCCATTATTCAAGGCCGTGGTGTCGGATTTCAAAGACGTCGTGGAGATGAGGTTTTACCAGCGTCAGTTGAAAGAATCTTTTATCTAGATACTGATGAAGCAAGACATCGCTTCGGATCCCTACTCAAGGATGTTCCAATAGATATAACAATGACAAGTTTTTCCATTATTGAAATGGCCAAGAAAACTTACCATTATCCATTGCTTGATTATATTTATGTAACGCTTACAGATCATATCTCACAGACCTACAAGCATTTAATGGCAGGTAAGTATGAGAAGAGTACAGTTCCAGATATTCGCGAGCGCTATCCAACTGAATATAAGATCGCAGATAAGGCATTACAAATGATCAATCATGACTTAAATGTACATTTTCCAAATGATGCTACTAAAGCATTGGCACTGCACTTTATCAACGCTCGTGGTACTGAGCAAGAGGATCATCCCAAAGAAGAAAATCCCAGTACTAGAGTGAACGAAGTGGTGCAAAGTGTCTTTAAGGAATATGGCATTACACGTAATATCACCAATCAGAATTACTTTGATAGATTGATGATCCATCTGCAGTATTTGGTTGAAAGATTACAGACTAATGAACAAGATAAAAGGTTATTGAGTCAAGATATAGAATCAGATTTTCAAAAGCTCTACCCAAAGTCATTTGAGATTGCGAATGAAATAACTGACAAATTACAATCAAGCCTTCATATCACTTTGAACGATAACGAATTAGTTTACTTCATTATCCATATTCAAAGATTGATTCAAGAATCTGAGACGACATCGTCGAATAGTTAAATTAGGAGGAAATTCAAATGGCAACTAAAGAAGAAATTTCAATGACAGGTTTTTCAATCGTGGCTTATGCAGGTGATGCTAAGACAGATTTGATCTCAGCACTAAGAAAAGCACGTGATGGTGATATTGAAGCTGCACATAAGCTAGTTGAGTCAGCTAACGATTCCATCAATGATGCACATAATGAACAAACAAAGCTTCTAAGTAAAGAAGCTGGTGGCGAAGACATGGACGTCACATTTATCATGGTTCATGGTCAAGATACTTTGATGACAACAATGATGTTGAAAGATGAAGTTGAATTCTTCATTGATGAATACGATAGAATCAATAAAATTGAGAAAAAGTTGGGATAAAACCTATTACAAAAATTTGAGGAGGTAACGATTTGGATATTGAATTAAACAGAGTTAAGAAATTGCCAAAAGGATTTGTCTGGGGTGGAGCTACTGCAGCGTATCAAGTCGAAGGTTCTACTAAAGTAGACGGCAAAGGTAAAACAATGTGGGATGACTACTTGAAGAAACAAGGTCGTTTTTCACCAGATCCAGCTAGTGACTTTTACAATCGTTATCCTGAAGATATTTCACTATCTAAGAAATATGGATTGAATGCGATCCGTGTATCAATTTCTTGGACACGTATCTTCCCAGAAGGTTTCGGTAAACCAGTTCAAGCTGGTGTTGATTACTATCACAGATTGTTCAAAGAATGCATCGACCAAGGAATCACGCCTTATGTTTCACTACATCACTTCGATTCACCAAAGACACTCTTTGATGATGGTGATTGGTTGAACAGAAAGAATATCGATTACTTCGTTGAGTATGCTAAGTTCTGTTTTGATGAGTTCACAGAGATCAAACATTGGTTCACTATCAATGAATTGATTTCACTTGCCTACTCACAATATATCCAAGGTAACTTCCCACCAAACCACAAGTTTGATGTTACAAGTGCTATTCAAGCTGAACATAATGAACTATTGGCTCATGCCCGTGTAGTTAACTTGTTCAAAGATGGCGGATATGACGGTAAAATTGGCTTGATCCATGTACTTCAACCAGTTTATCCATATCCTGAAAAAAAAGAAAATCAACACGCTGCTGATCTTCAAGATGCTTTCATGAATGCCTTCTTATTAGACGGTACATTCAAAGGTGAGTATAGCGACAAAACTATGAAACTTATCAATGAAATACTTACTGCTAATGATGCCAAGTTGGATATTCAAGATGGAGATATGGATATCTTGAAGAAAGCTTCAACACAAAATGATTACTTTGGTTTGAACTATTATCAACCATCATTTGTTGCCGCATATGCTGGTGATAGCACTAATCACTTCAATGGTACAGGTGAAAAAGGTACTTCATCATTCAAGTTCAAGGGTGTTGGCCAAGCAGTTAAGAATCCTAATATCCCTACAACCGACTGGGATTGGAACATTTATCCAGAAGGTTTGTACGATATCTTGAAACGTGTAAGTACAGATTATCCAGAGAGTAAAGAAATCTTCATCACAGAGAATGGTTTGGGATTGAAGGAAGAATTACCTGAGGATGTTAAAGACGACACTATTATTGAGGATGACAAACGTATCGACTTTGTTGATCAACACATGGAAGCAATTCTTCGTGCAAGAGACGAGGGAGTCAATGTTAATGGTTACTTCATCTGGTCCTTACAAGATCAATTCTCATGGGCCAATGGATACAATAAGCGTTATGGTTTGTTCTTTATCGATTTTGCTACACAAAAACGTTATATCAAGAAGAGTGCTTTGTGGTACAAGGCACTTGCAGATACGATGAAATAAATTTAATAGACGTGGATTGTTACTATCAAATTAGGCATGACCGCGGCATTGGATATCAGTAGGACAATAATCCTACTGTATCTAGTGTTGCGGTCATTTTTTTATGGGATTGGTAGTTTACCGATCCTAGTGATTGCACCAGAACTTCTGATGTAATCACTAGGCGCGGTAATTAGTCGTTCCATTGAGGACCTATTTTTACGAAATTATTATTCTAATTATCTGCGTTAAAAATACAAGAGGGGTGTATATTATGCAATTTATCATTGATAAGTTGGAAAAGCATCAAAAGTTTTTTGATAAAATTTCAAAAAATATTTATTTGATGGCTATCAAAGACGGATTTTTAGCAGCAATGCCAATTATCTTGTTCTCGTCAGTCTTCATTATGTTGACGAATATTCCACCATTGTTCCATGTCAATCTACCGGTTGGCTTGAATGATTGGTTCAATAAGATCTATAACTACACCATGGGATTCGTTGGATTCTATGTTGCAGGTACTACGGCTAGAGCCTTGACTGGTTCAATGAACCAGCGTATCAAAGGAAGTAGATTTATTAACGCTACTTCTACACAAATGGCCTCAATGGCAGGATTTATGATGTTGGCTATCAGCCAAACAAAATCTGGTGCCTTTGTTGGTGATTACTTTGGTACAAAGGGTATTCTTTCAGCCTTTGTTTCAGCTTTTATCACAGTACTTGTTTATAAGTTCTGTGTTGAAAAAGATATTACTATTAAAATGCCTAAGGAAGTTCCTGGTACAATTTCACAAGTCTTCCGTGACGTCTTCCCATTCTCATTTTCAATTATTATCATGGGATTATTAGATGTAGGTGTACGTGCTTGGTTAAATGTTCCGTTCTCAGAAATGATTGCTACATTGATTGCTCCAATATTCAAGGGTGCTGAAAGTTACGTTGGTATGGCATTCATCTGGTTCTTGATTCCTTTGTTCTGGTTTATGGGTATCCATGGACCTTCAATCGTAAAACCTGCTATTACAGCAGCACTTTACGGTAACACTACTGCTAACTTGGACTTGTTCAAAGCTGGTAATTTCCCATTCCATTCACTAACAGAAAACTTCGGTAACTTCGTTGGTGAACTTGGTGGTACTGGTGCTACTTTCGTTGTTCCATTTATCTTTATGTTCTTAATGAAATCTAAGCAATTGAAGGCTATCGGTAAAGCGTCGTTTATTCCTGTAATGTTCGCCGTTAACGAACCACTATTGTTTGGTGCTCCAATTATCTTGAATCCATATTTCTTCATACCATTCGTTTTGGCTCCAGTTGTAAACGTCGTTATTGGTAAGTTCTTTATCGATGTTCTAGGTATGCGTGGGTTTATGTACATTCTATCCTGGGCCATACCTGGTCCAATTGGTGCATTCTTTGATACGAACTTCCAACCAATTTCATTAGTATTGATGGTATTATTATTAGTTCTAGATACATTGATTTACCTACCATTCTGCCGAGCTTACGATGCTACTTTGGTTAAAGAAGAAGCAGAAAATCTCGAAAAAGAAGAAGCAGAAGATACAGATGGCGTTGCGTTAGCCGGTTCTTCAACTGGTTCAAGTACTACAGCAACTCCAGAAGTTGCAACAGAAGATACAGATTCAAATGATAAAGTTTCCGATCCATCAGATATTACCAAATTAGATCATCAAATTAGAGTCCTTGTTCTTTGTGCCGGTGGTGGTACAAGTGAACAACTAGCTAACGCTTTAACAGACGGTGCTAAGAAGTATAATGTTCCTATTATCGCTAGTGCCGGAGCTTACGGATCACATCGTGATATTCTTCCAAACTTTGACTTAGTTGTCTTGGCTCCACAAGTTAGAATTTACTACGACGATTTGAAAGCTGATACTGATCGTTTAGGTATCCAATTAGTTGCTACAAAAGGTCAACAATATATTGCATTGACTAGAGATTCTAAGAAAGCATTAGACTTTGTTATGGAGAATTTGAAGAAGAATAATGAAGAAACAACTTCAGATCCTGCTACAAGTAATGATTAATTTGTAAAATAATAGAGCGACCAACTTTTAAGTTGATCGCTCTTTTTTTGCTTAATTAAATTTTACTTTCAGATTTTGTGAAACGTTCAAGTGCAACTTTATCCAAATATATACCACGTTTTTTACATGCGGAATTAAATGAATATTTGTAAAGAGGGGTCAATAAGCCGTAGCTTCTTTTTGCGCCACCTTTGATAGTGTACATGTCTTCAGAATATACCAACTCACAGGTTTCTCCAGTCTTAACAATATTGAATGTTTGAACGATATGACCATTGGAGCTGTCTGCTTCTTGAATATATAATTCTGGTTGCTTAATCTCAGATACCTTGATCGTTGTATCAACAGATTTTTTGCTTTGTTTTGTTTGTAGCTTTTTGTTTATTTCAACTCTGGGTCTTAACTTTTTTAGACCAGGGATGAATTGTTGGAAATAATGAAGTTGTTCACGCATTAATGCTTGGTAGACAGCTTCTTGCGATGCTTTCATTTTATATGTATATTTCATTTTTATCACCCCCCTGTTTGTTTTTGTTTGTTGCTGTTAGTACTAGTTTAACATAGATATAGCGCTTACTTTTAGTGGATTCGATTAGATTATATGATTTTTATATTGAGAATAATGATATATAATGTTTTTTTGAAATCGATACCAAAAACTATTGACATTTATGTAAACGCTTGCTATTATAATGTCATGATAACGATTTCATGAAGGGAGGAAAATATCATTGGCAACTATTTCAGATGTAGCAAGATTAGCGGGATTATCTGTATCTACTGTTTCTAGAGTCATAAATGATAGTCCACATGTTTCTCCTAAAAAAAGAAAATTAGTTAAAGAAGCAATGAACCAATTGGGATATGTTCCTTTACCAGCGGCACGACAATTGAGAGGATCAAGCTCGAAATCTCTTGCTGTAGTTGTTCCAAGAATTGTTAACCCATTCTTTTCACATTTAATTGATGCAATTGAACGTACATTAGTAAGTGCAGAGTTCAACACCATAATTGTTCAAACCTATGGAAGTAAGAAGCAGGAATTGAATGCATTGGAACTTTTGAAAATGCAACAAGTAGATGGCGTAATCCTTTGTTCGCTGGAAAATGAATGGTCTGTAATAAGTGAATATCTCAAATTCGGCAAGATTGTACTTGCTAACGAGTACTTGAAAGACCTGCCAATTCCAATGATATATGCCGATCAGTATCAAGGATTGAAGTCAGGAACAGAATATCTGATAAAACAAGGATTCAAGAATATTGCATATGCAACGGGTAGAAAAACCTTGTCGATTGCACCATTAGGTAGTGATTTTGATTCAGATAGATTCCATGGTTTCCAAGATGCATTACAAGATGCTGATATGAGTTATAACTCTAATTTGATATTTTATAACGCACATACAGAAGAGGACGGAAACAACATTCTGGATTCGATTCTTCAATTAGAAGATAAGCCAGATGCGATCATTGCAGGTAGTGATGAAGTCGCCGCCGGAATTGTAGAAGAGGCCAGAAGCCGTGGCGTTTTAGTTCCTTCTCAGCTGGGAATTCTAGGGATTGATGATCAGCCGATGTCCTCAAAATTAAATATACCTTTATCCACAATTAGGCAACCAGTTGATGAAATGGGAATAAAGGCGGCACAAGTGATGATATCGGAACTTGATGGAAACAAGGAAAGAAACATAGAATTATTAAAACTTGAAGTTATACCAAGACAGTCAGCATAAGAAGAATATTTTTATATTCTTTTTTTAAAATTAAAAATGGTATCGATACCAAATGGAGGAATTTTATTATGACAGTAGTATTAGCAAGAATAGATCAACGTTTAGTTCACGGACTTATAGTTAACCAATGGGCACAAGCATTGAAAGTTAAGAGATTCATGGTTGTTGACGATGAGATTAGTCAAAACGAAGATATCAAAGCAAGCATGAGAATGTCAAAGCCAGCAGGAACAGGTATGTCAATTATCAATACTGAGAAGGCTATTACTAATTTTACAAGTGGCAAATATGATGCACAAAGAGTCTTTGTACTAGTTAAGGAACCAGAAACTTTGATCAAGCTAATTGATGCAGGAGTTGAAATTCCCAAAGTAGATCTAGGAATTATTTTCAATGAAGATGGACGTGTTCCTGTTACTAAGTTTGTAGCATTGAACGATAAAGAAAAATCAGATTTAAAGACTATTCAAGACAAAAACATACCAACTGTAATTCAATATGTACCAACAGATACAGAAGAACCATATAAAGGCTAGGGGGATTTATCATGTCTGGAATTCAATTACTACAGGATATATTAATAATAATATTGGCAGGTTATATGACAATTGATCAAAATGGTCTTGTAATCATGTCTTGGTTCCCAGTTATTGTTGGTACAATTGCCGGAATAATAATGGGTGATTTAACAACAGCATTAACGATTGCTGGTACATTTCAGCTGATGATGCTAGGTGTAGCAGCTTTAGGTGGTGCTTCCGCACCTAATTATGGATTAGCTACAATTATCGGTGTTTTCATTGCAACACGTACGGGAACAGGTATTAAATCAGCAATTGCAGTTGGACTACCTGTAGGACTTTTAGCCATTCAATTAGAGGTCGTCGCTAGAATTATTGCTAACTTCTTAGCACATAAAATGCAATCAGATAATAACAATTCTCAATGGAAAAAGATGAATCTAGAAGCTTGGCTCGGACCAATTCTATTCAGTTTACAAACAGCATTACCTGCAATTTTGATTGTATTTTTCGGTCCAGAGGTTGTGACATTTATTTTAAAAGTTGTTCCAACTTGGGTTACAGACGGTTTGACAGTCGCAGGAGGAATGCTTCCAGTTGTTGGTATTGGAATGTTACTACATTACATGCCAGTTAAGAAGTTCCTACCATATATAATTGTTGGATTTGTACTAGCAGCTTACTTGAACGTTGGAGTATTAGGTATTGCATTGATCGGTTTTGCTGGTGCATATTGGTACTTCTTCAGTGAATCAAAGAAGGTCAGTGAGCCCGTAACAGGTGCAACTAGTGATGATGAGGATGATGATTACGATGAATGATGTAGATAAATATAAAGTAACAAAAAAAGATAGAAGAAGAGTAGCTGTTCGTTACAATTTTATGGCCTGCAATCTTTTTAATTATGAATCTCAAATGGGTCCAGCAGTTGCTTGGTCAATGGCACCAGTCTTACGCAAAATTTATAAAGATGATGATGAGTATAAAGCAGCAGTAAATAATCATTTTAACTATTACAATTCTACAACGGTAATGTCATCAATGATCCTTGGAGCAACATTAGCAATGGAGGAACGTGATGGTATTCAAGCAAAGGATGCTGTTCAGTCATTAAAAACAAGTTTGATGGGTCCTTTAGCTGGTGTTGGAGATACTTTAGTTTGGGTATTATGGCCAACAATTATGGGTTCTATTTCAGGATACATGGCACTTCAAGGCAATCCTTTAGGAGCAATCGTTTGGTTGATTGCCAACATAGCCTTTTGGTTCCTAAAGTTAAAGTTGTTTGATGTTGGATACACATCTGGTACCAAACTTATCACTTCATTAGGTAACAAGTTGACAATTTTTACAGAGGCCGCATCCATTATGGGCTTGAGTGTTGTTGGAGGATTGATTGCTACAGTGGTCAAGATATCCGCACCAGTCAAATTTCAATTTGGAAAAGTAACACTTAATTTACAAACAGGTATTTTTGACAAAATTATGCCAGCATTATTGCCAGCATTACTTACATTCTTGATTTTTAAATTATTAGGAAATAAAAAATGGACACCAACACGAGTTATTTTGTTAGTAATTGCCATTTCACTTGTGGGTACATTCTTAGGAATCTTTAAAGCTTAGGGGAAAATAAAAATGAAACGTAAATTAATACTAGCTTCACATCATAAATTAGCTGATGGATTGGCTGATACACTGGACTTCATTACTGGTGGAGTGGCCAAAGTTGAAACATTATCAGCCTATATGGATAATGATCCAATCGAAAATAAGATCAAAGATCTTATGGATGAACCAGAGGATACTGAAATAGTTGTTCTAACAGATATGACAGCAGGAAGTGTCAATCAGAAGTTCTTCAGTTACCGTACACGTGCACACACACATATTATTAGTGGTATGAACTTACCGTTGGCGTTGTCGTTAGCAATGGAACCAACTGATCAGTATTTAACAACAAGCAAAGTTGAAGAACTTATTTCACAGGCCAAAGAGGCTATTGTTTATGTGAATACTATGCAAGTTGAGGTCGATGATGACGATGAATGATATAAAGTGGTGGAAGAATAGTGTAGTTTACCAAGTTTATCCTAAGAGCTTTAATGACTCCAATAATGATGGTATCGGTGATATTGCTGGTATTACTGAAAAATTAGGTTATTTAAAAAAATTAGGAGTAGATGTAATTTGGCTGAATCCAATTTATGTTTCTCCACAAGTTGATAATGGTTATGATATTAGTAACTATCGTAAAATAGATCCAAGATTAGGTTCTGATGAAGAGTTTGAAACTCTCTTGAATAGTGCACATGAAATGGGCATTAAAATAATTCTTGATTTGGTTGTTAATCATACTTCTAGTGAACATCCTTGGTTCAAGGATGCTTTGAAGAGTAAGGATAGTAAATATCATAATTATTATATTTGGAAAGATGGAAAACCTGATGAAACACCCAATAATTGGGGATCTTCATTTGGTGGATCAACTTGGGATTATGTCGATAAACTAGGACAATATTACTTACATTTGTTTGCTAAAGAACAACCAGACTTAAATTGGGAGAATCCCAATGTTCGACAAGATGTATACGATATTATGAAGTTCTGGCTAAATCGTGGAATAGATGGTTTCAGAATGGATGTAATCTCTTTGATCTCTAAAGATCCAAAGTATCCAGACGGTCCATTAGTTCAAAACAGAAAATTAGGTAGTTATTATGCCGGTGCTGCCAATGGCCCCAAGGTCCATGATTATCTACAAGAAATGAATCGTGAAGTATTGAGTAAATACGATATTATGACAGTCGGTGAGACACCACATACGTCTTCTAAGGATGGTGTTTTATACGCTGATGCTTCTAGAAAAGAATTAAATATGGTCTTTCACTTTGATCATATGCACTTGGATTATGGTAAATATGGTAAATATTCAGATAAAAGATTCAAACTTGTTGATTTGAAAAGGGTATTATCAGAGTGGCAAAATGCTATGTATGAGCATGACGGTTGGAATAGCTTGTATTGGAGTAATCATGATCAGGCTCGGCCTGTTACTAGGTTTGGGGATGACGATGGTAAATATAGAGTTGAATCTGCTAAGATGCTCGGTACCATTTTACATATGCAACAGGGAACACCCTTTATTTTTGAAGGTGAAGAACTGGGTATGACAAATGCTAAATATCAGTCAATTGATGATTATACTGATATTGAGACATTTAATACTTATCATCGTTTTATTGATCAATATAAATTACCTAAAGATTTTACAATGCGTAGTGTTTACCTTAAGTCGCGTGATAATGCACGTACACCAATGCCTTGGTCAGACAAGGCTAATGCAGGATTTTCTACAGTAAATCCTTGGATTAAATTAAATCCTAATTATAAAGAAATTAATGTCGAAAATGTTCTATCAGATAAGAACTCAGTTTTCTATTATTACCAAAAATTAATAAAATTGAGACATGAGTTACCGATAATTACTACAGGAAAATATGAGTTATTAGATAAGGACAATTCAAAGACGTATTGCTACTTGAGAAAAGGTAGTGAAGGCACTATGTTTGTTGCTGGCAATTTTGCTACTGATAGTCAGGTTGTAAATATCCCTGAACTAAGTGGCAGTGGTAAAAAGCTTATTAGTAACTATGATTCTCCAGATGTAGTTAAGAGTGGAGACATCATATTACCTCCATATGGAACTGTAGTTTATTTGTTTGAAAACTAAATGTTGAGAGTTGAAAATTAATATATTAAAGGTGTTATTACGTTTGAAATTAATTTAAATAATACTTTGGTTAAAAAAATAAAATGGAGTAAAAAGAGCATCACTGGACGAGGACAACTCATCTGGTGATGCTCTTTTTGACGAAGCGCATTAATTATTGGGTGTATTACTTATTAGTTTTGCAATAT
Organism: Companilactobacillus allii; assembly: GCF_001971585.1. Lineage (NCBI taxonomy): Bacteria > Bacillati > Bacillota > Bacilli > Lactobacillales > Lactobacillaceae > Companilactobacillus > Companilactobacillus allii. Next base: position 327,455 of record NZ_CP019323.1, on the reverse strand, counting down.
CAACGTGCGCCGCCAATAAAGTTTCAAATGGAATTTCAGTAGCAAATAGTTGACGTAAGATGTTAATCATAATCATTGCTAAGGCCTGGGCAGGGGCCTCTGCATACCCAATTGTTTGGAAATAAGCAGATAATTTTTTTTCATCTTGTGCCCACATTTTAAGTAATCGACCTGTTAAGACATCACTATCTTGGATAATTTGCGGGAGCTGCAGTGCTTCTGGAATGATGGACTGTTGTCGGGATTTTGGGGTCATGATAGATTTACGAACAAAAGCAATAAAAGCTTCCCAGATGTTGCTTTCAGGAGGTAATGCAAGAATTAAGGCATCGATTAAATTGGTTTCATGGTCAAAAATAATATTTTCCTTCGATGAAAAATATTCAAATAACGTTTTTTTAGCAATGTGTGACTGAGTGGCAATTTCAGCCGTAGTGACATTGTCATAACCAAATTGAACAAAGAGTTTTGTAGCCACATTAAAGATTTCAAGCCGTTTAGCAGCTTTTTTAATTTCTCGTTTTCCCATGAAGTAATTATAACATATCTTTCTAAAAAAGTAACTCAGTAACTTTTTATTGACATGTCTTAGTGGAGTTTATATAATTGCCCTGTTTTATAAAAATAAAAAGTAACTCAGTTACTTAATTGGAGAAGTGGATAGAATGCAATTAGAAAAACGTTTAAATAGTTATTGGCTCTTTTTATCTTTGGGTTTAGTTCTATTTATGGCAACTTTAGATCAAACTATTACAACCACGGCACTCAATGGGATTGTAAAGGAGTTGGGTCATTTAAATCAATCGGTGTGGGTAATTACTAGCTTTCTCTTGACGAGTGCCGTCATGACACTTATTTTTGGTAAATTGGGTGATATTTTTGGGCGCAAACGAATTTTACAACTTGCGTTAGGACTATTTATGATTGGATCGTTAATGAGTGGATTGTCTACATCGATGCTAGTATTAATTTTATCTCGTGGTTTTCAGGGTATCGGAGCGGGGGGATTGAATTCGTTAGTCCAAGCCGTACTTGCTGATTTGGTTCCGGCTCGTCAACGTGGTAAGTATCAAGCCTTGTTCGGATTAGTTAGCATGGTGGCGTTGATTGCCGGGCCGGTATTAGGTGGTTATTTTGTACAGTACTTAACGTGGCGATGGATTTTCTTTATCAATTTGCCCATTGGCATTGTTGCAATGGTTATTTTGGGATTCAAATTGCAGTTACCACAAACAAAGCCGATGACGATTAAAATTGATTATTTAGGGGGCATTTTGGCCACTGGTATTACAACATTAACGCTATTAATGGTCACGTTAGGTGGAACAATGTTTTCTTGGGAGTCACTAATGATGCTGGGTATGCTGTTAGGAGATTTAATTTTAATAGCTGTGTATATAGTGGTCGAGCAAAGAGCTAAGACGAGTGCGTTAACGCCATTAACATTATTTCATAATGGTACGTTCAACTTAGCAAGTCTTATGTTTGCATTATCAACTGCCGCACTATTTATGGCGATGATTTATGTACCAATGGTGGCGCAACGAGTTTATCGAGTGACAACCAGTCGAACAGGATTTTATATTATTCCAACTTTAGTCGCGTTGATTATTGGTACAATGATTGCTGGAATAGTTATTGAGAGAACTGGCAAGTATAAAATACTGCCAATCATTGGAGCCTTACTAATGTTAGTCGGCTTTTACGGGTTATCACAATTAGTTAGCAGTTGGTCAATGATGATTTGGCAAATTCCAATTGGTATAGGTATTGGTATTTTTACGCAGATATCGCTGTTAGTTGGCCAAAATACTGTGGCTGTCCAGGATTTAGGTACGGCTACTGGAACCTTGAACTTTTTTAAAACATTAGGTGGAGCATTTGGATCAGCTATCTTTGGGGTCATTTTAACAGCACAATTGGCTAAACCAACGCTTAGCCAGTTACAGGCATTTCAAACGGTATTCGGATGGGGAATTCCATTAGCTGGATTATTGCTAGTACTTAGTTTGTTTTTAAAGGCGGAACCCTTGTCTGATGAGGTTTTAGCTTATGAAGAGTAAAGAAAAGCCATGTGGCCGGGTAGCAGTTGGTTGCGCAAGTTTGACTGTCAAATTTTAAAAGACTGAGAACACTAAAAAAAATACAATTATCGATATTATTGTGTCATAGCAATATAAATTAGTATTTTCTGTTTCACTAAGCGTTACTTAACGTCTGGTATGGTTGTTAGGTAATGCTTTTGTAAACTAATCAAAAGTAGCGTTAAAAACTTCAGTGACATTTTGAATTAAATGGAAGCATAGTTTATTTATTTGAGAATTAAAAAAAAAACAGCCAATTGGCTGTTTTTTTGCGTGAATTTTAGTTTCATTTATATTTAATCAGGGAGAGTAATATTGAAATTAAACTAAATCGCTTGCAAGTACCCATTCGTTAGTAGCAACACGATACATTGTTTTACCGTTAATAGTAGCTGTCTTATCTGTGTGCCATGCTGATCCAGCACTAAGGGCACGACTTTTAATTACAGTACCATTTGAATTGTATAAAGTTTTGGCTGTGTGACCAGAAGTTGTAATAGACTTGTTAACTGCAACATATTCATATGCATCACTAGCTTTCACCCATTCATTAGTAGCAACACGATAATAAGTTACACCATTAAGAACAAGTTTCTTATCAGCTGCCCAATTTGAATTTGCTGAGATTGCACGGTTCTTGATTGCTTTACCATCTTTTGAGTATAGTGTAGCAACGTGCAATGATGAAATAACTGTTTTGTGGTTAGTAATAGTACCACTTACAGCTTTCTTAACAACTTTGATCTCAATAGTCTTATCTGCTTTACCAGTTGAAGTCTTATTTGTTTCACCAGTAGCTAATTCATAGTTTTCTGGTAAATCAATTTCGTGTTTTTGACCTTCTGTACCAGTGATAGATGTTGAGTGAATTGTTTTGCCAGTTTCTTTGTCAATAAAGTGAACAGTTGTTTTGTGCTTTGCGTGAGTGGTTGTTGCACCAGAGCCATTTGAGTGGCCGGGTTTAGTGGGCTTAGTAGGTGCAGTAGGTTTAGTAGTAGAAGGAACAACATGGACCTTGATCATACCGTAACTGATATTGAATTTTTGACCTTCAACAATTTTGTAACCTTTTGGTGCAGTTACTAATGAGTTGTCAATAGAAGTGATGTCACTTGCAACATCTTTAATAATTGCTTCTTTGAATTTAGCAGATGTATTCTTATCGTTGATATAGTGGACGTAAATATCTGATTTGCTTGCAACGTGACCTGCATTATAATCTGCTGGTTTGATGTGAACAAGCATTTGACCATTTTTAATAGTGATTAGTTCTCTACCGGTTACTACGTAACCCTTTGGAGCCTTGATTGTTGAACCTTTAACTTTTTTAGCTTTTCTATCTACTTTCATAGTAGTTGATTCAAACTTTTTAGTGTTATCTGTAGAATCTTGGAATCTAATCGTTACAGTTTTGAATAAATTCTTAACTGAAACAGTAATATGATTATCTTTAATATCTATGAGTTCTTTAAGAGAAATTTCATATCCACTGGGAGTAATATCCTTAAGTTTTGAACTATCAATATTTGTAGCATCTTTAGGAACTTCTACAGATGAATTGAAAGTTACTTTACTGTCATCAGTATCAACAAAAGTTACAGTAATTGTCTTAGTTTTCTTGTCATCAGGTTTTACAGCTGAATCAGGAGTTACAAGTACGTTGATTTCTCCCTTGTCGTTAATTGTGTAGTCTTGCTTTTCAGAAAGCTTAAAACCATCTGTAGCTTTAACTAATTTTTCATCAACAGAAGTAGCGTCTTTATCGACTGTTACTGTACCGTTTTTGATGTTATCGATTGGCTTTTTTGTTGCTGCATCCAAATAAATTACAGTAACATCTTTTGTGGCAGTAGTAGGTGGAGTAACTGGATTTGGTTTACCTGGTTCAACTTGTCCAACTTGGGCTTCATTGGCAGCGGCTTGGACCATAACACCATTAATAACGCTAGGGTTCAAAATCATTGTGCTAAACAACAAACTCGTGATAACAAGGGACTTAGTCTTTTTCATTAGAATCTCTCCTCATGGGTTTAATATTTTTGATCTATTTAATCATATCGAACCAATGTAAATATGGAGTAAATTTTATGTAAAAAACATGTAAATTTTCAGAAAAATAACTATAAATACTTATTATTTATCAGAAAAAATTTTGGAATAAATACGTATTGTGATAGCTAGACAAATGGATGAAAGTTTTAGAGTAATTTAGTTGATAGTTGGAGTTAAGCCTTTAACTAAAAAATCGACCAAATGATCTATTTCCTTTTTCTCATTCCATTTTGGTGATTTAAATAAGAAGTAATGTTGTGCAATATAACCAAAGATATTCGAAAAAATAAATCTGAATATTTCTACGTTATCCCACTCAATCAACTGTTGATCTGATTTCAACTTATCAAATGAGTTATTGATATTAGTAATATATTCACGTGGCATCTCAGCAACCATATCTTGTCTGATTTTTTCATCGTAAATAAATTCATTAGCAAATATTTTAATTACATCGATATTTTCCATGAAGAATTCTAGGCGGTTGCGTACCAGCACATTAATAAAGTCTTGCAAATTAGAATGGTCATATTGTTGGTCGGTTGTGGATAATTCAACTAGTACTTCAGGTAATATGACACGTGAAATGGGTTTGAGTATTGCTAGCAACAAGTCTTCTTTATTATTGAAACGTTTGAATAGACTACCCTCAGAAACACCAGCTCCACTAGCTATTTCTTTAGTGCTAGTATCCTTATATCCTTTTTGAGCAAAAAGTTTGATTGCAGATCGGAAAATTTTCATCTGCTTATCTGTCATGTTACTGGTTTCAGGAGATTCTTTATAAACTTCAATTAGATTTTTCATTATTAACCTCATTTTACATATTAGTACAATTATAAGATAGTAATATCGAAAAAGCTGGTACAAAATTTTCTTTGCGCCAGCTTCATCAAGGGTATACTAAAATTCACTTAAAAAAATTACGCATGTTTGACACTGTGACCGTCACCATTACGATAACCAAGATATAATTGGGTGGCAGCAATCACAATGTTGACATAATTCAAGACATTGAACCAAGTCTCGATATTACCAACTCTGGTAGCTGCATAGAAAGTCCAAAATCCTGCAATGACTGCAACTACATTGACCCAGCCTAGAGTTTTTTGCAATTGTTTGTCGTCACGTTTATTCCACATCCAAATAAGGTTAATTATGAACCAAACGGCCAAAATCCAAAATATTGTTGTAAACATGATATATCACTCCTCATCTATAAACTTAATCATTATCAGAAAGTGAGCACTCACTATCTGATTACAAAATTCATTATAGTTCGGTAATTTTAAAAGTCAATGGGTGTAATAAAAAAACTTCGAAGCAAATTCGCTTCGAAGTTTTTATTGATCATTTTCATCTTCAACAATATGTTCTTTGGTCTGATTAAAAATAGTAATTATATGCTGATCACTTAAACGATAATGAATATTTCGCCCATGTCGAACGCTTGAAACTAGATTTAATTGGCGCAAGAGGCTCAATTGATGGGATATTGAAGATTGACTCATATCTAAAGTGTCAGCTATTTCGCCAACGCTTAAAGGTGTTTTGGCCAATGCCAGAATGATTTTAACACGTGTCATATCACCGAACGCCTTAAATATACCTACTATTGATTCTAATTCTTCATTAGCTGGCATCGATTCTTTTAGATGGTTTAGAGCATTTTGATGTTCTTGCTCTGGAAAATCTGCTGCTGACATTAGTTCACCTTTTTCTCAAGAAATCATTGAAATTCTATATAGGATATATTATATTATACATGAAGTATGAATGAATGCTCATATATTCATATAAACGCTTACATTACTGAGAGGAGGACGTTTATAATGAAATTATATAATGTCCAATCCGAATATGGAGTTAAAAATAAACAAAAAAAGTCTAAAAATAAATTGGATCAAGAATCTATTGTAAGAATTTGGAAACTAATTATTTCGGCCATATTTATGATTATTGGATTCAGTAAATTATTGGCACCAAATATTAGTATCTTATTTTACTTTATCGGCTACTTTGTCATTGGTGGCGGAATTGTATTTAAAGCTGTTAGAAACATTTTTCACGGTAAAATATTTGATGAGAATTTCTTAATGACTATTGCTACTGTCGGAGCACTTGTATTAGGCGAGTATCCTGAAGCTGTTGCTGTAATGTTTTTTTACGAAGTAGGTAACTTGTTCGAAGATATTGCTACAAATAATTCTAAGAGATCAATCTCAGCACTACTAGAGGTCAAGCCAAACTTTGCGACTTTGAAGTTGTCTGACAAAACTAAGCATGTTGATCCTAGTGTGGTTCAAATAGGACAAGTGATCGTCGTTAAACCAGGTGAAAAGATCCCTTTAGATGGAGTAGTTATTGCGGGAAACTCAAATGTTGATACATCAGCTTTAACAGGTGAGTCAATGCCACAAAGTTTGACGATAGATGATGAAGCATTGAGTGGATCTATCAACCAAAATGGTACTTTAGAAATAAAAGTAACTAAAAAATACAGTGATTCTACAGTAGTCAAAATTTTGGATATGGTTCAAAATGCGAGTGCCAAAAAGGCTCCTGCAGAGAAGTTCATTACTCGATTCGCAAAGATATATACACCTATTGTTGTTGCTATGGCATTAATGTTGGCAATATTACCACCATTGGTCACTGGTGAATGGAGTATGTGGATTTCTAGAGCATTAGTATTCCTAGTTATTTCTTGTCCATGTGCATTGGTTATATCTGTACCACTAAGTTTCTTTGGTGGGATTGGAGCTGCTTCAAAGCAAGGCGTCTTGGTTAAAGGCAGCAGTTATTTGGAGTTGTTAAATGATGTAGATACAATTGCTTTTGATAAAACGGGTACTTTGACTAAGGGTAAATTTGAAGTGATCGACGTTGCTCCAATAAAGAGTATTAGTAAGCAAGAATTATTGAGCTATGCTGCTGCTGTAGAGCAGAATTCGACCCATCCCATTGCACAGTCAATTGAGAAATCCTTCAAGGGTGATTTACGATCACTTGTTGTTAGCAATGTTAATGAAAGTGCTGGGCAAGGAATAAGCGCAACTGTAAATGGCAAGATGATCGTGGTTGGCAATGCCAAATCAATGCGTGGAATTGATATTATCAAAAATGATAATATCGGGACAATCGTATACGTTAGTGCTGATAATGAATTCATGGGAAGTATTGTCATTGCAGATGAACCTAAAGATGATGCTAAATCAGCGATAGAACTATTACATAAACGTGGAATTAAGAGCGTTATGTTAACCGGTGACAATGAGTCTGTTGGCTTACAAACTGCAAATAAATTGGGCCTTGATCAAGCCTTTACTCAATTATTACCTGAAGATAAAGTCAATATAGTAGCTGACTTATTAAAGAAATCTAGAGAACGCAACAAGAAAGTCGCCTTTGTCGGTGATGGTATTAATGACACGCCAGTTTTAACCAGTGCAGATATTGGATTTGCTATGGGAGGACTTGGAAGTGATGCAGCTGTTGAGGCTGCCGATATTGTTATCATGGGTGATGAACCATCCAAAGTATCTAAAACTATAAAAATAGCTCAAGTAACTAGGAAAATAGTGATGGAGAATATCAGCTTTGCCATCGGTATCAAGGTATTGTTCTTAATTCTTGGTGCATTTGGATTTGTGGGCATGTGGCAAGCGGTATTTGCCGATGTTGGTGTCACCGTTATAGCGGTGCTAAATGCTGTTAGACTAGAGTTTCTAAAGTAAAACTTAATAGGTGATTGGAGTGTGTAGGGACAGTTGATCTGTCCTTTTTGTTTATAATTAATTTTAACGGATAAAATTAATATATTGCTATTTGGATATTTGATAATGTATATATGTATTATAATAATGTAATGATATACTGTTTAATTAAATCTTTATCAAAGGAGAAACATATGATAACAGGTACTTTATATCAGAATATTGCAGCGGATATCAAGAAGAATATTCTGTCGAATAAATATGAAATTGGAACATTGATCCCTACTGAAAATGAACTAGAAGATATGTATAAAGTTAGTAAAATAACGATACGAAAAGCAGTTGAGTTACTTGTTTCTGAAGGATATTTGGAGAAAAAAAGTGGTATTGGTACTAAGGTGATCAGTAATAATCTTTTCAATAAATTGTCTAAAGCAAGATCTTTCTCGTCAATTGTTAATGATCATGGCGACTTGACCAAAGAAATTTTACAAATCAAATTAGTCGATCCAGCTGGGACACCATTTGAAGAATCGCAACAAAAAGTCTTGTATATTAAACGCTTATATTCACTTGATAAAGAGCCGTTCATTATCTTTGAACATTATCTTCCCAATGTTGGCATTCAAGATGAATTAAAGGATTTACGTCATAAATCTCTGTATAAAATTTTAAAGGATAGCGGACAAGATATTTATAATTTCAAAGATGATTTTAGAGCAGTAAAGCTTGGTGATGATGACAAAAAAATACTTGGAACAACTGATGAATTGGCAATTAAACGGATACGCAAGGGCTTTGATAGGTTTGAAAATGTCATTGAATATTCTGTAGCACTTTATGATACTAATAGGTTTCCATATGAAATTGAATACGAAATATAATTTCGTATTAAGCGTTTACATTATAATGTTATGATGTTATGATGTAATCGAATTGAGGAGGGTTATATGGATAATTTTGTTAATATGCTTAACGCAAAGGTTTTACCAATTGCCAATAAAATGGGAACACAACGCCACATGACAGCTATTCGTAAGGGAATAATCTCAACACTACCACTTACTATCGTGGGATCGTTCTTTACGATTATCAATAATATACCAATTGAGTCAGTAGCCAATTTCCTTGCACCATATAAGGAAATTTTGGATATACCATTCAGATACACTGTTGGTATTCTGGCCTTATATGCAACTTTTGGGATTGCTTCTTCACTGGCCGAAAGTTACAAGTTAGATAAACTCACCAATGGTATGTTAGCTGTTTTAGCATTCTTAGTTTCCACAGCAGCACCCGTACACGTATTAAAAAATGTTAATGGAGTGATCGATGCCGGTCGATATATTAATATCGCTAATCTAAGTGCGTCATCACTCTTCGCATCAATCGTTACTGGACTCTTGACCGTTGAAATTTATCGATTCTTAAAAAATAAGAATATTACGATCAAGATGCCAGATGGAGTTCCACCAGAAGTATCTAATTCATTTGTTGCATTAATTCCAGCAGCAGTAATATTGTTTTTCTTTTGGATAGTAAGATACATCTTTGATTTTGATATTGCATCATTTCTAAGCACTATCTTAATGCCATTGAAGGGTATATTGGTTGGAAACAGTCTATTCGGTGGACTATTGACAATCTTCCTTATTACAGGATTTTGGACATTAGGTATTCATGGTGCAGCTATAATGGATCCAATCGTTCGTCCATTTTGGGAAATGTCAATTGCACAAAACATGAGTGAATTCGCTGGTGGAACGAGTGCACATCACCTTTCAACAATCTTTACAGAACAATTCTTACAATGGTTCATCTGGATCGGTGGTGCCGGTGGTACTTTGGCACTTGTCATTTTGTTCATGTTCTCTAAGTCAGCGTATATAAAGGATTTGGGTAAATTAGCAATACTACCTGGATTATTCAATATCAACGAACCTATTGTTTTCGGTGCACCTATCGTTATGAACCCAATATTAGGTATTCCGTTCATTGTCGCACCATTAGTTACAGGTACACTTTCATATATCTTAACTATTACTGGAGTCGTCCCAATGATGATGGCTCGATTGCCGTTCACTGTACCGGGTCCACTGGGAGCATTTATCAGTACAAACTGGAGTATTCCAGCGCTGATTTTAACTTGTGTCAATTTCCTAATTGACCTAGCAATCTATTACCCATTCTTTAAGGTATTTGAAAAACAACAGTTGGCTAAGGAGTAAAAATTATGTATTACATGATTGGATTGGCAGGATTCTTCTTATTAAGTGAAGTTTTGGTTCAAAAGAAAATCATGCCCAAATTTCTAAAAAACATTTCAGCTGGTAAAACAATTCTAAGATCGTTACTGATTTTGTTAGTTGTCGCAGCAATAGGAATGTTACTTAAAATTACAGCCGTATTAGTGATTTTAGCAACAATTTATCTAGCAACAGTCATCTCGAATAAATATTTGAACGTTTTTTCAGATATGGAAGGCGGTAAAAAAGTATGACAAAGAGAACCTTAGGAGTCTCAGTTTATCCCGACCACAGTAATGTTGATGAGGATAAAGCATATTTACTTAAAGCGTCTCAACATGGATTTTCTAGAATATTTATGAGTATGCTTGAAGTTAGTGGTGGAAAAGAAGCAGTCATAGAAAAGTATCGTGATTTAATTTCTTATGCCAAAAAGCTCGGGTATACGATAACACTAGATGTTGCCCCTAGCATATTTGATCAACTAGGGATATCGTATCAGGATTTGAGTTTCTTCTCTGAATTAGGTGCAGACGGTATCAGGTTGGATGAAGGATTTGACGGTCGCAAGGAAGCTATGATCTCATACAATCAACAGCAATTAAATATTGAATTGAATATGAGTAATGATGTCGATTATTTGAACAATATCTTATCCTATTGCGCTAATGAACCTTTCATTTACGGCTGTCACAACTTTTATCCACAACGTGGAACAGGACTACCACTTGATTTTTTCAATTCCTGTTCACGTCGTTTCAAAGAAAAAGGAATTCAAACCGCTGCCTTTATTACATCGCAAGTCGGTAAAATTGGACCTTGGAGTATTAATGATGGTCTACCAACATTAGAGATGCACAGAGATCTGCCAATAGAATTACAGGCTAAGCACTTATTTGCCACTGGATTGATCGATTGTGTGATTATTGGTAACGCCTATGCTTCGGATGAAGAATTGGACAGATTGGGCAATTTGAATAGATATCAAGTTACCTTTGATGTGAAACTTTGTGATTGTATCCATAAGGTTGAAAAAGAAATTTTATTGGATAACCAACATGTCAGACGTGGTGATATTACCAATCTAGTGGTTCGATCAACTGAAGTGCGTAAAAAGTATAAGGCAGAGAAGAACCCTAAAAATGATTGCTCACATGAATTCAAACGTGGTGACATTGTCATTGGTAACGATGAATTCGGGAAATATAAAAATGAGTTACAGATTGTTCTACAAGCTCATAGTGATGAAAGAAAGAATAAAGTCGCAGAAATATCTGACCAAGAGCTATTTTTATTAGACTACATAACTCCATGGGCTAAGTTTAAATTGGAGGAAATTTAATAATGGCCGATTTATACATAAAGAATGGACTGAATGAATATTTAGAACCAATCGAATTGTTGATTACAAATGGAAAAATTGAACGTGTTAGTTCCAAGATAAGAAACGTTGTGGCAGACAAAACAATTGACCTGGAACGACAATCGATCGTTTCTGCGGGCTGGATTGATGATCATGTACATTGTTATGAAAAATTAACACTGTATTATGATGATCCAGACGAAGATGGATATAAAACCGGCGTTACGACTGTCATTGATGCGGGGTCAACCGGAGCCAATAATATCAAGGACTTTTACACACGTACCCGTGACAAGCTGACTAACGTTTACGCTATGATCAATATTTCTGAGACTGGTATTTTAGCACAAGATGAGCTGGGGGATATGCGAAGATTGAATCTTCAAAAACTGCAAGCAGCAGTCGATGAATATCCTGATTTTATCGTTGGAATTAAGGCAAGAATCAGTAAGTCTGTCGTGGTCTCAAACGGTATCAATCCACTGGTTGAAGCAAAGTACTTCCAAATGAAGCTCAATAAACATCTACCACTAATGGTTCACGTGGGTACTAATCCTCCTGAATTGTCAGAGATAATGACAATTATGGATAAAGGCGACATTATGACACACTGCTTTAACGGCAAAACAAATGGTATTTTGGATGAAAATGACAATATCAAGGACTTTGTCCAAGATGGCTATGAGCATGGCATTATTTTCGATGTTGGACATGGGACTGATAGCTTTAACTTCCACACAGCTGAGATTGCTAAACAATATAAGTTATATCCCGAAACTTTGAGTACTGATATTTATCATCATAATCGAGAAGATGGGCCAGTTTATGATATGTCCACTTGTATTGAGAAGTTACTATTACTGGGATATAAAATTTCAGAGATAATCCCAATGATAACAAGTCGTCCCGCCAAGAACTTTGGTTTATCGAGAAAAGGGTTATTGAAGTCTGGATATGATGCCGATGTGACAATATTTGATATCAAACATGGACGTAAGGAATTAACGGATTCAAATGGTAATACAAGAATTACTGATACACTTGTCAAACCGAAGTACAGTATTGTCGGCGGTAATGTGTATTCAATTGGAGGAATCTAAATGGATGTATATGAAAAGTACAATTTGAGACACGTAATTAATGCGGATGGGAAAATGACCATTCTTGGAGTTTCAAAAGTGTCTGACAAAGTCGCTGAGGCACAAAAGATTGGTGGACAAAATTTCTTTGAAATGTCTGATTTGGTTGTACAAACTGGAAAATATATTGCCAAACTTGTTGGTTCATAAGATGCTCTGATAGTTAATTCAGCGTCAGCTGGTATTGCTCAAGTAATAGCCGGAATCATTGGTCAAGGTGATATGTATCATGTATATCATCCTTATACTACAAGAATCACTAAGCGCGAAGTAATCCTTCCAATGGGACATGACGTCGATTACGGTGCACCAGTAGATGTGATGCTTGGTGTTGCTGGGGCAAAGATGATCCCGGCTGGATATGCCAACATGTGTACTCCAGAACATATTGAAATGCAAATTACTGAACAGACAGCTGCAATTTTATATATCAAGAGTCATCATACTGTGCAAAAGAGTATGTTATCAATTCCAGATGCAATAAAGGTTGCCCACAAGCACGATTTACCTTTAGTTTTAGATGCTGCCGCTGAGGAAGATCTAACCAAGTATCTACAAATGGGTGTTGATGCAGTGATATATAGCGGTGCCAAGTCGATTGAGGGTCCTGCTTCAGGTGTCGTTTTTGGTAAAGAAAAATATATCAGTTGGGCCAGGATACAAAGCAAAGGCATGGGACGTGCGATGAAGATTGGTAAAGAAAATATCATTGGACTTACTAGTGCAATCGAGCAGTATCTAGATGAAGGACCTGAAAATGGTCAGCAGATGATAAAACGCTTGGAACCGTTTGTTGAAAAACTCCAATCTATTGGTTTGGATGTAAAAATTGTTCAAGATGGTGCAGGTAGAGATATTTATCGAGCAAGTGTCAAAACTGATAAGGCAGAGCAAATATGTGAGCAGTTACGTAACGGCGATATAGCTATCTACGCACGCGAGTATCGTGTCAATGTTGGTATTATCGAATTTGATATTAGATCAGTTGATGATGTTGAAATGGATCAAATTATTATAAGAATGAAAGAAATTATGGAGGCTCTATAATGGACTTGAAACCTAATTATTTAGATAACGGAATATGCTTAAATGTACTAGCTAATTCAGTGGAGAATGCTAAGGAATGTTACGACGCAGCACAAGGACATGTAGTTCTTGGTGTATTAACAAAGAACTATCCAACAGATGAAGCAGCTATTTCAGATATGCTTAAATATAAAGAAGTGATCCATAACGCCGTTTCAGTTGGTCTTGGTGCTGGAGATCCTAATCAAAGTGGCATGGTTGCTAGAGTTTCCAAAGAAGTTCAACCACAACACGTTAACCAAGTATTTACTGGAGTTGGAGCTAGTCGTGCATTGTTAGGTCAAGATGAAACAATTATTAATGGATTGGTTTCACCTACAGGCAAAGTTGGATTTGTAAACATTGCTACTGGTCCATTGAGCAGTCAATCAACAGAAACACAAGTTCCTATAGAGTCTGCCATTGCACTATTGAAAGATATGGGTGGCTCATCGATCAAGTATTTCCCAATGAAGGGACTAGCACATATTGAAGAATTCAAAGCCGTTGCTAAAGCTTG